>JARKOU010000191.1 GCA_029975645.1 Actinomycetales bacterium
GCGGTCGAGTCCGCCGTCCGCCTCGGCGTCGCGGACGTGGTCGCGGACGTGGTCGAGACCGGTTCGACGCTGCGGGCTGCGGGCCTCGAGGTGTTCGGCGACCCCATCCTGCGCTCCGAGGCGGTGCTCATCCGGCCCTCGGCTCGCGAGGTGCCGGCCGGCCTGGAGGTGCTCGACCGCCGGCTCCAGGGCGTCATCGTCGCGCGCGAGTACGTGCTCATGGACTACGACGTCCCGGTCGAGCACGTCGAGGCCGCGGTCGCGATCACCCCCGGCCTGGAGTCACCGACCGTCTCGCCGCTGCACAACGCGGGCTGGGTGGCCGTGCGCGCGATGGTGCGCCGGACCGTGACCAACCAGGTGATGGACGACCTCTACGCGGTGGGCGCGCGCGCCATCCTCGTGACGTCGATCCACGCCTGCCGCCTCTGACCGGGCCCGGCGGGCGTGACGCCGCCCGCGATCGGACGCAGACTGGGCACGTGAGCGCGACCGCCGACCTCTACGCCGCCTTCCGGCCGCGCTCGGCGCGCCTGGTCGCCCTGGTGCTCGCGGTCCTCACGGTCCTCGGCCTGGGCGCCCTGGCCCTGGTCGTGCCGAGCACGGCTGCTCTCACCACCACGGCGGGTGACCGCCTGGCGATCGCCGGGCTGGCCGTGGGAATCGGCTGGTTCTGCTACCGCCAGGCGACCGTCCGGGCGATCCCCGATGAGGAGGGCGTCACGGTGCGCAACCTCCTGGTCGTCCGGCGGGTGGAATGGTCCGAGGTGATCTCGGTCCGCTTCGGTCAGGGGCGCCCGTGGGCGCAACTCGACCTCGCCGACGGCGACACCCTCCCCGTCATGGCCGTCCAGCGGGCCGACGGCGCCCTCGCCGAGGCGGAGGCGCGCCGGCTGGCCACGCTCGTGGCGCTGCACGAGGCACGCGGCCGCTAGCGCTCCGGCGCGGCTCCCGCGGAGACGTCGGCGGCGAGGTCGGCCGCGTGGACTCCGGCGGCCGCGGATGCCAGGAAGGCAGCCGGGTCCTGGGCCAGGCCGCGGCCCATCGTCGAGAGCGGCACCGGGCTCGTGGCCAGCGCCTCGAGCAGCCCGTCCGTGTCTACGTCCACCAGGCGATGCCGGCCCTGCGGGGCACCGAGAGGTGCTGCCTGGGCCCGGACGAGGGCCCCGAGGTCGGCCAGGTCGCCGCCGAAGACGGGGACGACGACGTCGCTCGCCGCCAGCGCCACGCGTCCGTACGCCGTGAGGCTGTGGTGGGAGACGCCGAGGTGGCGTTCGCGAGGATCGGCCCCGGACACCCGGAGGGCGGCGACGCCCCGACCTCCCAGGGTGCCCACCGCGTTGAGAGCGTCGCCCGCGGCGACGCCCGAGAAACCCCACCGCGTCCCCGTGCCGAGATTCCCCGGGCCCTGGGCGACGACGGCGACGTCGGCCCCGAGCACCAGGCGCGCGGCGAGGAGCCCGGTGTGGACGGTGACCGCCTCGAGGTCGCCGCCGAAGGCCTGACCAACGGTGACGACGCCGGCGATCCAATCCGCCGCGCGCAGGCCCGCGATCATCCGAGAGAACCAGGCGGGCAGGGCCCCGCCGTCGGTCATGACGTAGGCGACGCGAGGCGTGGAGCGGCCGAGGTCGGCGGCACGACGGCGCACCCCGGCGATCACCGCGGGCACGGCCGAGTGCAGGTCGGCCACCACTACGGGGAGGCCCGCCAGGTCGTCCGCGTCGCGGAGCACCTCGTGCCAGGGCGACTCCTGCTCGTCGACGCCGAGCAGCATCGCCTGGAGAGGCGTGTACCTGGCCTTGACGATGTGACCGGGACCGGGCGCCGGATCGGCCGGGAGCCGGTCCGGAAGGGCGGCAACCAGCGCGTACCCCCCGGTGCCGAGGCCGCGGGCGAGCGCCGATGCGGTCACGCTCACGCGGTCGCCGACCTCGGGCTCGCCCACCAGCGCCACGTAGGCGAGCGCGCGGATCACGGTCCCGGGCGGGAGCGGCCGATCGGCGGGCAGTGGGTGCTCCCGGCCGCCGAGCACCTCCACGCTGAGTTCCTGCGCGCCGTCCCAGGACCGGCCCTTGGCTCGCACCACGGCGTCTCGCCACACGATCACGCACGTCACGCTACCGCCGAGGCGGGTGCGGAGGCGGCCGGTAGCCTTACCGGGTGGCGCAGCGCGTGGACCCGGCCGAGCGGCTGCTCGACCTCGTGATCGCGCTGACGCACGCCGAAAGGCGGATGACCAAGGCCCAGATCCGGGCTCAGGTCCACGGGTACGAGGCCGCAGCCTCGGACGACGCCTTCGAGCGCATGTTCGAGCGAGACAAGGATGCGCTGCGGGACCTCGGCATCCCGCTGGTGACGGACACGGACGCCACCCACGCGGACGACGTCGGCTACCGGATCGACACGGCCGGATACGAGTTGCCACCGGTCGAGCTCACCCCGGCCGAGGTGGGCCTGCTCTCGCTGGCGGCGCAGGTGTGGCGCGAGGCGAGCCTGCGCGGTCCTGCCGCACGGGGCCTCACCAAGTTGCGCGCCGTCGGGCCCGCCCCCGAACCCGAGATCACGGCGGGCGTCGCCTTGCGGGTCCGGGCTCCCGAGGCCGGCTTCTCCGCGCTCCTCGACGCGATCGCCGCTCGGGCGCCCGTCACGTTCACCTACCGCGCGGCCAGCACCGGCGAGGTGCGGGTGCGACTGGTGGAGCCCTGGCGACTGGTCTGCCAGGACCGGGGGTGGTACCTCCTCGGGTTCGACCGGGACCGCCTCGCGCCGCGCGCCTTCCGGCTCTCCCGTATCGAGGGCCGGGTACGCGAGGCCGGCGCCGCCGGGACCGTCCGGCCTCCCGACGACGTCGACCTCCCCGATCTGCTGGCCCGCGCCCGTGGCGTGGGGGGCACCGCGCGGCTGGCCGTGCGCCCCGAGCGCGCCGTCGCGCTACGCGCCCGGGCCCTCGGACCGCCGACCCCGCTGGCGGACCGGGACGTGATCGAGGTGCCCTTCGAGGAAGCCGAGCCCTTTGCCGACGAGGTCGCCGGCTACGCCGACGCCGTGGTGGTCCTCGACCCTGCGGATCTGCGCGCCGCCGTTCTCACCCGGCTGCGTGCGGCGGCCGCCCTGGGAGCGTCCGGCTGATGGCGCTCGAACCGACCACCGAGCGGGTCACCCGCCTGCTGGCCCTCGTGGCCTACCTCAGCCGCCGTCCCGGCGCGCCGGTCGCCGAGGTAGCGGAGCACTTCGGCGTGAGCGAGGGCCAGGTCCTGGCGGACGTGAACCTGCTCTGGGTCACGGGCACGCCCGGCTATCTTCCCGACGACCTCATCGACTTCTCCTACGACGCCTACGAGCAGGGCGTCCTGACACTGACCGACGCTCGCGGGATGCACCGCCCGTTGCGCCTGGGCGCCTCGGAGGCCGTCGCCCTGCTCGCCGCGCTCCGTTCGCTCGAGGCCGTACCCGGGCTCCCCGGAGCCGATGTCGCCGCCTCGGCGAGCGCGAAGCTCGCCGCGGCCGCGGGAGGCGCGGCCGCGGCCGCCGCTGCGGTCGACGTGCGGCTCGCCGGCCCCGGCCAGGCCGACCTCGTGGCGCGGCTGCGGGCCGCCGTCGGCTCCCGGCGGGTGATCCACCTGCGCTACGTCTCGGCTGAGGACGTGGTGACCGAGCGCGACGTGGACCCGCTGCAGCTGCTCACCGACGGGTCCCGGTGGTTCCTGCGGGCGTGGTGCCACCGCGCGGGCGAGGTGCGCCACTTCCGCGTGGACCGCATCCTGGACGCGAGGGTGACCGACGCCGAGGCGGGGGAGCACCCCGACACCCCCGAGCCCGTCGGCGCCGAACCGGACCTGGCCGGCCGTGACCTCGTCGCGACGCTGGACCTCGCTCCGCGCGCCCGATGGGTGGCCGAGACGGTCCCGGTCGAGACGGCTACCGACCTGGACGACGGCGGCGTCCGGATCCAGGTCCGGGTGGCCTCCGCCGCGTGGTTGCGGGGGCTGGTCCTGGGGCTGGGACCGGACGTCCGCGCCGTCGCGCCGGCGTCGGTGGCCCAGGACGTCGCGCGCTCGGCCCGGGCGGCGCTCACCGAGTACGAGCGGCTAGCCTGATCCGATGCTCTGGTTCTCCGTCTGGCTGCTGCTCGTCATCGGCATGCTGACCGGCGCCGTCCTGCTGGCGCGGCACGTCTGGCGCTCGGGGAAGGCGCTGCTGGTGGAACTCGAGCGGGCCTCGCGCGTGGTCGCGCGCCTCGAGGCACTGCAGGCCGAGTTGGCCGAGCGCTTCCCCGCGCCCGTCCCGCCGCGGCCCGACCTCGCCGCCACCCCGGAAGAGAAGGCGCGATTCCGAGCGGCGCACGAATCCCACCTCCGGA
The DNA here is from genome assembly GCA_029975645.1 of Actinomycetales bacterium. Classification (GTDB taxonomy): domain Bacteria; phylum Actinomycetota; class Actinomycetes; order Actinomycetales; family JAHECE01; genus JAHECE01. The sequence continues at coordinate 4,364 of JARKOU010000191.1, forward strand.
CGGTCAGGCTCCGTAGGACGCGGCGCCTGGACCGCGCACTGAAGCATTGGAAGCAGGTCGGCTCCCCGCTCTGAGGCTCCGACGAGCGTGATGAACGTCGCGCCATCGGCTTTCTCCCGGGCGTGGGGGGCCTCGCGGTGCGGACGTACACTGGAGTAGACCAAAGGGAAGGCAGACCATGTTCCGCAACGGACTGCAAATCCAGCACATCCTGCTGCTGGCGCTCATCGTCCTCGTGCTGTTCGGTGCCAACCGGCTGCCGGACGTCGCACGGAACGTCGGCAAGTCGATGAAGATCCTCAAGGAGGAGGCCAAGGAACTCCGCGGTGACTCGACTGAGGCCGCGGCGGAGAAGCCGGCCCCGTCCGGAACGACGGCGGACGCCCCTGCTGCCGGCGTGACCGACACCACGCCGGCCACGCCGCCCGGCGAGGCCGGTCAGTCCGGCCGATAGCCCGCGTGGCATCCCGCACCAGCCGGCGGCGCCGCAACCCCGAGGGGCGGATGCCCCTCGCCGACCACCTCCGCGAGGCGCGCCGCCGGACTGTCCTGGCGGCGCTCGGGATCGTGGTCGGCTCGGTCATCGGCTGGATCGTGTATGCCGACGTCTTCGCCGCGCTCCAGGCGCCGATCCAGGCCGTCAACGATTCCGGCAAGACTGCGGCGCTCAACTTCGAGGGTATTGCCACGTCCTTCGACATCCGGCTCAGGGTGTCGATCTTCGTGGGCCTCATCGTCTCCAGCCCCTGGTGGCTCTACCAGGTCTGGGCCTTCCTGGCACCGGGCCTCACCCCCAAGGAGCGCCACCGTGCGCTCGCCTACTTCGCCGCGGGCGTGCCCCTCTTCCTCGGGGGCGTGACGGTCGCGTACGTGTTCCTCCCGCACGCGGTCACGCTGCTCATCGACTTCACGCCGTCGGGCTCCGTGAACTTCATCAACGCCTCCGTGTACCTGGGGTTCGTGATGCAGTTGACGCTCGCCTTCGGGCTCGCGTTCCTGCTCCCCTTGGCGATGGTGGCGCTCACTGCGCTCGGGCTCGTGCGCGCCCGGGTATGGGGCCGCGGCTGGCGATGGGCGGTGCTCCTGGTCTTCGTCTTCTCGGCGGTCGCGACGCCGACTCCCGACGCGGTCTCCATGATCCTTCTCGCCGTGCCCATCTGCGCCCTGTACTTCGGTGCCGTGGGCGTGTGCGTACTGATGGACAAGCGCGCGGGCCGATGGAAGCCGCGCCCCGTCGCGGCTGATGAGGACGGCGGGAGCCCCAGGCTCGCCGAGGGGGCCGAACCCGCGTCATGAGGCGCATCGGCGTCGTGGTGAATCCGACGGCGGGTCACGGTCGGGGCCGCTCCGCCGGTGCCGCGGTGCTCCACGCGCTGGCCCGCGACGGCAGCGACGTCCAGAGCCTCTCCGGGAGCGACGCCGAGCAGGCGCTCCTGAATGCCCGTGAGGCCGTCGCGCGAGGCCTCGACGCGCTCGTGGTGGTCGGTGGCGACGGGATCGTAGGTCTCGGCGCCACCGCAGTGGCCGGTACCGGAGTCCCCCTCGGCGTCGTCGGCGTCGGCAACGGGAACGACATCGCCCGGTCGCTCGGCCTCCCCGTCCGCGACGTCGAAAGCGCCCTTCGCGCGATCCGCGCCGGTCTGACCGCCGGCCCTCGGCAGGTCGACGCCGTCCGCGTCCGCGGGGTCGGGGAGCGCACCGCGGGCGGCATCGACGTCTGGTTCGCAGGCGTCCTCTCGGGCGGGCTGGACGCCGCTGTGAATGCCCGGGCGAACACGCTGCGGCGGCCGAGCGGCACCGGTCGCTACGTACGCGCCCTGCTGCAGGAGCTGCGTGGCTTCCGTCCGTACGGATACCGCGTGACGGCGGACGGCGTCGACCGGTCGGGGCCGCACACCCTGGTGGCCGTGGCGAACACACCGGCGTTCGGCGGGGGGATGCGGATCGCCCCGCAGGCCCGTATGGATGACGGGCTTCTGGACCTGGTCCTCGTCGGGCCGGTGAGTCGCACCGAGTTGCTGCGGGTCTTCCCACGCGTCTACCGAGGCCGCCACGTGTCCCACCCGGCCGTGACGGTCATCCGAGCCCGCGAGGTGCTCCTCCGCCCCGAGGACGAGGGTTCCGCACCCCGTCCCCCCGAGGCCTTCGCTGACGGCGAGCGCCTCGGTGCGCTGCCGCTGCGGTGCACGATCGAGCCCGGCGCCCTCGCGGTCCTCGCCCCTCGGATCGGAGCGGCGGGATGAGCCCGGCGCGCCGTCGGGCGGGCCGTGGGCCCGGTGACGCCCGGGTCGCGCCGCCGCCCGGTTCGCCGTCGTCGCCCTCGCCGGCGGAACGCTACGCCGCGGCCCAGGACCGCGCGGCGGACGCGCGGTCCGAACTGGCGGTCTTCCGCGAGTGCCTGGAGTTCGACCTCGACCCGTTCCAGGTGGAGGCGTGCCGCGCCGTCGAAGGCGGCCGCGGCGTGCTGGTCGCCGCACCGACGGGCGCGGGCAAGACCGTGGTCGGGGAGTTCGCCGTCCACCTGGGCCTGCGGACCGGGCGCAAGGCGTTCTACACCGCCCCGATCAAGGCGCTGAGCAACCAGAAGTACGTGGATCTGGTAGCCCGCCACGGCGCCGAGAACGTCGGGCTGCTCACCGGGGACACCACGATCAACGGTGAGGCACCGGTGGTGGTGATGACCACCGAGGTCCTGCGGAACATGCTGTACGCGGACTCCCCGACCCTCGACGGGCTCGGGTACGTGGTCATGGACGAGGTCCACTACCTCGCCGACCGCTACCGCGGTGCCGTGTGGGAGGAGGTGATCATCCACCTCTCCGACGACGTGCAGCTCGTCGCGCTGTCCGCCACCGTCTCGAACGCCGAGGAGTTCGGACAGTGGCTGGCCACGGTGCGGGGAGAGGTGGCCGTGGTGGTCTCCGAACGCCGACCGGTGCCGCTTTGGCAGCACGTCATGGTGCGCGAGAGCATCCTCGACCTCTACTCGGCTCGGGTCGACCCGACCGACCCCGGACCCAACCCGCCGATCAACCCCGATCTCGCCGAGGCCGTCCGCCGCGCGTCGCGCGTCTCGAGCGCGCCGGATCACGCGGGGCGGGCCCGGGGCCGAGGGGCCGAGCACGGGCCAGCGGGACGCCGTGGCCCGGGACCGTCGGTACGACCTCCGTCCCGCCCCCTCGTGGTGGACCGGCTGGACCGGGCCGGCCTGCTGCCGGCCATCGTCTTCATCTTCTCCCGCGCCGCCTGCGATGCGGCCGTGGCGCAGGTGGTTGCCTCGGGCATCCGCCTCACCACGCCCGAGGAGATCGCTCGGATCCAGGCGGTGGTCGACGAGCGGTGCGCCACGCTGCCCCCCGAGGACCTCGACGTGCTGGGGTTCTGGGCCTGGTCGAACGCGTTGAGCCGGGGGATCGCCTCCCACCACGCCGGCCTGCTCCCCGTCTTCAAGGAGACGGTCGAGACCCTCTTCACGGCCGGCCTGATCAAGGTGGTGTTCGCGACCGAGACGCTCGCGCTCGGCATCAACATGCCGGCGCGGACGGTGGTCCTGGAGAAGCTCGTGAAGTGGGACGGCCAGACCCACGCCGAGGTGACGGCGGCGGAATACACCCAGCTCACGGGACGCGCCGGCCGTCGAGGCATCGACGTCGAGGGCCATGCCGTGGTCCTCTACGCCGGCGGTCTGGACCCGGTGGCCTTGGCCGGTCTCGCCTCGCGCCGGACCTACCCGCTGCGCTCGAGCTTCGCGCCCAGCTACAACATGGCGGTCAACCTCGTGGGGCAGACGGGCCGGACCCGGGCGCGAGAGATCCTCGAGACCTCCTTCGCCCAGTTCCAGGCCGACCGCGCCGTCGTCGGACTCGCGCGGCAGGCCCGCAGCCACGCCGAGGCGCTGGAGGGCTACGCCGCCGCGATGCGCTGCCACCTGGGCGACTTCGCCGAGTACGCCGCCCTGCGGCGGGCGATCCGCGAGCGGGAGGCGGAGCTGTCCCGGGCGCGGTCGAGCACCCGGCGCGAGGCGACCGCCGCAGCGATGGCGGACCTGCGGCCGGGCGACGTGGTGGAGGTGCCCGGCGGGCGGCGCGCGGCACACGCCGTGGTCCTCGAGTCGACCACGAGCCTGGACGGCCCGCGCCTCGTGGTCCTGACGGCCGACCGTCAGGTGAGGCGCCTGTCCGCGGGGGACCTGCCCGGCGCCGTCGTCCCGGTCACCCGGGTGCGGATCCCCAAGGCGTTCAGCGCCCGCCGCCCCGCGGACCGGCGCGACCTCGCATCCTCGCTCCGCAACGCCCTCATGGACCTCGGCGCCCGGGACGACGGCGCCCACCTGCACCGTCCCGCGAAGGTACGGGCGCAGGCGGCCGACGACGCCGAGCTCGCCCGGCTGCGCGGCCGGCTCCGGGCGCACCCGTGCCACGGGTGCGCAGAACGCGAGGACCACGCACGATGGGCGGAACGCTGGGCCCGCCTCGCGGCGGAGCACGAGGCACTCGTGCGCCGCATCGAGGGGCGTACCTCCTCCATCGCCCGGGACTTCGACCGGATCTGCGACGTCCTCTCCGCGCTCGGATACCTCGCCCCGGCGGGGGAGGAGACGGATGCCGCCGGCGGCGGGGGAGAGGGACGCGACGGTGGTCGCGGGGCTGCGGACCTCGTGGTGACCGACGACGGGCAGTGGCTGCGACGCCTGTACGCCGAGCGCGACCTCGTCCTGGCCGAGGCACTGCGGACCGGCGCTTGGGACGCCCTCGACGCCGCCTCGCTCGCCGCCATGTGCGCGGCCGTGCTGTACGAGTCACGCTCGGACGAGGTGGAGACCAACCCCGTGGTCCCGGGCGGTCCGGCCGGTGCGCTCGCCCGTGCCATCGACGAGACCCTCCGGCTGGCTGCCTCCCTCGCTGACCTGGAACGCGACAACCGCATCACGCCGGCACCCCCGCTCGACCTGGGGCTCGTACCCGCGATGCACCGCTGGGCACGCGGTGGATCGCTCGAGGTGGTGCTCCAGGGTTCGGAGCTCGCCGCGGGAGACTTCGTGCGGTGGGCCAAGCAGGTCCTCGACCTGCTCGACCAACTCGCGAAGGCCGCTCCTCAGGCCCACGTCCGGCATCGAGCGCACGAGGCGATCGGGCGGGTACGACGCGGCGTGGTCGCCCACACCGCCGTGTGAGGCGACCCTACGCCGAGGCGATACGCCGATATCACGGGTGCAAGCGCTTGCCCGGCGCGACACGCCGAGCGACACGCCTGAAATCGAGTCAAACGGTCCGTGGCGCCGGTGCGGTGACCTGCGAATAGGCCCGTGACCTGCGCTTCCGTTCCCCTTGACACGGCGCTCAGGGGGAGTAGGTTTCGAGTCGTTCCACTCGTGGACGCGTCTCTTCCGATGGCGGATTGATGCGCCCACGCGTTCGCATGGGCGCATTCGAGCGGACACCGACCAGGCCTGCGTGCTCACTAGAAAACGGCGTACTCCATGGCGGAGGACGACCGGACCGAAGGGCACGCGGGCCGGTCGGTCGCCGCTCGCCACCCGAGGCAGGGTCGCCGACGGGTTCGTGCAGACAGAGCACGTATCCTGCGACCGTGCCCTCCCGTGAGCCGAGCCGTCCGGCGACCGTCGCACAGGCGGTCGCCGGCGGCTTGGTCGCCGGTGCCGCCTTCCCCGACGTCGGCTGGTGGCCCGCCGCGATGGTCGGCGTCGCGCTCCTCGCGCTCTCCCTGCGACGGGACAGCGCCCGCTGGGCCGCCCTCGTCGGGTTCGCCTGGGGCCTGGCGTTCTTCTTGCCCCACATCCACTGGCTCTACGTGTCGGTCGGCGTGGTGCCCTGGGTGGCGCTCTCGGTCACCGAAGCCGGGTTCGTCGCCGCCTTCGGAGCCTCGTGGGTGTGGATCCGGCGGATACCTGTGCTGGCGCGCCGCCCCAACGTTCGCGCCGTCCTGTTCGCGGTCGCGTGGGTGACGTTCGAGCAAGCGCGGTCGATCGTTCCCTTCGGCGGCTTTCCCTGGGGCCGCCTCGCGTTCTCCCAGACGGGCGGGCCGTTGTTGCCGTTCGCCTCGCTCGGGGGTGCCGTCCTGGTCTCCGGCCTGGTGGCGGCGTGCGGTGCGCTGCTCGCGCAAGGCTGGGTGTTCCTGCGCACCAGGGACCCGAGGCGCGGCGCGGCCGCCATCGGCGCTGCCGTGGTGCTGGTCGCGTGCGGGCTCCTGATCCCGTTGCCCGGGGGAGGAGGTTCGCCCGAGGCCATGGCGGAATCGGGCACGCTGCGGCTCGCGGCGGTCCAGGGAAACGTCGCGCGCCCGGGCCTGGACGCCTTCTCCACGCGACTCGAGGTGCTGCGCAACCACGTCGCGGGGACGGACGCCGTCGTGGACGAGGTCGGCACGGGAGCGCTCGACGTGATCCTGTGGCCCGAAAACGCCTCCGACGTCGATCCGCGCGCCGACGGCCCGACGGCCGCCCTCGTGGACGGGGCAGCCCGGCGGGCCGGAGCCCCCATTCTCGTCGGGACCCTTCGCTACGACGACCTGGGCCGGTACAACGACGCCGTGCTCTGGGTGGCCGGCGAGGGGCCCGTGGCGGTCTACACGAAGCAGCACCCGGCGCCGTTCGCCGAGTACATCCCGATCCGGGGCATTGCGCGGATCTTCTCGGACAAGGTGGATCTGGTGCGCACGGACATGCTGCCCGGCACCGAGGTGGGGGTGGTACCCCTGGACGTCGAACGCCTCGGGCGGACGGTCCCGCTCGCGGTCGTCATCTGCTTCGAGGTGGCCTACGTCTCGATCGTTCGCGACGCCGTTGACGCCGGTGGCGAGATCATCGTGGTTCAGACCAACAACGCCTCGTTCGGCCGCACGCCGGAGTCGACCCAGCAGCTGGCGATGACGCGCTTTCGCGCCGTCGAGCACGGCCGCACGGCTGTGCAGGTCTCGACGGTCGGCGTCAGCGGGATCATCAGCCCGGACGGCACCGTGCGCCGGAGCACCGGCCTGTTCACGGCCGAGCAGATGATCGACGAGGTCCCCCTACGGACCTCGATCACGACGGCCACCCGCCTGGGGTCGTGGCCGGCCCTCGCCGCGGCCCTGGTCACGGCCGGCGCCGTGGCCGCGGGGGTCGCGGCCCACGCCGCCGGTCGGGCGACCGCCCCGGCCCCCGCGCACCAACCGACAGGGAGACGGTCGTGAAGACCCTCGTCATCATCCCCACCTACCAGGAGCGTGAGGCGCTCCCGATGATCCTGGAGCGCACCCGTGCCGCGGTGCCCGATGCCGACGTCCTGGTCGCCGACGACGCGAGCCCCGACGGCACGGGAGCAATCGCAGACGCCTGGGCCGCCCAGGACGAGCAGGTCCACGTGCTGCACCGGGCGGGGAAGGAGGGGCTCGGCCGAGCCTACGTTGCGGGCTTCCGCTGGGGTCTCGAGCGTGGTTACGAGGTCATCGTCGAGATGGACGCGGACGGCTCGCACCAGCCCGAACAACTGCCCGACCTGCTCGCCGCCCTGGAGTCCGACCAGGCCGACCTGGTGCTCGGTTCGCGCTGGGTACCGGGAGGCCGCGTGGTCAACTGGCCGCGCTCACGTGAGCTGCTCAGCCGCGGCGGCAACACGTACACGCGGGTCGCAATGGGCCTGCCAGTGCGCGACGCGACCGGCGGCTTCCGGGCCTTTCGTTCGTCGTGCCTCGCGAGGCTGCCGCTCGGGGAGGTCATGTCGCACGGGTACTGCTTCCAGGTGGACATGACCCAACGCGTCCGGGACGCCGGTGGCCGCATCGTCGAGGTTCCCATCACGTTCGTCGAGCGGACGGTGGGGGAGTCGAAGATGTCTCGGGCGATCGTCACCGAAGCGCTCTGGCGGGTGACGGTCTGGGGGGCGCGCTACCGCGCCGGGCAGGTCGCCGCGCTCGCCGGTTCGGCAGGACGGCGTGCCCGCCGGGGTGGCGTGCCCGGCTGAGCGCGACCCCTGAGCGTCATGCGCTCCGACGACGCAGCTCGCCCCGGCGCAGGAGGTCGAGGCGCTCGGCCAGCAGGTCCTCGAGCTCGGCGATCGTGCGGCGCTCGAGCAGCATGTCCCAGTGGGTCCGCGGCGGCTTCGTGGGCTTCGGCTCCGGTCGAGTGGCGTCCTCGAGCAGGGCCTGAGCCCCGCACCGGCACTCCCACACCGCCGGGACATCGGCGCCGGCAGCGAAGGGCAGGAGAATGGTGTGCCCGTTGGGGCAGTCATAACGAGCCTGGATCCGCGGCGCCAACTCGACGCCGATCTCGGACTCCATGCTGTTCGCGCCGATCTTCATTCCGCGCAGCGCACGCTCGGCCATCGCGTCCTCCTCCACATCTGGCGCATCCGTGTCCGCGGGGTTCCGGGACCTCTCGAGCGGTGTTTCGTTCGGGGACCCGGTTCGCGGGTGTTCCGATGTGACCAACGTCCCGTCGGCGCCGCCTGTTCCGCGCGTCGGTGAAGGGTTCGTGAAGAAGGCCCTCAGGCGCTGAGCGGCCGCTCCGGTGGGGGCGCATCGGGTGCGCGACAGGCCCGCGGGCGCTCAGTCCTGGAGCACCGTGGCGGCGTGCTCACCGATGGCCACGACCGCGCGCAGGTCCCCTCCGCACGTCTCGACGGCCTCCCGGATGGCTCCCGCCCAACGCGCCTCGAACGGCCCCGACCTTCCGCCGCCCCGTCGCACAACGGCCACCAGCACCTGGGGATCCTCGTGCGACTCCTGTGAGAAGGCGAGCAGCGCTTGGTCGAACAGGGCCTCGAGCCCCACGCGGTCCGGCGTGGGTGCGATGTGATCCATCGTGAGCACCAGCGACGTGGGCCGGTCCCAGTCGTCGAGGAACGTCACCCAGAGCGAGGGGCGCCCGGTGCGAGCGGGTCCGACGATGGTGCACAGATGTTCGATGAGGTCGTCGTCGTCCTCGAGGGGAGCACCGACGCCGAAGCCCGCGAGGTCGTCGTCCCAGTCGCCGCCGGCCCACGCGAGATCGTCGTCGTCGAGGTAGCCGTCGAGGTGGTCGCAGCCGACGTCGTCGCACGGCACGTCGAGCGCGTCGTCGACCGGTGTGACGTCGACCAGGGTGACGTCGTCGACACCGCCGCCGTCGAGGACGTCCGTGTCGTCGTCGGGGCCGTGCGGGGACCCGTCGGCGCCGCCCACCGGGCGGACGTCGGGCCGGGCAGATCCGTCGGGCTCGACGGGCCGGTACGGATTGTGGAACGTGCCGTCGTACGTGGGTGTCGTGGTCATGCGCCGAGCCTGGCTCGATCGGCCGGATCCTCGCCGAGGTGCGCTACGGCGCAGTGGACAGACCAACGCCGGCGCGCGTTGTGGAGGACGCCCGCCTGACGACGACGACCCGAGGAGCACCGCTGCCGCCGACCCCTACCGTCTGACGCCGATAATGCACATTATGTCACTCCACCCGCTCCTGCGGGCGGAGGGGTCCGCCGTCGCGATCCCCCGGCCCATCGACGGGCCTCCCGGCGACGGACCGGCCCTCAGCCGATGACCATCACCAGGTCCCCGCCGTCCACCTGACGCAGGCCCACGAAGGCGACGCGGGTGACGGTGCCGGCCACAGGCGTGGTGATGTTGGCCTCCATCTTCATCGCCTCGATGGTGGCCACCGTCTGACCGGCCTCCACCTTGGTGCCCGGGCCGACGGCGAGCGTGACCGCTCCGGCGAACGGCGCCGCGATCTGACCGGGGTCGTTCGGATCGGCGCGTTCGGCCGCCACCACCGCCACCTCGATGGACCGGTCGCGCACCTGGACCGGGCGCAGGGTGCCGTTGAGGATCGTCATCACGGTCCGCATGCCCTTGGGGTCGGGGTCGGACACGGCCTCGAGGGCGACGAGCATCCGTACCCCCCGCCCGAGGTCCACCTGCGACTCCGCACCCGTGAGGCCGTAGAGGTAGTCCGGCGTCGAGAGCACGCTGATGTCCCCGAATGCCTCCCGGCTCTTCGCCAGGTCCGCGGCCGGACCGGGGAACAGCAGCCGGTTGAGGCGGTCGCGGCGTTGCGCCGCCGTCCCGGCCAGGGCGGCGCGGTCCTCGTCCGTGAGGTCCTTGCCCGCGGGCTTGACCGTGCGCCCGGCGAGCGCCTTCGAGCGGAACGGCTCCGGCCACCCGCCCGGCGGGTCGCCCAGCTGCCCGGCCAGGAAGGCCACCACGGAATCCGGCAGGTCGTATTCCTCGGGGTGCTCCGCGAACCGCGCCGGATCGGCACCCGTGCCCACCAGTTGGAGCGCCAGGTCGCCCACCACCTTGGACGACGGCGTCACCTTGACGATGTGCCCCAGGATCCGGTCGGCCGCGGCGTACATCGCCTCGACCTTCTCGAACTTCTCCCCCAGGCCCAGGGCGATCGCCTGCTGGCGCAGGTTGGAGAGCTGCCCACCCGGGATCTCGTGCTCGTACACACGTCCGGTCGGAGCAGGAAGCCCCGACTCGAACGGGCGGTAGAGCCGCCGCACGCTCTCCCAGTAGGGCTCGAGGGCGCACACCGCGTCCAGCGAGAGCCCCGTGTCGCGCTCGGTGTGCTCGAGGGCCGCCACGAGCGCCGAGAGAGGCGGCTGGCTCGTGGTCCCCGCCATCGACGCACAGGCGCCGTCGACGGCGTCCACGCCGGCCTCCACGGCCGCCAGGAGCGTCGCCAGCTGGCCGCCGGCCGTGTCGTGCGTGTGGAGGTGCACCGGCAGGTCGAAGCGCTCCCGAAGAGCCCGCACGAGCCGGCGCGCGGCCTCGGGCCGCAGCAACCCGGCCATGTCCTTGATGGCCAGCACGTGCGCCCCGGCGTCGACGATGCGCTCGGCGAGGCGGAGGTAGTAGTCGAGCGTGTACAGGCGCTCGGCGGGGTCGAGGAGGTTCCCCGTGTAGCAGAGGGCCACCTCGGCCACCGCGGTCCCGGTCTCCCGGACGGCTCGCACCGCCGGCGTCATCTGGGACACGTCGTTGAGCGCGTCGAAGATCCGGAAGATGTCGATGCCGGTGGCGGCCGCCTCCGCGACGAACGCGTCCGTCACCTCGGTGGGGTACGGCGTGTAGCCGACCGTGTTGCGCCCGCGCAGCAGCATCTGGAGCGCGATGTTGGGGACGGCCGCGCGCAGGGACGCGAGGCGGTCCCAGGGGTCCTCACCCAGGAACCGCAGGGCGACGTCGTACGTGGCACCTCCCCACGCCTCGATGCTCAGGAGCTGCGGCGTGGTGCGGGCCACGTACGGGGCCACCGCGAGCAGGTCGTAGGTGCGCACACGCGTGGCGAGCAGCGACTGGTGCGCGTCACGGAAGGTCGTGTCGGTCACCGCGACCGCCTGCTGCGACCTCAGTTCCGCGGCGAACGTCTCCGGTCCCACCGCGCGCAGCCGGTCCCGTGACCCGGGCGGCGGGGCAGCCGCGAGATCCGTCGCGGGCAACCGCTCGGCGGGATGCGGGATGTCGGACGGCCGGTGGCCGTGCGGCCGGTTCACGGTCACGTCGGCGAGGAAGGCCAGGACCTTGCCCCCCCGGTCCGCCGTCTCCCGCGCGGCGAGCAGTTGCGGCCGTTCCTCGATGAACGACGTCGAGAGGTCGCCGGCCACGAACCCCGGCTCGGCGAGGACCGCCCGCAGGAACGGGATGTTGGTCCGCACCCCCCGGATGCGGTATTCCGCGAGGGCGCGGCGGGCCCGGGCGACGGCGGTCGGCAGGTCCTGTCCGCGGCACGTGAGCTTCACGAGCATCGAGTCGAAGTGCGCGGAGATCTCCGCGCCGGCGTGCGCCGTCGCGCCGTCGATCCGGACCCCGGCCCCGCCCGGCGAGCGGTACACCGTGATGCGCCCGGTGTCCGGACGGAACTCGTTCGCGGGGTCCTCGGTGGTGATCCGCGTCTGCAGCGCGGCGCCGTTCACGCGCACGGTCTCCTGCGTGATGCCGATATCGCGCAGGGTCTCCCCCGACGCGATGCGCATCTGCGCCTGGACGAGGTCCACATCGGTCACCTCCTCGGTGACCGTGTGCTCCACCTGGATCCGCGGGTTCATCTCGATGAAGACGTGCTCCCCCGCCCGCTCCCCCGCCGTCTCCAGGAGGAACTCGACGGTGCCGGCGTTGACGTAGCCGACGGCGCGGGCGAAGGCGACGGCGTCGGCGCAGAGCTGGTCCCGGATCGCGGGGTCGAGGTTGGGCGCCGGCGCGATCTCGATGACCTTCTGGTGCCGCCGCTGCACGGAACAGTCCCGCTCGAACAGGTGGACGACGTCGCCCGTCGCGTCCGCGAGGATCTGCACCTCGATGTGGCGCGGGCGCAGCACCGCCTGCTCGAGGAAGACGGTCGGGTCGCCGAAGGCGCTGCCCGCTTCGCGCATCGCGGCGCCCAGCGCCTCGGGGAGCTCTTCCCGCGTCGCTACCCGCCTCATGCCGCGGCCGCCGCCGCCCGCGACGGCCTTGACGAACAGCGGGAAGCCGACCGCCTCAGCCGCCTCGACGAGCTCCTCCGCGTCCGCCGACGGCGCACTGCCGCGCAGCACGGGGATGCCGGCCTTCCGGGCGGCCTCGAGCGCGCGCACCTTGTTGCCGGCCAGTTCGATGACCTCAGCCGGAGGCCCGATGAACGTGACACCCGCCGCCGCGCAGGCGGCGGCGAACTCCGGGTTCTCGGCGAGGAAGCCGTAACCGGGGTAGATCGCGTCGGCGCCCGCCTCGCGCGCCACACGGAGGATCTCGGGGATGTCCAGGTAGGCCCGGACGGGGTGGCCGACCACGCCGATCGGGTAGGCCTCGTCGGCCTTCAGCCGATGCTCGGACGCACGGTCCTCATGGGGGAACACTGCGACCGTGCGCGCGCCCAGCTCGTAGGCGGCACGGAAGCCGCGAACGGCGATCTCGGCCCGGTTTGCGACAAGGACCTTGCGGAACACGGCTCACCCCTCGGCTAGACCCGGCCAGGCTAGCGTGAAGGGCAGCTGACGGGCGTGGCCTCAGCCGGTCTGGCGGATCTTGCGACGGCGGGCGAGTTCGTCCTCCGGGTGCTCTCCGGCCTCCTCGGCACGTTCGGTGGGCAGCTCCGCGAGGGTTCCCTCGACCTCGCGCCACACCCGGCCGACGGCGATGCCGAAGACTCCCTGCCCGCCCTGGACCAGGTCGATGACCTCGTCCGCCGAGGTGCACTCGTAGACGCTCGCGCCGTCGCTCATCAGGGTGATCTGGGCGAGGTCGTCCACCCCGCGCTCGCGCAGGTGCTCCACCGCGGTGCGGATCTGCTGGAGGGAGACGCCGGTGTCCAGGAGCCTCTTGACGACCTTGAGCACGAGGATGTCGCGGAAGCTGTACAGCCGCTGGGTGCCCGAGCCGGTGGCCGGGCGGATGCTGGGCTCCACCAGTCCGGTGCGCGCCCAGTAGTCGAGTTGGCGATACGTGATGCCGGCCGCGCGGCACGCCGTCGGCCCGCGGTACCCCACGCTGGCGTCGAGTTCCGGCAGGGTGTCTCCGAACAGCATGCCCTGGGCTCGTTGCGGCGTCGCCGCGGCTGGCCGCGACCCGGCTTCCATGCTGCTCACACCGTCTCCATTCACCTGCCGGGAGCCTCGCCCGCTTCGACGAGCGGGTGTGCGGACCGTCCCCGGTGTCCACCCCTGACGCTAGGGGTCGGCTCGGGGTCCGTCAACGACCGTGCCGCCCTCAACTCACTCGGCGTGTCGTGCACGGCGTGTCTCACCCTTGACCCGAGGTCGAGGGTTACCGACGCCGCCGCCCCGCCGGGTTCAGTCGCGGAAGTCCTCGGGCGAGATGCCTTCGAGGAACGTCTTGAACTCCTCGACCGCCTCTTCCTCGTCCCGTTCGGCTTCCTCGTCCTCCTCGATCAGCACGCCGGCCGCCTCGACGACGTGTTCCGCGCAGAGGACGTCGCACCCGGCGCGCACCGCCAGGGCAATCGCGTCCGATGCGCGCGAGTCCACCACGACGTCGTTGTCGAGGACGATCTCGGCATGGAACGTCCCCTCGACCAGGTCGACGATCCGCACGACGGTCAGCGAACGCCCGAGGGCGGTGAGGGTGTTGACGAACAGGTCGTGGGTCTGGGGTCGCGGCGGGACCAACCCTGCCTGGGCGGAGGCGATGGCGGCGCCCTCCCGGGGGCCGATCACGATGGGTACCACGCGTGCGCCGTCGGCCTCGGCAAGGATCACCACGACCTCGCTGTCCGGGATGCGTGCGCGGACCCCGAGCACGTCCATCTTCAGCATGGTTCCACGCTAGGGCCGCGGCCGGTCCCGCACCCGCGGTTTGCGGTCTCTCCCCGCCACACCCACCGGTGCGCCCGCCGGCGCCCGGCGCGCTACCGGCTCAGGCGCTCGACGCCGGCCCGGACCAGCGCGGTGTGGAGGTCGCCGCACAGGGCACTGACCTCGTGCGCCAGAGCACGCGCCCGCTCGCGGGCCGCGCTCGAGGTCTGCGCGCGCACCGGCGCGGTGACCTGGGCCACGAGGTCCACCTGGCGATCGGCCGCCGTCCGCAGCGTGCGGAGGTGCCTGGCGTCGATGCCGTGCTCCGCGAGCGTGTCGGCGATGGCGACGATCTGGACCGCGCTGGCCTCGTACCGTCCTCCCGCGTCCGGCGTGATCAGTCCGGCAGCCGTGAGGACGGCGATCTGCTCGAGGCTCGCACCGGTGACGTCGGCGAGTTCCTGGGTGCGCAGGCGTGCCGGGAGGGTGGCGCTGACGGTCTCCCCGCCGTCGGCGACGATGCGCGGGACGGGTGCGCCCTGGCCCGATCCGGAGTCGAGTTCCTCGAGGCGGTCCTTGATGACCCGCAGAGGCATGAAGCTGTCCCGCTGAGCAGCGAGCGCAAAGCGGAGACGCTCGACGTCGGCCTGGCTGAAGCGCCGGTAGCCGGAGGGCGTGCGCTGCGGGGAGACGATGCCCTGATCCTCGAGGAAGCGGACCTTGGAGATCGTCACGGCCGGGAACTCCTGCTTGAGGATCCCGAGGACCGCGCCGATGTTCATCGACGGCGTCCGCGAGACGCCGGGGGGCCACGGCTGCGCCGAGCCCTCGGTCGCGGGATCGTGATCCCGGCGAGGGGCGACGGCGCCCCGGGAGGAGGCGGCCGCGCTCACGACCCGCTGGCGGGGCGCGGGGCCACCGGTCGGTTGGGGCTGGGGTGGTAGGTCAGGCGGTACTTGCCGATCTGCACCTCGTCGCCATCGCGCAACGGCACCGTGTCGTCGATCCGGATCCGGTTGAGGTAGGTCCCGTTGAGGCTGCCGACGTCGCGGACGGCGTAGCTCCCGCCGTCGCCCACGAACTCCGCGTGCTTGCGCGACACCGTGACGTCGTCGAGGAAGATGTCGGCGTCCGGGCTCCGGCCGGCCGTGGTCCTCGGCGAGTCGAGGAGGAAGCGCGCTCCGGCGTTGGGTCCGTGCTGCACGATCAGCAGCGCCGACGTCGGCGGGAGGGCCTCGACCGCGGCTGAGTCCTGCGGCGACATCGTGCCGCGCCGCACCTCCGGGCCGGCGACGGGCGCTCCGTCGAGCAAGCCGTAGTGGGCGGTGGTGTCCGCCGGACCACGCTCGGCGGGCCCGGACCCGGGCACGGCGCCGCGCGGGTCGTCGTTTCCGATCACGCCCTGATCCCTCCCCATCACAGCCGATGAGCGACCTGTAGGTCCTACCCTAGGCCGCAACGGGCCCGCTCACCGCATCGAATGGTACGGGTGTAGGCGATCGATCAGGACGTCGGGCTCGCGGCGGGGACCGGTGTGGCGAACTCCGGGTCATCGACGGCCCGGACGGCCGTGATCTCGATGAGCGGTTCCTGCTCGACGACGGCCCGTCCCCCGGCGTTCCGGATCGCCGAGAGCGCGCCGCCGGGGATGTCGAGCGCCACGGCGAGCGTCTGGGCGTTCCCGATCGCCTTCCACTCGTAGGGAGGCGTGATGAGGACGTCGTCGACCACCACGCCGCTGCGGGCATCGGCGAACCAGCTCGACGCCGTCAGCCGCTGCCCGGAGACCTCGACGGCCTCGGCCCCTGCGTTGCGCAGTTCCTCCAGGACGTGGAAGAGGGTGAGGGCCGGGACCTCGGCGTTCGGGTCGGTGACCGTCATCGTGATCCCGGGGCCCTCCACCGGGAGCGTCCCGGCGAGCACGCCCGTCACGACCGCGCGTTCGCGCGCGGCCTCCAGGGCGACGCGGCGCGAGTCCTCGCCGGACAGGAGCTCGGCGCGGTCGGCACGGAGGCTGTCGCGTTCCGCCGTCAGTTCCTCCCCCCGTTGGGTGACCTCGTCGAGGAGGCGCACCAGGTCCTCCTGCCGGAGCGAGCCGAGGCTCGCGCCCTGTGTCAGGCGCACCTGCGCGACGAGGGCGAAGCCGAGGAGGGCGCACAGGACGGCGATGAGTATCTGCGAGCGGCGGCCGTGGGCTCGGCCCGTCCGCTCAGCGCCCCCCGGGGGTGCGGCGTCGGGCGCCTCGGAAGCCGGCTCGACCGTCTCGGGTTGCTGCACGGCCTCGGGCTGCTCGCTGTCCGGCTGCTCGCTGTCCGGCTGCACGGCCTCGGGCTGCTCGCTGTCCGGGTGTCCGGCGTTCGGGTGCTCGTCGTCGTGCCGCTCGTCGTCATGCCGCTCGTGGTCCGTCACGATGTCACGCCTTGAAGATGTGGCGTCGGATCGAGGCTGCGTTCGAGAAGATCCGGATCCCGAGCACCACGACGACGGCGGTGGTGAGCTGCGCGCCGACGCCCAGCTGGTCTCCGAGGAACACGATCACTCCCGCGACGAGCACGTTGGACAGGAACGACACCACGAACACGCGGTCGTCGAACACGCCGTCCAGGTGGGCGCGCAGGCCGCCGAAGAGCGCATCGAGCGCGGCGACGACGGCGATCGGCAGGTAGGGCTGCACCTGCACGGGCACGGTGGGCTGGACGAGGATGCCGACGATCACGCCGACCGCCAGTCCGATGACGGCGATCATGAACTCTCTCCCGGTGTTCGGTCCGACCCTGACACATCGGCGCCCGTGGTCGCCAGGGCGTCCGGCCCGGTCGGAGTGGCGTAGCGCAGGGTGGGGACGGGGCTCGCCGGCAGCAGCAGGTCCTCCGACGACGCGACCTGCGTCCCGATCGCGTAGGTCTCGCGCAGCAGCGTGAGGTGCCCGGACGCGGCGGTGCGGGCGAAGTTCGTCTCCAGGGTGTCGGGGTCCCCGACCGCCTCCACCCGGTACGGGCTCACGAGGGGCGTCAGGTCGACCAGGACGGCCTCACCGGCCGACCGGATCGCGCTCAGCGCGGTCAGCCGCTGCCCGTTGATCGCGATGGCCTCCGCGCCCGAGGCCCACAACCCGTTCGTGACGATCTGGAGATCGATGTCCTGGACCCGCTCGTCGGCGGCGTCCTCCGCGCCCGAGGCCGCCCGGGCCGAATCGGTGAGGGTGACCACGAGCCCCGGGCCACTCACCGCGACCGTCCCCGCCACGGCGCCCGTGGTGAGGTAGCCGGTGAGGACGTCGGCATCGCCTCCGGAGAGCTCCGCGGACAGCGCGTCGATCTCGGCGCTCAGGTCGGCGTTCTCCTCCTGCAGCGCCTGGACGTCCGCCGTGCGCTGCTCGATCTCGGCTTCGAGCAGGGCCCGGGCCTGGAGCACGGCGGGCTCCGGTGCCCGCAGCTCACGGCCGGCCCACACGGTCGCAGCGCCGAGGACGACGGCGACCAGACCGACCACCGCGGTCATGATCCGGCTCGGCCGCGCGTTGCCGGAGGCCGCCCGGCGCGAGGCCGCCTCCGCGTACGCGGGGTCCACCGGGTTCGTCGCCATGTCGGTGAGCAGCGACATGGAGGCGTCCACGCGGCGGGTGTCCCACCGTCCGGGCGCGGTCACGTGACGACCCGCGGCTCGGCCCGGAGGAGGCCGGCGGCCTGGCGGAGGTAGAGCACGCCGGCGAACCAGTACAGGGCGACGCCCCAGAGGGCGGTGGCCCATCCGAACACCCATGCCGCCATCCCGAGGATCCCGTCGACCTCGCCGAGCAGGAGCAGCGGGAAGGCGTACATGAGCATCGCGGTGCCACCCTTGCCCACCAGGTGCACCGGCAGCGGGCCGTAGCCGCGCCGGCGCAGCGCCGGGAGCACCGAGGCGACGGCGATCTCCCGCGCCACGAGCACCCCGACGAGCCACCACGGGATCACCTCGCGCCACGCGAGCCCCAGGAGCGCGGCCGCGATATAGAGGCGGTCGGCGGCGGGGTCCAGCAGGCGTCCGAGCGCGCTGGTCTGGTCGAGCCGTCGGGCGAGGACGCCGTCGGCCCAGTCGCTGATGCCCGCGACGGCGAGGATCGCCAACGCGGCGATGTCCCGCTCGGTGACGATGCACGCGGCGAACACCGGAACGAGCAGGAGCCGGGCGAAACTGATGAGGTTCGGGACGGTGAGCACACGGTCGGACGGCGACGTCTGCGCCGTCGCGCGCGCTGCCTGGTTCGGCCCCTCCGATGCCACGATGCTCAGCCTACGCAGCAAGCCGCGACGTGCGGACCCGGGGCCGTTGGACGCGCGAACGGCCCGGCGCGGTGACATCCTGGGCCGGTGGTCGAGCTCCTCACCGGCACCGGGCTCGCGCTCTCGGCGGGCCTGAACGCCTACATCCCGATGCTGACGCTCGGCATGCTCGCCACCTTCACGGACCTCGTGACCCTCCCGCCGTCGTGGCAGTGGCTCGAGCAGCCGTGGGTCCTCGCGATCCTCGGCGTCCTCTTCCTCGTGGAGATCGTGGCCGACAAGATCCCCGCGGTCGACCACCTCAACGACATCGTGCAGACGATCGTGCGCCCGACGTCGGGCGGGCTGGTCTTCGTCGCGGGCTCTGGTGCCCAGACCCCCGCCATCACCGATCCGGCGGCCTTCTTCACCTCACCGGGTGCGCTGCCGGTGATCCTCGGCGTCGGGCTCGCCCTCCTGGCCCACCTGGTCAAGGCGACGGCCCGGCCCGTGGTGAACCTCTCGACGGCAGGCACGGGCGCCCCGGTGATGAGCGTCGTCGAGGACATCACGAGCACCACGCTCTCGATCCTCGCGATCCTCGTGCCCATCTTCGTGATCGTCTTCATCGTCGCCCTCGTCGCGGTGGGCGTCGGCGCCGCACGGCAGCGGCGCAGGCACCGCCGTCGTCTCCTCGTCCCGTCAGGGAGACGCTCGCCGTAGGGTGAGGTGCCATGGAACCGTTGCGCGCCGGCATCTTCATCCCGCAGGGCTGGCGGTTCGACCTGGTGGGCGTCGAGCCGGCCGATCAGTGGCGCGTGATGCGCGCCCTGGCGCAACGCGCCGACGCCGGGCCGTGGGACTCCGTGTGGGTCTACGACCACTTCCACACCTCGCCGACCCCCAGCGACGAGGCCACGCATGAGGCGTGGACCCTGACCGCGGCCCTCGCGGCCGTGACGGACCGCGTGCGGCTCGGCCAGATGTGCACCTGCATCGCCTACCGGAACCCCGTGTACCTCGCGAAGGTGGCCGCGACGTGCGACGTGGTCTCGGGCGGGCGGATCGACCTCGCCGTGGGCGCCGGGTGGTACGAGCACGAGTTCCTCGCGTACGGCTACGGCTTCCCTCGGGCGGGCGAACGACTGGCCCGCCTTCGGGAGGGCGTGCAGATCCTGCGCCAGGCCCTCACCACCGGCAGCGCCACGCTCGAGGGTCGGCACTACCAGGTGAACGGCGCGATCGTCCGGCCGTTGCCGCTCCAGGAGGGCGGCCTGCCCATCTGGGTGGCGGGCGGCGGCGAGAACGTCACGCTGCGGATCGCCGCGGAGCACGCCGACTACACCAACTTCGACGGCTCCCTCGCGGGCTTCACCCACAAGTCCGAGGTTCTGGCGGGGCACTGCCGCGACGTCGGGCGCGAGTTCGACTCCATCACGCGCTCGGCCAACTACAACGTCGCGATCGGCGCCACGGAGCGCGAGGTCGAGGAGCGCCTGGCCCGGCTCGAGGCGCGACTCCTCCCCCACATCGGCCCCGAGAAGGTCGCGCGGCAGCTCACCGGGTATCGGGGGCTGCCGGCGGTCGGGACGCCCGAGCAGGTGGTCGAGAAGCTCACCGCGCTCCGACGCGCCGGACTCGCGTACGCGATCTTCTACTTCCCCGAGGCCGCCTATGACACGTCGGGCATGGAGTTGTTCGAGCGCGAGGTGCTGCCCGCGCTCCGCTGACCGCCCCCCGGCGCCGACCCTCACCCCACCGCACGTGCACGACCAGCCCGAACGCGCAGAACGCACCACGAACGCGCAGAACGCACCACGAACGCGCTAGAAGCACCACGACGGCAAGGAGGCCGCGATGTCCGAGAACCTGCCCGAGGAGCACCCGGAACTCGAGATCGAGTTGCTGGAGTTCGACGAGACGGTCCCGCCGAGGCCGGAGGAAGAGGTAGCCGACGTCGCCCGGGCGGAGCCCGAGCCGCACTGATCCTCGGACCCGGACTCCTGAGGAGACCTCCCGACGGCGCCGCGGCGGCGCCCTTGGTCCCGGGCCGGTGTGGCGTGGCTCACTAGAGTGAGCCGTCAGCCCGTCGTCGCCGACGGGCGTCATGACCACACCTCGGAGGAACATCGGATGGACACGGCACCGACGCCCCGGATCCGAAACGTGGCCCTCGTGGGCCACGGAGGCAGCGGCAAGACGACGCTCGCCGAGTCGCTGCTGCACCGGGCAGGAGTCATCGCCAGGCTCGGCCGGGTCGAGGACGGGACCACGGTGTGCGACACCGAGCCCGAGGAGATCAAGCGCGGGATGTCGCTCTCCCTCGCCGTGGCGCCGTTCGAATGGACGGCGTCCGACGGCGAGTCCTACAAGGTCAACCTGATCGACACGCCCGGCTACGCCGACTTCGCCGGTGCGGTGGACTCGGCGCTCTCCGTGGCCGACCTCGCCGTCGTGGTCGTCAGCGCCGTCGACGGCGTGGAGGTCGGCACCGAGCACGTGTGGCGGCTGTGCGAGGAGGCCGGCATCCCCCGCCTGGTGTTCATCACCAAGGAGGACAAGCAGCGCGCCGACTTCCACAGCGTCCTCGACCAGCTCAAGAGCACCTTCGGCAGCGGCTTCGCGACGCTCGAGCTCCCCCTGGGCGAGGAGGAGTCGTTCCACGGGGTCGCGGATGTGCTCTCCGACCAGGGCTTCGAGTACGAGTCCGACGGCCGGCACCACGCCGAGCCGATCCCCGCCGACGTGCTGGACGAGGAAGCCCGGCTGCACGAGGAAATCGCCGAGGAGATCGTCTCGGGTGACGACGACCAACTCGAGCGCTACCTCTCGGGCGACGTCCCCACGGCGGACGAGCTGGAGCGGACGCTGCGGCACGAGGTCCTCGACTGCCTCGAGTTCCCCGTCCTGGTCGGGTCCGCCGCCACCGGCGTGGGCATCGACCGGTTGGCCGACTTCATCTGCGAACTGGGCCCCTCCCCCGCGGACCGCCCCGCGACGGCCCTCGTGGCCGGCGACGAGACCGAGGTCCTCGCCGACCCGGCCGGGCGGCCCCTCGCCTACGTGTTCCGGACCGTGGTGGACCAGTTCGTGGGTCAGCTCTCGATGTTCAAGGTCCTCTCCGGCACCATCGCCGGCGACGACCGCCTGACGAACACCACCACCGACACCGAGGAGCGCCTCCACGGCCTCTTCTACCTCCGCGGCAAGGAGCACCTCCCCGCCGAGCGCGTGGTGGCCGGCGACATCGCCGCCGTCGCGAAGTTGTCCGCGAGTCCGTCCGGCTCCGCCCTTGCCCCGAAGGGCTACCCGGTGACGGTCCCGTCACCCGAGCCCCGGCCCACCGCGTACGCCCTCGCGTTGCGGCCCCTCACCCAGGCCGACGACGACAAGTTGTCCGGCGCGATCCAGCGCCTGTGCGCCGAGGACCCGTCCCTCGCCGTCGAGCGCATCGAGGAGACCGCCCAGACGGTTCTGCGCGGTACGGGCGACACGCACCTGGCGGTCGCGCTCGAGCGGTTGAGCCGCAAGTTCGGCGTGAACGTCACCACCGAAGACGTCAAGGTCCCCTACCGGGAGACGATCGTCGGCTCCGCCGAAGCCGAGGGGAAGCTGAAGAAGCAGTCGGGCGGGCACGGCCAGTTCGCCGTCGTCCAGTTGCGGGTGAGCCCGCGCGAACGCGGAGCCGGCAGCGAGTTCGTCGACTCGATCGTCGGCGGCGCCATCCCGCGCAACTACATCCCCGCCGTCGAGAAGGGCGTGGACGAGGCGATGGCGAACGGAGGCGTGAACGGGTTCCCCGTGGTCGACGTGCGGGTCGAGTGCTACGACGGGAAGTTCCACGCGGTCGACTCCTCGGACATGGCGTTCCGGACCGCTGCCGCTCTCGGCCTCAAGGAGGCCATGGCCAAGGCGAGCCCGGTGGTGCTGGAGCCGATCTCCCTCCTGACCGTTACGGTCCCGGACGGCTTCCAGGGCGACGTCATGGGTGACCTGAACTCCCGCCGCGGCCGCATCAACGGGAGCGCGTCGATCGGGGGCGGCCTCCACGAGGTCCAGGCGATGGTCCCCACCGCCGAGATCCAGCGCTACGTGCTCGACCTGAGGTCGATGACGGGCGGACGCGGGACGTTCTCGGCCGTCCACGACCACTACGACGTCCTCCCGAGCCACCTCGTCGAGAAGGTGAAGAAGGCATCGGGCAACGGTTCGGGCCACTGATCGAACGCGCGCGCAGGGGGCCGGTTCCGCGACGGAGCCGGCCCCCTGCGTGTGTGCCTACGCCGGCGCTGCGGACGCGGGGACCGGCTCCGCGGCGTCGTCGGCGCGATAGGAGCCGGACACCACCGCGAGGATGGTCTCGAACACGCGGGGGTCCTTGAGGATCCGGAAGTGCCCGATGGCGTCGAGCGGCACGTTCGTGGCCGCGTCCATGTACTCGTGGGGGTTGATGAGCGGGTCGTACTTGCTGCAGATGGAGACGATCCGCGCGTTCACCTCGGCGCTCTCGTTGAGCATGGAGAGCGTCGGGTGGCGGGGGTGGAAGTGCCGGACCGTCCGCATGGGGATGACGTGCGCGAAGGACGATCCGCTGTACGGGGAGTTCACGCTGACCATCTGCCGCACCCGTTCCCCGGCACGCGTATGGCCCATGACGTACTTGCCGATGAGCCCACCCTTGCTGTGCGCCACGAAGACGACCCCGCGTAGATCGTTCTCCTCGAGGTAGCGGGCCACCCGGGCGGCCATCTCGTGTACCGGGCCGCTGTTGTGCCCCATGTCCGCCACCGCGTGGACCGGGTAGCCCTGGTCATGAAGCATCTTGGCGATCGGCCGGAGGAACTGCCACGTCTCGTAGACCCCGGGCAGGAGCACCACGTGCGGTTCCCGCGGGTGCGGTGGGTTCGCGTACCGCGCGGCCTCGGCCTTCGTCAGGTGCCCCATCAGGGGCCAGCGAATGATGTAGGCGAGGTCGTTGACGCCGAAGTCGACGAGGTTCGTGACCTCCCGCACCGCACGTCCCAGAGCCTTCTTCACAGACTGATCGTGCCACCTACGCGGGGCGGTCGGGGGTGACCACGGGGTGCGGGACGTGGCCGCGCCATCGGCCCCGATTGGTGGCACAGTGTGCGCATGACGCCGCCGGATCGCCCGTCGCTGGACCGCCTCATCGACTACTCCCGGCGGTTGCCGCGCTCCGGGGAGAGGATCGACAAGGCCTGGACCGCGCTGCACTCCCCCGATCACCCGATCCTCGTGAAGCGCGCCGTGGAGAGCGCCGAGGAGCGTGCGGAATCCGCGCTCCGGGCACTCCCCCGGTTCACGCCGCCACCGCCCGAGACCATGTCCGAGCACTCCGTGGACGTGTTCGGCACCCGGGTGTTCTATCGCGCGTCCCGTCAGCAGGTGGAGGGCCCGGCGATGGTCCACGTCCACGGCTTCGGCATCTCGGGGACCTACCTTCTGCCGACGGCCGGCGAACTGGCCGACGAGTACCCCACGTGGGTGCCCGACCTTCCCGGCTACGGCCGCAGCGAGAACCCCCCGAAGACGCTCGGGATTCCTGCCCTCGCCGACGCGCTCCTCGACTTCATGGACGCCGTCGGGCTCGAGCGCGCGACGCTGGTCGGCAACTCGCTGGGTACCGCCGTCTCCGCCGATTTCGCCACCCGCTACCGGGAACGGACGGACCGGGTGGTGCTGGTCTCGCCCGCCGGCGGGTTGCACAACCGCCCGCTGCCCAAGGCTCTCGCCCAGATGGTCCGGGACGTGCCGCGCGAGCCGATCCAACTGGCCGGCGTCGCCGCTCCCGACTACCTGCGGTTCGGTCTGATCGACTCCTTGCGGCTCTTCCGGGAGATGATCGCGTTCCCCGCCTTCGAGACGCTCATCTCACTGGAGGTGCCGGCACTCGCCATCCTGGGAGCCCGTGATCCGCTCCTGCCGCCGGGACGCCGCATCCATGAGGTCGCCAGTCGGCTGAGGAGCGAGACCGTGATCGTCCGGCTGCCGGGCGTGGCGCACGCGGCCAACTTCAGTCATCCGGAGATCCTCGCCCACGTCATCCGGCAATTCATGCGGGGTGAGCCGATCACCGAGTTCCCGGGCAAGCCCGGCGCCATCCAGGTCGCGAAGCGCACGCTCTTCGAGCCTCCGGAGCCCACGGAGGACTGAGAGGGGAGCCGGGGGAGGACTGAGAGGCGACCGGGCGGGCGGGGGTAACCACAACCCCCGCCCGCCCCACGCGTCCGCTCCTGGGTGCGTCAGACGTAGGCCTCGTACGCCGGCAGGTCCAGGATGCCGTTGCCCGAGAGCCCGATGACGATGACCTCGGGCGTGGTGACGCGGCGCGCGTAGTCGATGGCCCCGGCCACGGCGTGGGTGGACTCGGGCGCCGGGATGATGCCCTCGGCCCGCGCGAAGACCACCCCGGCCTCGAACGCGTGGTCCTGCTCGACCGCGATTGCGCTCATGAGCCCAAGTTCCACCACGTGCGAGACCATCGGCGCCATGCCGTGGTAGCGCAGGCCGCCGGCGTGGATCGGCGGCGGGACGAAGTCCTTGCCCAGGGTGTGCATCTTGAGCAGCGGGGTGAGCCCGGCCACGTCGCCGAAGTCGTAGCGGTACTCGCCCTGGGTGAGGGACGGACATGCCGCCGGCTCGCAGGCGACCACCCGCGTGGTGGTTCCCTCGCGGAGGTTCTGCCCGATGAACGGGAACGACAGGCCGCCCAGGTTGGAGCCGCCGCCGGCGCAGCCGAAGACGACGTCGGCCTGCTCCTCCCCCGCTGCCGCCAGCTGCGCCAGGGCCTCCTGACCGATGACCGTCTGGTGGAGCAGCACGTGATTCAGGACGCTGCCCAGCGAGTAGTGGGCCTTCGGGTCCTTGGCCGCCGCCTCGACGGCCTCGCTGATCGCCATACCGAGCGATCCGGTGGTGTCGGGATCGTTCGCGAGCATGGCGCGTCCGGCCTCGGTGAGCGTCGACGGCGACGGGTGGCAGGTCGCTCCGTAGGTCTGCATCTGCAGCTTCCGGTACGGCTTGGCGTCGTAGGAGGCGCGGACCTGCCACACCTCGCACTCCATGCCGAGCAGCGCGCACGCCATCGAGAGGGAAGCCCCCCACTGGCCGGCCCCGGTCTCCGTGGTGAGCTTGGTGATGCCCTCGACGGCGTTGTAGTAGGCCTGCGCGATCGCGGTGTTGGGCTTGTGCGACCCGGCCGGGCTCACGCCCTCGTACTTGTAGTAGATCCGCGCGGGGGTACCGAGTTCGCGCTCGAGGCGGGCGGCCCGGATCAGCGGCGAGGGCCGCCACTTCGCGTAGATCTCGCGCACCACCTGCGGGATCTCGAGGTACCGATCGGTCGCGACCTCCTGCATGATCAGCGCCATCGGGAAGAGAGGCGCGAGGTCCGCGGGACCGAGCGGCTCCTTGGTGCCCGGGTGCAGGTGCGGTGGCATGGGCGAGGGGAGGTCAGCCGCGAGGTTGTACCAATGGGTCGGCACCCCGGCCGGGATCTCGATGCCGAGCGGCTCGAGGCCGCGCGCTCCTGTCAGGCTGGTCTCGGGCTCGGGGCTCACCTTCGGTCCTTCTCTGCTCGACGCGGGGCGGGCGGTGGGACATCCACGGCCGCCGGCCCGTCCCGTCCCTGCGACCGAGGCGAGCCTAACGGCGTGCCCTGCGTCGTCGTCGGGACCTCGGACACCAGCCCCGCGACGCGAACTTCGCCCCAGCCCGCGAACATCGCGCCAGACCGCGAACATCGGCCCAGATCTCGAACATCCGGAGTTCGCGGTCTGCCCGCATGTTCGCGGTCTGGCGTGGTGTTCGCGGTCTGCCCGCATGTTCGCGATCTGCCCACGTGTTCGCGATCTGCCGACATGGTCGCCGTCTGCCATCCGGAACCCGGGCCGGTTCGTTCAGGCAAGGTGGGTACCGTGTCCCCGGGCCCGATTCCCGCCCCGTGACATCACCGGGCACAGGGGGGTTCCGGGCGACGTCATCACCGTGGAGGTCCTGTGTCCCGCTCTCGCTTCTTCTCTGCCGCCGTGGTCACGGCCGGCGTCCTCGCTCTGGCGGCCTGCGGTTCCGGCACGTCGTCGGAGCCGACGACGACGCCCGCCACGTCCGCCGCAGCCCTCGACGACACAACGGCGTGGGCGGACGGCATCTGCACTTCTCTGGTGGACGTGCGCACCGCAGTCGACGGCATCGGCCAGGGCTTGAAGGTCAACCCCCTCGATGGCTCCGGCGCCCTCGACGACGCGAAGTCGCAGATCTCGACCCAGGTGGACGCCGTGCGCGCCGCCGTCGCCGACGTCCGGGCGGCCGTGGCCGATGCGCCCGACGACCCCGAGGTCCAGGCAGCGAAGGCCGAGTTGCAGGACGCGCTCGACGCCCTCGATGCGGCACAGAACGAACTCGCCACCCAGGCCGAGGCGGCGAGCTCCGCCGACTCCGCCGCGGCATTCGTCGCCGCCGCGGCCGGCGCCGTGACCGCTCTTCAGGGTGCGGGTACGGCGATCAGCGACGTCTACACGACGGCGACGGGCGGGGCGTCGACGACGCGCGGCGCGGTTCGCTCGGCGTTCGAGTCGGCGCCCGCCTGCCAGGCCCTCAACTCCTGATCGTCGCATCCGACGACGCCGCCGCATTCGACGACGGCCGCCGCGTCTCACGACGGCCGCCGGCCTAATGACGACCCCCTGCCGAACGCGGGGTTCTTCGGGGCATTGGCGCCCATTACCCGAAGAAACCCGCCGTCGGCAGAAAATCCACGGC
>JARKOU010000222.1 GCA_029975645.1 Actinomycetales bacterium
GACGCCGCCTCGAAGGAGGACCACGCCCATCCCAGCAGCGGCCCCACCCCGAAGGCGGTGCCCAGGAGGCCGAGCGTCCCGGCCAGGACCAGGCCCACGACGGCGAACGGCACCAGCGCCAGGGCGACCCGCCCGACGCCCCGCCAGGTGATCGCGCGCTGGAGGGAGCGCACCCGGTCCTCGGCGCGCTCGAGGCGCCTGGCGGCCTCGGTCAGCTCTGCGGCGACCGCCGCCGCCCTCGCCTGCCCGATGCCCTCCAGACGCGCTTCCTGGGCCGTGAGCGCGGCCTCCATCCGGGAGTCGAGGTCGCGCAAGGACTGGTCGAGGTCGCGGCTCAGCCGGGCGGCGACCTTGTCCTCGTCGAGGCGCACCACGTGGCCCTTCCTCACCTCTGCCTGGACCTCAGCCAAGGCCGCGGTCGTCGCCCTCAGCTCCTCGTTGGTGCTCCTGGTGAGCCGCAATGATTCGAGCTCGCCGCGAGTGACGCTCTCCCCGCTCGGGAGCTGGATCAGCTCGGTCTGGGAGAGCAGCTCGATCAACTTGCTGATCGCGGTCTCCTGCTTCCCCTGCCGTGCGACGATCTCGTCGAGCCTCTTCTCGCTGGCGGCGGGACTCGTCGAGCCTGCCGACTGCTTCATCGAGCGCTGCGCCTGCTCCAGCTCGATCCTCAGCTGGCTCACCGCGGAGACCACGTCCTTCTGGGACCGGGCGATCTTCTCCTGGTTCTGGGCGATCGCCTCCAGGGCGGCCGCCGTCTCCTCGGTCGACCTCGGGGAGGTCGTCGAGGTCGAGGACCCGCTCCCTTGCCCGTTGCGCTGCCCTTGCAGCTTGCTCATCGTGGACTCGCGCATCGCGGGCCATCCTTTCCTTCTCGGCGAAGATCTCCTTCGCCCCGTCGTGGGTGAACTCCTCCGACAGGGACGACGCCTTCCTGCGCCGCACTCTCGGCTTCGGCCCCGTTTCGTCGCGCATGGCGTAGGTCCAGCCGACCGACTCGTGGTCGGGCTGGGCGCCGTCGGCGCTGGCCTTGATCGTGTGGGCCTTCTCGCGCAGCTCCACGCCCTTCTCCTCCAGGACCGCGCGGAAGGAGGCGGTGTCGGTGGCGCGCTCGTCGAGGAGGGCCTCCTCGACCCGGTCCCCGAGATCCCGGTCGAAGTCGGTGACCTGGGCGCCGTCGCGGCGCATCTCCCACACCTGGTTCTGGTCCTTGGACAGGCCCGTGTGCTCCACCACGCGGCACCCCTGGTCGCGCATCAGGGCGTCGTTGACCTGGGCGACCTGCCAGTGCAGCTTGTTCGTCGACAGCGCCCGGCCGGTCACGTCGTCGTGGTTGATGACGGTGATGTGGTTGTGGGCGTGGCCGCCCGCGCCGTCGGTGTGGGTCACCACCAGGCAGTCGCTGTTGGGGTGCAGCTCCTTGGCGAGCATGTAGCCGAGGTCGTTCACCCGTTGCACGTCGGCGGGGTCCTTGGGGTCGAACTCGCTGCTCTCGAAGCTCTGGATGACCGACTGAGCCTCCACCTTGCGGCCGTTGGCCTCGGCGAGCAGCTCGGCGCGCCTGACGAACTCCTCCGGGCTCGCCATGTCGCAGGAGATCGCCGCTGCGCGGTGCCTGCGCGCGGCCAGGTTTTCCCGGTAGTTCTTCGATCCGCGGGACCCGTAGAGCTGGTAGCGCACCGACTCCCGCGCGTTCGAGATCGACCTCACGTTCGTCGTGCTCACCGGAGGTCGCCCCCGCCGGTCACCATCACGGAGCGCACCTCGCGCAGCACCTCCACCGCCTCTTCGAGCAGGGCCGTGTACGCCTCGGGGTCGTCCTGGGGGTTGATCACCGCCGTCCCGTGCCGGTTGCTCAGCCGGGCGATCTGGTTCACGGTGACGCCGACCTTGTTCACGGCGGTGCGCAGCGCCCGCACCTCGTCGGGGGAGGCCACCGGCGCGTCCGCGACCACGGACACCTCCTCGGGCGCGGCCACCGGACGCACGGCGTCCACCGCGTCCAGCGTCGCCGCCCGCACCAGCGCCGACAACGGCACCCCGGTCGAGGCGACGACCGCAGCCAGCCTGTCGTAGTCCTCCGGCCGCAGCCGGAACGCCACGAGCCTCGACTTCGAGGCCGCGTGCCGCTTCATCACACGGTTGTTCGCCACGGCGACCAACCTCCCTTCCTCCTCCATGCGGGGCCCGCCCCGCCGCGAGCGGCGGTGCGCTCCCGCGCCTGTCGTCGAGCAGCCATCCACCCGCGTGCCCCGTCGTCCGTGCCGATCCCTCCGGCGCGAGCGCCGTCGTGACCGACCCGT
>JARKOU010000227.1 GCA_029975645.1 Actinomycetales bacterium
CCGGGGGCGCCCGGCCCCCCTGAACTGACGAGGATCAGCCCGCGGCGATCGCCGAGGAGATCGTCTGACCGGTCTGGGTCATGGTCGTAGCCGGGTCAGCCCCGCCCACGATGGCGGACCATGCCTGGCCCAGCGGCGTCCACACCTGGTCCATACCCGGGATCGAGGGCATGGGCGCTGCGGCGTCCGCTGCGGCGGCGAAGGTAGCGGTGTCCGGGTTGCCGGCAGCGGCGGTTTCGCGGACCGCGAGCATCGCCGGAGGCAGGTTGGCCATCTCGTAGAGCGTGGTCATCTGCTCTTCGGTGTTCACGAAGTTGTTCACGAACTCCTGCGCGAAGGCCTTGTTCTGCCCGTTCGAGGCCACGTAGAAGTCCTGAGCGCCGAGGAACGGCTGAGCCGGTGCCATACCCGCGAAGCCCGGGATCGGCTGGATGGTGTAGCCATCCGCACCAAGTCCGGTTCGGACGTCGTTGAGCGCCCACGGGCCGGAGATCATGCAGGCGGCGTTGCCCTCGGCGAACAGCGCGATGTTGTTCGTGCCGTCGATCGAGCGGCGCAGCACGTTGGAGCCGGCCTCACCGAGCGAGTAGATCTTCTCCGCGGCGGTGATCGACGCGGGCGTGCCGACGCCCAGGTCGTTCACGTTGTAGGAGCCGTCGGGGTTCGTGCCGAAGATGTAGCCGCCACCGGAGGTGTACAGCGGCTCCATGTGGTAAGCATCGCCGTTCTGGCCGACCGGCACGTTGAGCGCCGAGGCGACGCTGCCGGCGTCCACCGCCGCCTGGCCGGCCGCGATAGCGTCGTCGAGGGTCGCGTAGATGTCCGGCGCGTAGGTCTTGTTGCAGTAGAGGGCGAGAGCCTCGACGCCATAGGGCAGGCCGTACAGCTGGCCGTCGTAGGTGCTGGCCGAGACGGCATTGGGCGCGTAGCCGCTCAGGGCGGCGGGCGAGAGCTGGAGCGGGTCGATCGCGCCGTTCTGGACCAGCTGGCCGATCCAGTCGTGTGCGCCGACGAGCACGTCGGGGCCGTTGCCGGCGGCGTTCGCGGTGATGAAGTCGGCGCGGGTGTTGACGATCGCCTGGACGCCCACCGAGATTCCGTTCTCCTGGGCGAACGCGTCGGCCACCGCCTTGACGGCGTCGAGCTTCACGGCGTCGGTCCAGATGACGAGTTCCTCGTTACCGCGAACCGGGGGAGCCGAGGTCGACGCCGAGGGCTCGGCCGAACTCCCGTCCGTGGTCTCGCCGCCACCGCCACAAGCGGCCAGGAGGGCGACGCTGGCGGCCAGTGCCAGCATCGGGGTGATCTTGCGCATCGTGATCCTCTCGATCGGTGCGGGACGCAACGTTGCGCGGGTCCGGACGTGGAGGGGGCCGCGCCGTTGCGTGCGTGGTCCGCACGGTAGCAACAACTTTCAGGGGTGGGCAGGGTTCCGGGCGGTTCGGTGTGTAACGCTTTGGCAGCGCGCTAGCCTCGCCCCGTGACCATCCGGCTCCACGACATCGCGACGCGCGCGAGCGTGAGCACCGCGACCGTGAGCAGAGTTCTCAACGGCCGACCCGGGGTCTCTCCCGAGGCGCGTGAGGCGGTCCTCATCGCGATCGATGACCTCGGCTACGAACGGCCGGCGCGGGTCAGGACGCTGTCGACCGGCCTGGTGGGACTCCTGGTGCCGGAGCTGGACAACCCCTGGTTCACCCTGCTCGCGCAGTTGATCGAGACCAGCCTCGCCCGGCAGGGGTACACGCCGGTTCTGTGCACCCAGACGATCGAGACCCTGCACGAGGACGATTACGTCCGCTCCCTCGTCGACCGCGGCGTCAGCGGCATCATCTTCGTCTCCGGGATCCACGCGGTGGCGGAGGCAAACCCGCAGCGCTACTCCACCCTGCGTGACAAGGGCCTTCCGATCGTCCTGGTCAATGGCTACCTGCCGGGAGTCGACGCGCCTTTCGTCTCCACCGACGACGCCGCGACGGTCGACCTCGGGGTGCGCCACCTGGTGGGGCTCGGCCACAAGCGGATCGGTCTGGCCCTGGGCCCGCCCCGGTACACCCCGGTGATCCGCCGGATCGACGGGTTCCACGACGCCATGCGCCGCCACCTGGGCGCGAACGTCGGCGGCCTGGATGTGGGCGACCTCATCGCGTGCACCCGGTATCGCGTGGAGGGTGGCTACGAGGCAGCCAGGACGCTCCTCGATCGCGGGGTGACGGGCATCCTCTGCGGCTCGGACATCATGGCCCTCGGCGCCGTCCGTGCCGTCCGCGAACGTGGGCTCACCGTGCCGGGAGACGTCTCCGTGGTCGGCAGCGACGACAGCCCGTTCCTCGAGTTCACCGACCCTCCGCTGACCACCGTGCACCAGGACGCCGACGCCATCGGTGCCGCAGCGGTCCGCATCCTCCTGGACGAGATCGGCGGTTCCCCGGCGCCGCGTGCCGAGTACATCTTCCGCCCCCACCTCGTGGTGCGAGGCTCCACAGGCCCCGCCCCCATCGCATAGCCAAGGGCCCGGACTCGCCGTCGGGGCCCGCCTCAGGAACTCGGCCGAGCGCCCACGTGGACCGCGAGGGCCGACTTCGCGGGCACGGTGGCGGTGAACGTCCCGTCCTCGGCCACGGTCACCACCGTCCCCGGGCAGGCGCCGTCCACAGGACTGCCGGTCTGGACGTCGCAGTAGTCGCCCGCCACCAGCGACGTCTGCCACGTGCGCGCCACGGCGTCGGCCGTGCCGTTGACCACCACGAAGCCGCGATCCTCGCGGCCGAAGGCCACCACACCGCCGTCGTCCCACCAGTCCGTCATCTCCGCCTCCCCGGCGGCGGCCCGGAACGCCACCATCGGCGCGACCTGCGGCCAGCGGTGCACACAGGTCCAGTCGCCGTCGTCCAGCGCGACCGCCGGCGCGACCTCGTCGGCGCACTGCGCGTCGAGCACCGCGCCGTCGGCGTCCTGCGCCGGCCCCGCGTCCTTGCCGTCCAGGGAGTCGAAGGCGTAGCCGGAGTAGACCACCGGGAGACCGTACGGCGCGGCGAGCATGAGCACGTTGGCGAGCGCGTACCGCTCCTTCGCGGTGTAGGTGAGCATGGTCCCGTTCCGCTCGGTGTCGTGGTTGGTCACGAAGACCACCGCCGTGGCCGAGGGCAGCAAGCCGGGGCCGGAACCCGTCGCGAGGTTCTCGAACTGCGAGAGGGAGTTCGGGCCGAGTGCGGCCAGCGTGGTCCCATACGTGAACTCGAAGAGGTCGCCCGCGTCGACGTACTGCTCGGGCTGGATCGGCTCACCGGAGCCTCGGATCACCTCCTGCCAGATGACGGTCCCCTCGGGGAGTCGGGCGGTGATCGCCTCGACGTCCTCGGGCGCCATGTGCTTGGCCGCGTCGATCCGGAAGCCCGCGACCCCGAGCGAGAGCAGGTCCTCGAGGTAGCCGACGATCGTGTCCCGGACCGAGTCCTGCCCCGTGTCGAGGTCCGCGAGGTTGAGCAGCTCACAGGTCTGCACCTGAGCGGCGTCACCATAGTCCGCGATGTCGTCGTCCGGGGTGAGGCCGCAGTGGTGGAAGTCGTCCGGCCCATAGAGGCCCGGGTAGGAGTAGTGCTCGTACTCGGTCCCGGCCCAGCCCGTGCCCGGCTCGTCCTGGCCGGACATGTGATTAATGACGGCGTCGGCGATGACCTTCAAGCCGGCCGTCTCGCAGGTGCTGACCATCTCGGCGAACTCCTCGCGCGTCCCCAGCCGCGACTCCACCTCGTAGGAGACCGGCTGGTAGGCGGTCCACCACTCCTCGCCCAGCACGTGCTCCTGCGGCGGCGAGGTGAGGACGTATCGGTAGCCCTGCGGCCCCAGCGTGTCGGTGCACTCCGCGGCGACTGCCGGCCACGTCCACTGGAACAACTGCACGCCGACGGCCCCCGGCGTGGTCTCCGTCTCCACCCCGGGCGCCTCGACGGGCTCCTCGGTGCACCCAGCGAGAATCAGGGCGAGCGCGGCGACGGCGCCAGCCGCGACGACCGCCCGGAGCGGGCGGCTCCGGGCGAGGGCTTCGGGCTGGGACACGGGAGCCTCCGACGTCGACGGCGGGAGCGGGCGGAAGTACGTGGGGCGAGGCTAGCCGCCCGGGGACCTGTCCGCCCGACGTCCTAGCCGCCGGAGACGCTGAGCTCGGCCTCGGCGAGCGCGGCGCGGAACGCGTCGTCGAGGTCCCGCGAGTCGAGCCAACCGTCCGGCACCATGGGCCGCTTGGCGCCACCGGCCCGGCCGCGGGGCCCTTCCGCGCCGAGGCCCGGGTAGGGCTGGCTCAGGTCCAGCGCGCTCAAGCGTTCGTTCAGGTCTGCGCGCGACGAGATCAGACCGAGATGTGCGCGCGCCTCGCCGCCCACCACGTAGCCCTTGAGGTACCAGGCCACGTGCTTGCGCAGTTCGCGCATCGCCCGACCCTCGTCCCCGACGTGCTCGACCAGCAGGTCGGCGTGGCGACGCAGCGTCGCGGCGACGTCGGCCAGGCTCGGGCGCACGCGATACGCGGAACCGTGGAAGGCGGCCACGAGGTCGGCGAAGAGCCACGGCCTGCCCTGGCACCCCCGGCCGACCACCACGCCGTCGCATCCGGTGTGCTCCCGCATTGCCAGGGCGTCCTCGGCGGACCAGATGTCCCCGTTGCCGAGCACGGGGATGGTGAACACGCGCTGCTTGAGCGCGGCGATCGCGTCCCAGTGCGCGTGGCCGGAGTAGTACTCGGCCGCCGTGCGTGCGTGGAGCGCCACGGCCGCCACGCCTGCCTCCTCGGCGATCGCGCCCGCCTCGAGGTAGGTGAGGTGGTGGTCGTCGATCCCCATCCTCATCTTCACGGTGAGCGGCACGGGTCCGCGCACGCCCTCGCGCGCGGCCTCCACGGCTCCGGTGACGATGGCCCGGAACAGCCCGATCTTCCACGGCAGGACCGCTCCCCCACCCTTCCGAGTGACCTTGGGCACCGGGCAGCCGAAGTTGAGGTCCACGTGATCGGCACGGTCCTCGGTGACGAGCATGCGCACCGCGGCGCGGACCGTCGCCGGATCGACGCCGTAGAGCTGGACGCTGCGCACGTCCTCGCCCGGGTCGTGCGCGATGATCCGCAGGGACTCCTCCGTGCGCTCCACCAGCGCGCGCGAGGTGACCATCTCGGAGACGTAGAGACCCACGGGCGCGTCGGCGTCCCGCGGGAGGCTGGGCGCGGGCTCGCCTCGTTCACGCTCGACGGCGCGAAGCCCCGCCTCCCCCGCCTCGCGGCACAGCGTGCGGAACGCCGCATTTGTGACGCCGGCCATGGGCGCGAGGACCACGGGGGTGCCGAGCGAGATCGGTCCGATGCGTACGGTGTTCACGCCGCGCCACCCACTGCCGCGCCGCCCACGGCCACGCCGTCGTCGGCGGCGACGGCGCCGGCCTCCCGCGGCGCGTCGGACGGCCGGCCACGCTCCGCGCCGAGCACCGTGGACCGGACGACGGCGGCGCCGATCGCCGTCGTCACGGGGATCGCCAGCACCAGTCCCACCGAGGAGACCAGCGTGCGCACCACCTCCTCGGCGATCTCGGCCGCCGTCAGGGTGTCGACGAGGCTGCGGTCGTAGAGCGCCACGAGGAGGAGAGTCGGGAGCGCTGCTCCTACGTAGGCGAATGCGAGGGTGTACACGGTGGAGGCGATGTGGTCCCGGCCGATCCGCATGGCACGACGGAACACCGTCCGGGCCGGGGCGGTGGGATCGCTCGCGTGCAGTTCCCAGACCGCGGACGCCTGCGTGATCGTCACGTCGTTCAGCGCCCCGAGCCCGGCGATCACCATGCCGCACAGGAGGAGCGCCTGCAGGCTCAGGCCCGGAACCAGCACCGTCAGTTCGTACGAGCCGTCGGTCCCGGTACCGGTCAGGTGACCGGCTCCGGTCCCCCAGGCCGCGAGGGCCGTGGTGATCACGAGGCCGACGATCGTGCCGACCAGCGCCGTCGTCGTCCGGATGGAGACACCGTGCGCCACATACACGGCAACGAACATCATCGCCGAGGAACCGACGAGCGCCACGAGCAGGGGCGGCTGCCCGGCGAGGATCGCGGGCAGCACGAAGGACACGACGACGGCGAGCGAGAGCGCCAGGCCGGCGATGGCAGCGAGGCCCCGTCGGCCTGCGACGAGCACCACGACCAGGGCGTACAACCCGGCGAGGAGCGCGATCGGCGTGGACCGGACGTAATCGACGTAGACGTACGGGCTGCCCGATCCCATCGCGTCCGCGATGAACATGACCTTCATCCGGGCCCCGACGTCGACCCCCGCCTCGAGGATCTCCGGCGGCACCTGCACGGGAACCACCGTCCCGCCGTCGTCCAGGGCGAGCCGAACCTCCTCCCCCGGCACGTCCCTCACGTCCACCACCGCGCCGACGACGAAGTCGGAGCCGACGGCCGTGACGGGAAGAGAACCCATCATGGTCGCCTCGCTCGGCCACAGCCGCACCAGGCCCACGGCGGTGCCGATGAGGAGCGGCACCACCAGGAAGGCGAGCACCCAGCGGGCCCGCCGGGTCGCGGTCTCGGACAGGGCGAGAGGGCCGCCGTGGTGCGAGTGTCCGCTCACCTGCGGACCTCGGTCAGGCGCCCAGGAGACGCTGCGCGAGGTACCCGGCCACCTGCGACAGCGCCACCCGCTCCTGCAGCATCGAGTCTCGGTGCCGAACGGTGACGGCCTGGTCGCCCGGGGTCTCGAAGTCCACGGTGAGGCAGAACGGCGTGCCGACCTCGTCCTGGCGGCGGTAGCGCCGGCCGATCGCGCCGGCGTCGTCGAAGTCCACGTTCCAGTTCAGGCGCAGTTCCGCCGCGAGGTCACGCGCGATCGGCGAGAGCGTCTCGTTGCGCGAGAGCGGCAGGACCGCCGCCTTGACCGGGGCCAGCCGCGGGTCGAGGCGCAGCACGGTGCGCTTGTCCACCCCACCCTTCGTGTTCGGGGCCTCGTCCTCGGCGTAGGCCTCGATGAGGAACGCCATGAGCGAACGGGTGAGGCCCGCTGCCGGCTCGATGACGTAGGGGACCCAGCGCTCACCCTTGGTCTGGTCGAAGTAGGAGAGGTCGGCGCCCGAGTGGTCCGTGTGCGTGGTGAGGTCGAAGTTCGTCCGGTTGGCGATCCCCTCGAGCTCGCCCCACTCCGAGCCGGTGAAGCCGAACCGGTACTCGATGTCGACCGTGCGCTTGGAGTAGTGGGACAACTTCTCCTTCGGGTGCTCGTAGTGGCGCAGGTTGCCGCGGTCGATGCCGAGGCCCACGTACCAGGCGGTCCGCTCGTCGATCCAGTACTGGTGCCACTCCTCGTCGGTGCCCGGCTCGACGAAGTACTCCATCTCCATCTGCTCGAACTCGCGGGTACGGAAGATGAAGTTGCCGGGCGTGATCTCGTTCCGGAACGACTTGCCGATCTGGCCGATGCCGAACGGCGGCTTGCGGCGCGCGGCCGACATGACGTTCGCGAAGTTCACGAAGATGCCCTGCGCGGTCTCCGGACGCAGGTAGTGCAGGCCGGACTCGTCCTCGACCGGGCCGAGGTAGGTCTTGAGCATCATGTTGAAGTCGCGCGGCTCCGTCCAGGCGCCGCGGGTGCCGCAGTTCGGGCAGGTGACGTCCGCGAGGCCGTGCTCCGCGGAGCGGCCCTTGCGCTCCTCGAACTCGTCGATGAGCTGGTCCGCGCGGTAGCGCTTGTGGCAGGAGGTGCACTCGGTGAGCGGATCGTTGAACACCCCGACGTGGCCCGAGGCCACCCAGACCATACGGGGCAGGATCACCGAGGAGTCCAGGCCCACCACGTCCTCGCGACGCTGGACGACGGCGCGCCACCACTGCCGCTTGATGTTCTCCTTGAGCTCGACGCCCAGCGGACCGTAGTCCCAGGCGGAGCGGGTCCCGCCGTAGATCTCTCCCGAGGGGAACACGAATCCCCGCCGCTTGGCGAGGCTGACGACGGCATCCAGACGGGTCGGCGCACCGGCCACGACGATCACTCCCACGCTTGGCTACGCCCGCACCTGGCTGGAACGGGCTCGGACCGCCCGACGGCGTCGCGGAGGGCGGGCTGCACACGCTACCGCCCCCCACGCACCCCGCCGCTCACCGACCCGGCCCGCGGGTCCGGCCCCGGGGCTGGCGCCCGGACCCCGCGCTCCGGCGAGGGACTGGACTGTCACTTGGCAGAATGGGGCCGCGCGGGTGACGATCGTTCGGACGTCCCCACGAAGCCGGGCCCCGGCCGGACGGCGGGCGAACGAGCCGACACCCGACGGCCGACCCCTCACCCGGCCGGGACCGAACGACCCGACAGACGCCGAGCCGACACCGAGCCGACACCGAGCGACAGGAGCGAAGATGCAGCGGATGACCCGGCAACGGGCCGCCGTCGCCGAGGTCCTGGACGCCGTCGACGAGTTCCGCTCGGCCCAGCAGATCCACGAGATCCTCCGGGACCGGGGGGACGCCGTCGGGCTGGCCACGGTCTACCGCGCGGTACAGGCGCTCGCCGAGTCCGGCGAGGTCGACGTGCTCCGCACCCCGGAGGGCGAGTCGGTCTACCGCCGCTGCAAGGAGCGCGAGCACCACCACCACCTGGTCTGCCGCTCGTGCGGGCGCGCGGTGGACATCGCCGCCGACATCGTGGAGCGCTGGGCGCACGAGGTCGGGGCCGCGCACGGGTTCACGGCCGTGGAGCACGTGGCCGAGTTGACCGGGATCTGCGAAGAGTGCGCCCGGGGGCGGTCATGACCGTCATGCCCGTGACCTCCCCCGGCTTCCTCCCGGCCGGCGCGCTCCCGGCAGATCAGGCCGGCGACGTCGTGACCGCCTACGGGCTCGACGGGTTCCCCTTCGCCGGCGTGGTCGGCGTCCTGTTCGTCATCGTCTTCCTCCGCGCACAGGGCACCTACTGGCTCGGCCGCGGGATCGCCGCGGGGAGCATCCGGTCGTCCCTCGGGAGCCGCCTCGGCGCCCGGCTCTCCGGCCCCGGACTCGGCCGAGCCGTCGCGCTGCTGCACCGCTGGGGTCCGATCGCGGTGACCCTGAGCTTCTTCACGGTGGGCGTCCAGACCATGGTGAACGGGGCGGCAGGCCTGACCCGGATGCCCTTCCTGCGCTATGCGATCGCGATGGTCCCCGGGTGCGTCGCCTGGGCCTTCATCTACGCGACCGTCGGCCTGACCGCCTTCTACGCCGCCGTCAGCGCGGCGGCCGGGTCGCCCTGGGCGCTCCTCGCCGTCGTGGGCGCGGCGACGGGGACGGTGTGGGCGGTCAGGCGCCGACGCGCGGCGCGGGGTGCGGTGGCCGCAGGAGGCGCAGCGCCCACCGAAGGCGTCGACACGATCGCGACCGCGCGCTGACCGGACGGCCGACATCCCCCGCGGAGCGCCGCGGGACTACGCCCCCTCGGATCCTGCGGCGACTGCTCCGTCGTCGGCCGCGCCGTCACGCGCCACCCCGTCACCGGCCACCGTGTCCACGGCGCCCCCGTAGCGCCGGTCCCGGCGGGCGTACGTCTCCACGGCGCGCCACAGGTGCCGGCGGTCGACGTCGGGCCACGGCTCGTCGAGGAAGACCAGTTCCGCGTAGGCCGACTGCCACAGGAGGAAGTTCGACGTCCGCATCTCTCCCGAGGTGCGCAGGAAGAGGTCGACGTCGGGCATGTCCGGCTCGTCGAGGAAGCGCGACACTGTGCGCTCGTCCACGCGGCGCGGGTCCAGCCGTCCCGCCGCTGCCTCGATCGCGATGGCACGGGCGGCGTCCGCGATCTCCGCGCGCCCGCCGTAGTTGACGCACATGGTGAGCGTGCACACGGTGTTCGCGGCCGTGAGCCGCTCCGCGTCCTCCAACTCGGCGATCACGCTGCGCCAGAGGCGCGGGCGCCGTCCCGCCCAGCGGATCCGCACGCCCCAGGCGTTCATCTGGTCGCGGCGGCGGCGCAGCACCTCCTTGTTGAACCCCATGAGGAAGCGCACCTCCTCCGGGCTGCGCTTCCAGTTCTCCGTGGAGAACGCGTACGCGCTCACGTGGCTGATGCCGATCTCGATGGCGCCCGCGACCACGTCGATGAGCGAGAGCTCCCCCGCCTTGTGCCCCTCGATCCGCGGGAGGCCGCGGGCGTTGGCCCACCGGCCGTTGCCGTCCATGACGATCGCGACGTGGCGGGGGACGAACCGGGGGTCGATCTGCGGCGGGCGCGCGCCCGAGGGGTGCGGCGGCGGCGGAACGGGCGCCGACGGGGACGACGGGGACGACGACGCCGCGGTGCGACGGATCATGCCCGCTCCACCA
This sequence comes from Actinomycetales bacterium, assembly GCA_029975645.1. GTDB lineage: Bacteria > Actinomycetota > Actinomycetes > Actinomycetales > JAHECE01 > JAHECE01. Next base: position 10,318 of record JARKOU010000227.1, read on the forward strand.
GGCGCATCGAACGCAACGACCGCTCGAGGTGCCACTGCACGTACGCCGCGACCAGGCCGCTCGCCTCCCGCCGCGCACGAGGGCCGCTGGCGTCCGCCGTCGCCCAGTCCCCGGTGAGGAGCGAGGCGAGGAGCGTGAACGTCTCGGGAGCGGGCGCGGCCGCACCCGGCGGGCGGCAGGACGCGCAGACGGCCCCGCCGTGCGCCACCGCGAAGGCGCGATGGGGACCCGGTGCGGCGCACCTCGCGCAGTCCGCGAAGCTGGGCGCCCAGCCGGCGACGGCGAGCGAGCGCAGCAGGTACGAGTCGAGCACCAGGGTGCCGGCGTGGGTCTGCTCGGCCAGGGCCCTCAGCGCCCCCACGAGGAGGCGGTACTGCTGGGTGGCGGGCTCCTTCTCCATCTCCGTGAGCCGCTCCGCGGCCTCGGCCATCGCCATCGCGGTGGTGTACCGGCCGTAGTCCGCACAGATGGCCCGGCCGTGCGGGGCGAGCGTCTCGACCTGGGTCACCACGTCGAGCGAGCGGCCCACGTGGAGCTGGACGTCGATCACGCTGAACGGTTCGAGGCGGGCCCCGAACCGGCTCGAGGTGCGGCGCACACCCTTGGCGACGGCGCGCACCCGGCCGTGCGAGTGCGTGAGCACGGTGACGATGCGGTCGGCCTCGCCCAGGTCCTGGGTGCGCAGCACGACGGCCTCGTCCCGGTACACCCTCACCTGTCCGACCTCACCGGCACATCCTCCCCCACGCCGCGCCCGCCGCGTGGTTCCTCACGCGGCGCACCGCGCCGTCGTCGCCCGATCACCACCCGAACGCCTGATGCAGCCCGACCGGTGCGGACTCAGCGCAGGGCGCGGTTGACGGCCGAGACGATGGCCTTGAGCGATGCCGTGGTGATACTCGGATCGATGCCCACGCCCCAGAGGATCTGGCCGTCGACGTCGCACTCCACGTAGGCGGCCGCGCTCGCGTCGCCGCCCTGGGAGAGGGCGTGCTCGGAGTAGTCGAGCACGTTGACGTGGATGCCCAGTTGTCCCAGGGCGGACGTGAACGCGGCGACAGGTCCGTTACCGCTCGCGCTGAGGACCCGCTCCTGGCCGTCGTCGAGCAGCTCGACCGAGAGCATGTCCGCCGAGCCGTCGCCGGCCGAGGCCACCGCCGTCCCGCGGAGCGCAAAGCGCCCCCACGGCTCCAAGCCGCTCCCGGGCGGGGCCGGCAGGTACTCGTCGGCGAAGATGGTCCACAACTCGTCCGCGGTGACCTCGCGTCCCGACGTGTCCGTGTTGCGCTGCACGATCTGGCTGAACTCGATCTGGAGGCGCCGCGGCAGGTCCAGCGCACGCTCCGTCTTCAGGAGGTAGGAGACGCCTCCCTTTCCGGACTGCGAGTTCACTCGGATGATCGCCTCGTAGCTGCGGCCGACGTCGCGCGGGTCCACCGGCAGGTACGGCACCGCCCAGACCAGGTCGTCGATGCCGACGCCGGCCCCGTCGGCCTTGGCCTCCATCGCGTCCAGCCCCTTCTTGATCGCGTCCTGGTGCGACCCCGAGAACGCGGTGAAGACCAGGTCGCCGCCATAGGGGTGGCGCTCGTGGACGGGGAGCTGGTTGCAGTGCTCCACCACCGAGCGGATGTGCGGGATGTCCGAGAAGTCGATCTCCGGGTCGATGCCCTGGCTGAAGAGGTTCATGCCCAGGGTGACGAGGCAGACGTTCCCCGTGCGCTCACCGTTGCCGAACAGGCAGCCCTCGATCCGGTCGGCGCCGGCCAGGTAGCCGAGTTCGGCGGCGGCGACCGCCGTACCGCGGTCGTTGTGGGGGTGCAGGGACAGCACCACGCTGTCCCGGTAGCGCAGGTGCCGGCTCATCCACTCGATCGAGTCGGCGTAGACGTTCGGCGTGGCCATCTCGACCGTGGCCGGCAGGTTGATGATGACCGGACGCTCCGGCGTCGGCTGCAGGACCTCGAGCACCTCGTTGCACACGCGGAGGGCAAACTCGAGCTCGGTCCCGGTATAGGACTCCGGGGAGTACTCGTAGAGCACGCTCGTGTCCGGGATGAGCTCCTCGAACTTCTTGCACAGCCGGGCGCCCGTGGTCGCGATGTCGGCGATGCCGTCCTCGTCCAGGCGGAAGACCACCTCGCGCTGGAGCACCGAGGTGGAGTTGTAGAAGTGGACGATCGCCTGCTTGGCGCCGGCGATCGCCTCGTAGGTGCGCTCGATGAGGTGCTCGCGGGCCTGGGTCAGCACCTGGATCACGACGTCGTCAGGGATCCGATCGCCCTCGATCAGGGTGCGGACGAAGTCGAAGTCCGTCTGCGAGGCCGAGGGGAATCCCACCTCGATCTCCTTGAAGCCCATGGAGACGAGGAGGTCGAACATCGCGAGCTTCCGCTCGATGTTCATCGGTTCGATCAGAGCCTGGTTGCCGTCGCGAAGGTCGACGGCGCACCAGCGGGGGGCCTTGGTGATCCGCTTGCCCGGCCAGGTGCGGTCCGGCAGCGACACGGCGATCTGCTCGTGGAACGGCCGGTACTTGCGGATCGGCATGCCGGACGGGCGCTGGGGATTGCGCGCGATCGTCGGCACATCGGGGGTGATGGTCATGGTGGAGTCCTCGCACTCGCGCTGCTGGGGGCCTAGGCCAGACGACGCCACGCCACCGCGGCGAGGATCCGGCCTGTCAGGCCTCGCCGCGGCAACCAAGGAGCAGCGCGTGCTGCGCAACCGTGCGCACGGGGGAAGAGTACCCCCTCACGAACGACGGGTGCGGGTCGGCACCGCCGACCCGCACCCGTCGTTCCTCGTCCATCCGGGGCCATGGATCTCCCGACGGCCTCGGATCACGACGCCAGGGCGTCTCCGGGACCCGGGCGGGCCCGCATGCTCACTGAGCGCAGTACTGGCCCGGGTCCTGCCGGTTACCACACGTGTCGCCGAAGGACTCGTACTCCGAACCCACCGGGGCCTGGAAGTACAGGTCGTCACAGGCCTGCATGTCGCCGCCCTCGCACGAGTCCCACAAGGCGTCGAGCGCGGCGTCATCCCCGTACGCGAAGGGCTGCCCAGAGGTCGAGCCCTGCCCGCTCGTGCTCCCGTCGCTGGTGTTCTCGCTGCTCGGGCCGCCTGCGCAGTAGTCGCCCGGATCCTGCCGGTTCCCGCAGGTGTCGCCGAAGTTCTCGTACTCCGAACCGACCGGGGACTGGAAGTACAGGTCGTCACAGGCCTGCATGTCGCCGCCCTCGCACGCGTCCCAGAGGGCATCGAGCGTCGGGTCGTCTCCGTAGTTCTGGGCGTCGGAGTTGATCGAGCCGATCACGGTCGGCAGGTCCTGGACGATGCTGCTGACCCGGTTGAACACGAAGATGAACAGGAGCACGCCGCCGACGATCAGCACGCCCAGGATCCCCAGGAGGATCCAGAGCCAGGTCAGGCTGCGCTTCTTGGGCGGGCCACCCATCGGCGCGCCGTAGGGGGCTCCGGGCGGACCGCCGTAGGGGCCGCCGGGCGGCGGGGCGTAGCCACCACCGGCCGGGGGGGCGCCGTACACGCCCGACGCCTGCGGCGCTCCGTAGGGCGCCGGCTGCTGGGGCGCGCCGTAGGCGGGCGTCTCGGGCGCGGGGTAGCCGGGGGCGGGGGTGGCGCCGTACGCGGCGGCAGCAGCCGCGCCGGCGGCGGCGGCGGTGGCCGGCGGCTGGTACCCGGGCGCGGCGAAGCCCTCCGACTCAGGCACGAGAGGGGTCGTCGGGGGCTCGGGGGCGAAGGGCGCCGTCGGGGGCTCGGGGGCGAGCGCCGCGCCGGCGCGGGCCTGGAGCGCCGCGTCGACCGCGGGGTCACCCAGGTTGCCGAGCCATTCGACGAGCCCGGGGTAGGCGTTGGGGTTGGCGGCTACGTACGGACGCAGGTCCGGACGGTGCTCCGCAATGGCAGCGAGGACCTCGGCCGGCGTCGCCGGGTCCGAGGCCTGCTGCGCGGTGAACTGACTTGCCTCGCTCATGAGGTCCGTCCTCGGGTCGACCGGTGTGAATCCCCCCGGGGCCGACGGTGCGAGCGTCCCGCCCACCCCGCGAGTCGCGTCTCATCCTAGGGCCGGGCAACGCTGATCAACCCGCGCGACGTGCATCGATCCGATCACGGGACGCCCGACGCCGCGTCAGTCGGCCTTCGCGACCGTCACAGGACGGGCGGGAACACCCCCCAGTACGCCGCCGTCAACAGCAGGACCAGGCTGCCGACGTGCACGCCGGCGATCGTCACCAGCCCCACCCACCCCGTGGAGGCCAGGACACCCGACCGAGCGGCGCCGAGCACGCGCGCTCCCGACGTCACGAACACGGCCGCCGTCGCCACGCCGAGCGCCTGGACGGTGAGCCAGCCCCCCTGGACTACCACCGGGTTCGTCAGGTAATTGAGAGCGAGTTGCGCCACCTTGTAGAGATAGGCGCCGAAGGCCACGAACGTCAGCAGCGCGCCGAGCGCCAGCGCGGCCATCCACCGCGCGAGCGGGCTCGGCAAGGGCCGGCTCCGCCGGCGGATCGCGACCGAGCCCAGCCAGAGCGCCGGACCGATGGCGATCGCGCCCGCCGCCGTCGCCAGCCCCGCGACCAGCATGTCGCCGTCGGCGTACCACCGGGGGTGCTGGACCGGGTCCGCGGCGAAGTGCTGGACCGGCTGCGCCCCGGCGACGCGCGGGGACGCGCCGGCCGTGCCCGGCAGCCCCAGGATCCACTGCGCGAGCATCTCCTGGAACTCCGGGACGATCTGCCCGTCCACCCGGATGCCGTGGTTGGCGCCGGCGAAGTAGCGCACGGTGTAGTCGTCGTTCCCGGCCGCGGCGAGGTCGTCGATGATCGCCTGGGCGCCCTGGACCGTGGGCATCGAGGCGTCGGCCGTGCCGTAGACCACGAGGGTCGGCTGGGTGACCTGGCGCTGGTACGGGGCGACGTCGAAATCCGCGTAGTCGAATCCGCCGCCGGGGATGTCTGCGCCGACGGCGCGCGGGATCAGGCGCAGGAGCGCGCTCGGCACGCCGGTATTGCGCAGGTAGGAGTCCGTGGCGAACGCCGCCTGCTCGCGCGGGGAGACCACGGGCGACGAGACCGCGACGAGGAACGCGACGTCGTCGCTCGTCGCCGCGGCGATCGGCGCGATCCAGCCGCCCTCGCTCTCGCCGTACACGCCCACCCGCTCGGGGTCGACGTCGGGGCGGCTACGCAGCACCTCGACCGAGGCAAGGTAGTCCCGGGCCATGGCCGGGTAGTCGCGATCGCGCGTGCTGTAGGTGTCGAGGCGCTTGTCCGGGACCATCGCGACGACGCCGGCGCTCGCCAGGGCGCGTGCCGTCTCCTGGAAGGCGGTGTGGTGGCCCGTGCCCGCACCGTGGATGAAGACGATGCCGGGGTGACGTGCCCCCGGCTCGGCGTTCGCCGGGTAGCTGATCTCCGCCTGGACCGTGGCGCCGTCGAGGTTCACCTCAACGATCTCGCTGGCCACCTCGTAGGTCCCCACCGCGGCGGTGGCGACCTCGCCACCGATGGCGACGTCCGGGGACTCGACCACGATGGTGCCCTCGAGCGGGCGGGGCGACCAGCCGGGTCCCGCGACCGACCCCACGAGCCCCAGTCCGAGGACCAGGCCGAGGGAGGCCACGACCTTCCGGTAGATCACGTCTTCCAGGGTACGGCGGGCGCCGTGCGGGCCCCGAACCCGCGCCGTGTGAGGTCCGCCGCACTCGGGCCGAACGGCGGGTGAGGCTCGGCGTCTCCCCTACGATTCGCCCGCCGCCGGCTCAGAACCCGAGGCGCCCGAGTTGCTTGGGGTCCCGCTGCCAGTCCTTGGCGACCTTGACCCGCAGGTCGAGGTAGACCCGCGCACCAAGAAGCGCCTCGATCCCGTGCCGGGCCCGGGTGCCGATCTCCTTGAGCCGCGCACCGCGCGCCCCGATGATGATCGCCTTCTGGCTGTCACGCTCCACGAAGAGGGTGACCCGCACGTCGAGGAACGGCACGTCGGAGCGCGCGGCCTCCGCCCGCGGGCGCTCCTCGATCTCCTCCACCACCACGGCGAGGGAGTGCGGCAGCTCGTCGCGGACGCCCTCGAGCGCAGCCTCCCGCACGAGTTCGGCCACCATGACGTGCTCGGGTTCGTCGGTGAGCTCGCCATCCGGGTACAGGGGCGGCGAGACGGGCAGGTGGGTGAGGAGAAGGTCGGCGAGCGCGGCCACCTGGTACCCGGACGCGGCGGAGACCGGGATGACGTCGGCCCAGTCCCCGAGGTCCGCGATGGCGAGCAGGTGCTCCGCGAGGCGCTCCCGCGAGACGAGGTCTGCCTTGGTGGCCACCGCCACGACGGGCGTGCGCCCCCGCGCGAGTTCCTGCGCGATGAACCGGTCGCCCGGGCCCACGCGCTGGTCGGCCGGCAGGCAGAAGACGATGACGTCCACCTCGCCGAGCGTCTCGCGTACCAGGTCGTTGAGCCGTTGCCCCAGGAGGGTGCGTGGGCGGTGCAGGCCGGGGGTGTCCACGAGCACCAGTTGGCCGTCCGGGCGGTGCACGATCCCACGGACCACGTGACGAGTGGTCTGTGGCCGCTGCGACGTGATCGCGACCTTGGTCCCGACCAGGGCGTTGGTCAGCGTGGACTTGCCGGCGTTGGGCCGGCCCACGATGCAGGCGAAGCCCGCACGGAACTCGGCGCCCGCTCCGGGCTCCGGCGCCCGCGTTCCCTGCTTCATCATGCGTGCCCCCCGACGGCTTCGGTCGATTCGGACTCCGGCGGGACCTCGGCGGGTGCCGCCTCGGGCGCCACCCGTCGGACGAGGAGCGTCGAGATCTGGCGACGCCGCCCCTCCGCGCGCTCGGCGACCAGTTCCAGGTCTCCGACCAGGGCCTTCGCCCCCCGGATCGGTACCTTCCCGAGCGCCTTCGCCAGCAGTCCGCCCGCGGAGTCCACCTCGTCGTCGTGGAGGTCGACGCCGAACAGGTCACCGAGTTCGTCCACCGGCAGCCTCGCCGGGACCCGCATCAGGCCGCCGTCGAGTTCCTCCACCTCGGGCTCGGAGTGGTCGTGCTCGTCGCGCAGCTCGCCGACGATCTCCTCGAGGCAGTCCTCGATCGTCACGAGGCCGGCGATGCCGCCGTACTCGTCCACCACCATGGCCACGTGCGTGGAGTTGCCCTGCAGTTCCCGCAGGAGGTCGTCCACCGGCTTGGTCTCGGGGACGTACACGGGCTCGCGGACCATGTCCGCGACGGCCTCGACCCGGGCCCCCGGCTGGTTCTGGACCCGCCGGAGCACGTCCTTCAGGTACAGAATCCCGACGACGTCGTCCACCGACTCCCCGACCACCGGTACGCGGGAGAAACCGGACCGGACGAAGAGGCGCAGCGCCTTCGCGGCGGGCGTGGCCGCTGGCAGGGTGACCATGGACGTGCGCGGCACCATCACCTCGCGGGTGCGGGTGCGCCCCAGTTCGAAGACGGACTGGAGCATCTCCCGCTCATCCTCCTCGATGCGCTCCGCCTCGCTGACCCGGTCGACCATCTCCCGCAGTTCCTCTGCCGCCGCCTCCTCGGACTCGGTCACCGTCCGGCCCCGTCTCGACCAGCCGCCGATCCGCTCCAGCGGGCCACCGAGGACGGAGAGGGCAAGCATGACCGGGGCGAGGACCCCGAGCACCGCGGCCGGGCGCCGGCGCCCGAGGCTGCGCGGGCTCGCTCCCACCACCAGGGCGAGCACGACGGCGGAGGTGACCACGGCGGCGAGCAGCACCTGCCACCAGGCTGACAGCGACCCGGCGACGGCGAGTGCGATGGACACGGCGGCCGTGGCCTCCGCGAGGGCCCGGGTGAAGGTGGCACCGGCCATCGCCCGCCCGGGATGTTCCGCCAGTCGCGCGACGGCGCCCGCCCCGCGGCGGTGCGCCGCGACCCCCTCCGCCGCTGCGGTTCGCGTGAGCCGTTCGAGTGCGGCCTCTCCCGCGCTCAGCGTCGCCGCAACCACCACGGCGACCAGGGCGAGCAGAACCAGCGGCCCGATCGGCGCATCGGGCATGGCCGGCGTCGCGGCCGCGGGGAGCAGCGGCGTCACCGGCTCGCGAGGAAGGTGAGGAGCAGCCGGCGCTGGAGCGCGAACAACTCCTTCTCCTCCTCGGGCTCGGCTAGGTCATAGCCGAGCACGTGCAGGATGCCGTGGACCGTCAGGAGGAGGAGCTCCTCCTCCGTGGAGTGCCCGGCCGCCCGTGCCTGGGCGACGGCGACCTCCGGACACAGGACCACGTCACCGAGGACGCCCTGCTCGCTCGGCTCGCCGTCGCGCCCCGGCCGCAACTCGTCCATGGGAAACGAGAGCACGTCGGTGGGTCCCGGCTCGTCCATCCACCGCTCGTGCAGCTCGGCCATGGCCTCGCTCGTCGCGAACAGGATCGACAGCTCCGCCTGGGGGTGCACCCGCATCTCGTCCAGCACGAAGCGGCTCAGTGCCGCGAACTCCGACTCGTCGACGGCGAACCCGGACTCGTTGGTCACTTCTGTGCTCATGGGCGCTCTCGCCCCTCCGTTGCTCTGCTCGTGGTGCGTGCCTCGCGCCACGGCGCCGCGGTCGCACGCGGCTCGCCGCGCCCCGCCGCCGTGACCCCGCCCGCACGCTGGTGGGCATCCCAGCGCCCGTAGGCGTCGATGATCTCCCCGACGAGCCGGTGCCGCACCACGTCCGCCGAGGTCAGGCGGCAGAAGGCGACGTCGTCGAGCCCGGTGAGGATCTCCTGCACCACACGCAGGCCCGAACTGGTCCCGGCGGGGAGGTCCACCTGGGTGACGTCGCCCGTGACCACGATCTTGGAGCCGAAGCCCAGGCGCGTGAGGAACATCTTCATCTGCTCGGCCGAGGTGTTCTGGGCCTCGTCCAGGACGATGAACGCGTCGTTGAGGGTGCGCCCGCGCATGTACGCCAGCGGTGCCACCTCGATGGTGCCTGCCGCCATGAGCCGCGGGATCGACTCCGGGTCCACCATGTCGTGCAGCGCGTCGTAGAGCGGTCGCAGGTACGGATCGATCTTGTCGCTCAGGGTGCCGGGGAGGAAGCCGAGCCGTTCGCCCGCCTCCACGGCGGGGCGGGTCAGCACGATGCGGTTCACCTGCTTGGCCTGCAGCGCCTGGACGGCTTTCGCCATCGCCAGGTAGGTCTTCCCGGTGCCGGCGGGACCGATGCCGAACACGATCGTGTTGCGGTCGATCGCCTCGACGTAGTCGCGCTGCCCCACCGTCTTGGGCCGGATGGTCCGGCCGCGGCTGGACAGGATGTTCATGGTGAGCACCTGGGCCGGGCGCTCCTGGGTCACCGCCGTCAGCATGGCGATCGCCCGCTCGACGGCGTCGGCCGAGAGCGCTTGTCCCGTCGCGGCGATCGTCGCGAGCTCGTCCACCAGGCGCTCGGCCAGGGCCACCTCCCCCACCGGGCCCGTCAACGTGATGACGTTTCCCCGGGCGTGCACGTCCACGCGTGGGAAGCCGTGCTCGATGGCCCGCAGCACCTCGTCCCGCCGCCCGAGCAGAACCACCATCGGCACGTCATCGGGGACGGTGATCTGGTGCTGCACGCGGGGAGCGCCGGCCGGGACCGTCGATTCCGGCGACCCGAGCGATCCCGTCGATCCTTGTGACCCCATCGGTCCTTGTGACATGGTCCGGGCCGTCGGCCCTGGCCTCCTCGGCGCTCACAGGCCCGGCCACCGGCCGGGCTGGGTTCATCGTATCGAGGTACGCACCGAGGGTTCCCCTCGGCCGGGCGCTCGCAGGCCCTCAGCCCGGCGGCCAGCCCATCAGTCGCCCGGCGAGGACGTGCCCATGGGCGTGGAACACGCTCTGACCGGCGTCCGGGCCGGTGTTGAAGACGAGGCGGTACTCGCCCTCGGCCTCGCGTTCGGCCACCTCGTTCGCGACCTTGACCACCTCGGCGAGCCCGGCCGGGTCCACCGCGGCGAGGGCCGCGACGTCCGTGTGGTGCTCCTTCGGCACCACCACCACGTGCACGGGTGCCTGCGGCGCGATGTCGCGAAAAGCGAGGACGGTGTCCGTCTCGACGAGGACCGCGGCCGGCAGATCCCCGGCGACGATCCGGCAGAACACGCACTCTGCTGTCATGACGGAAGGCTAGCGAGCCACGGCCCAGCGTCCGAGGCGTTCGGCGATCAGGGCGACGGCCACCGGCCCCGCCGTCGACGTCCGCAGCACGTGCGGCCCGAGGCGGACGACGACGGCGCCCGCCGCCTGCAGGGCCGACACCTCGCCGTCGGTCAGGCCCCCTTCGGGTCCGACCACCACGTGCACCTCGCCGCGCGGCGGGAGCGAGACATCCGCCAGGGGCATCGCCGCCCCCTCGTGCAGCACGAGGACCATGCCCCCGGCGTCGACGGCGCGCGCCGCCACGGCGACCAGGTCGCGACCACGCACGAGCGGGCGCACCGCCGGTACCCGGGCCCGCCGCGCCTGCTTGGCCGCGGCGGTGACCACCGCGTCCCAGCGGTTCGCCCCGCGCTCGGCCTTGGCGCCCACCCAGAGCGAAACGGACCGCTCGGCCTGCCAGGGACGCACGGCGTCCACCCCGAGTTCCGTGGCGGCCTCGATCGCGAGTTCGTCGCGGTCGCCCTTCGCCAGGGCCTGCACCAGCACGAGGGCGACGTCGGGCGCCGGTTCGCGTTCGACGTCGTCCACCATCACCCGGACCTGCTCGGACGCCACCGACGTGACCGCGCCCCGCGCCCGCACGCCCGCGCCGTCGACCACGTCCACCCGCTCGCCCACGCGAACGCGCCGCACGACGGCGGCGTGCCGCGCCTCGGGCCCGGTGATCGTGACCTCCTGGCCGGGCGGGGCGCCGTCCAAGGCGCCGGGCGTCACGAGGAAGACGGGGAGGGTCACGCGTCGTTCCCGCCCGGCACCGGTCCGGCGGACCGCACTACCGGCCCGCGAACCGGTCGCGGAGCCTCGCGAAGACGCCCGCATGGGCGGGCGCGAGGCGGGGCTCGGGGCGCTCCTCTCCCCGCAGGACCGCGAGGTCGCGCAGCAGGCGCTCCTGCTCGGGGTCCAGGCGGCTGGGGACCTGGACGTCGACGTGGACGTGGAGGTCGCCGCGCCCCGAGGCGTGGAGGTGGCCCACGCCGAGACCCTTGAGCGTGAGCACCTCGTTCGGCTGGGTACCGGGCTTGACGTCCAGGTCGCGGACGCCGTCGAGCGTCTCGACCGTGAGGACCGTGCCCAGCGCCGCCGCCGTCATCGGGAGCTGCACGGCGCAGTGGAGGTCGTCGCCGCGGCGGGTGAACAGGGCGTGCGCGCGCTCGCGGACCTCGACGTAAAGGTCTCCGGCGGGGCCGCCGCCGGGACCCACCTCGCCCTGACCGGTCAGCTTGATGCGGGTGCCGGACTCCACGCCGGCCGGGACATCCACGGTGATCGTGCGTCGCGTGCGCACCCGGCCCTCGCCCGAGCACTCCGGGCACGGGTCCGCGATCACGGTGCCGAAGCCGTGGCAGGCCGCGCACGGCGAGGTGGTCATCACCTGGCCGAGGAAGGACCGCGCCACGCGCTGGACCGAGCCGCGACCCCCGCACACGTCGCAGGTGCGCGGCGACGTCCCGGGCCGGCAGCAGGTGCCGTGGCACGTGCTGCAGACGACGGCGGTGTCCACCTGGAGGTCGCGCGTGGCGCCGAACGCGGCGTCCGCGAGGTCGATGTCGATGCGCACCAGCGCGTCCTGGCCTCGCCGCGCGCGCGGCGTCGGGCCACGCTGCGCGCCGGTCGCGGCGCCGAAGAACGTCTCGAAGATGTCCGAGAAGCCGAAGCCGGCGCCGGCCCCGCCCATGGGGTTGCCCGTGCCGCGGCCGCCGAGATCGTAGTCGCGGCGCTTCTCGGGGTTCGAGAGGACGTCGTAGGCGCGCGAGACGTCCTTGAACCGTTCGGCCTCCTCCGGCCCGTCCGCGACATCGGGGTGCAGTTCCCGCGCCAGGCGGCGGTAGGCCTTCTTGATCTCCTCCTGCGTCGCGTCACGGGAGACGCCGAGGATCTCGTAGTAGTCGCTCACGGATCTCCAGGTGGGGCGGTGCGCGGGGCGCGTGGGAAGGGGCAGGTGGTGGCGGCGGCGTCGGCCGGGCCGGGTCGGGAGGCCGGCGTCAACTCGACAGGAAGCGGGACAGATAGCGGGCGACGGCGCGCACGGCGGCCATGGTTCCGGCGTAGTCCATGCGGGTGGGCCCGAGGACGCCGAGCCGCGCGACCGGGCCCGTCTCGGCTCCACCGTAACCCGCGGAGACCACCGAGGCCTCCACGAGCGCCTCGACCGAGTTCTCGTGACCGATCCGCACGCTCACGGCGTCGTCGCCGGACATCTCGGAGAGCAGGCGCAGGAGCACCATGTGCTCCTCGAGTGCCTCGAGCACCGGTCCGATGGTCCGCGGGAAGTCGTGGTCCGCGCGGGCGAGGTTCGCGGTGCCGGCCATGACCACCCGCTCCTCCACGTCCTCGAGCATCGTCTCCACCACCGCCTGGCTCACCGCCTCCACCAGGGGCCGGTCGGCGGGCGTGAAGCGTTCCGCCAGTTCCTCGAGCGCCACGGCGAGGTGTGGCATCCGCTGCCCGACGCCGGCGGCGTTGACCCGGACCCGAAGTTCCGCGACCACGCCCAGGTCGAGCGGATCGCGGGACTCGATCACCCGCTGCTCCACCCGGCCGTTGTCGGTGATGATCACCACGAGCAGCCGGTGGCTGGTCATGGGGACGAGTTCGAGGTGGCGCAGCGCGGAGCGGCGCAGCGAGGGGTACTGCACCACCGCCACCTGGTGGGTGAGCTGCGCCAGGAGCCGCACGGTGCGGGCCACGACGTCGTCGAGGTCGACGGCGCCCTCGAGCAGGCTCTGGATCGCGCGCCGCTCCGCTGGGGAGAGCGGCTTCAGCGTGGCGAGCTGGTCCACGAAGAGCCGGTAGCCCTTGTCCGTGGGGACCCGACCCGCGGACGTGTGGGGCTGGGCGATGTAGCCGGCGTCTTCGAGGGCGGCCATGTCGTTGCGGATCGTGGCCGGCGAGACGCCCAGGGAGTAGCGCTCGACGAGCGTGCGGGAGCCCACCGGCTCCTTGGTCTGGACGTAGTCGTGCACGATGGCGCGCAACACCTCGAGTCGACGCTCGTCGCTCACCGCTCACCTCCGCACCCGCGACCCGCACGTGCTCCGTGGCGAGACGATCAGCACTCCCACGGCCCGAGTGCCAATTCTACGCGGGCCCCGCGAGGCTCACGAGGCCCGGCGCGGCTCGTGCCTACCCTGCACCGGTGACCGCGCCCCGAACCGATCGCCGGACCCCGGATCGACGCCCGCCCGAGCGGCAGCCCTCCGACCGGCAGGCTCCCGACCGGCAGGCTCCCGACCGGTACGGCGACGACGTGCTCGCCCGCGACCCGCACCGCCCGCGCCGACCCGTGACCACGGACGAACCCGCTATGCCGGGCCTCGTGGTGGAGGAGGTCGAGAGCGGGTGGTGCGGCGCTGTCGTCTGCGTGGAGAAGTCCGGCGGGATGCACGTGGTGACGCTCGAGGACCGGCGCGGGCGCCGTCGGACCTTTCCCCTGGGACCGGGGTTCTGGATCGACGGCCGGCCCGTGCGCCTGGTGCCGCCCCCGCCGACGGCGCCCGTCCGCCCCGCGGGCGACCTGACCGCCGCGGGACGGACGGCGAGCGGGTCCCGCGCGGTGCCGGGCGCGCGTGCCCGCGTGGCGCGGGCCTCGCGGATCTGGGTGGAGGGCCGCCACGACGCGGAACTGATCGAGAAGGTCTGGGGCGAGGACCTGCGGATCGAGGGCGTGGTGGTCGAGATGCTCGACGGCGTCGACAACCTCGCCGAGGCCGTGCGCGCCTTCGGTCCGGGGCCGGGCCGGCGCATCGGGGTGCTCGTGGACCACCTGGTGCCCGGGAGCAAGGAGTCGCGGATCGCCGCCGACGTGGCGCGGGGGCCCGGCGGGGGCCACGTGCTCGTGCTCGGTCACCCCTACGTGGACGTGTGGCAGGCCGTCCGCCCCGAGCGTGTGGGCCTGACCGCGTGGCCCACGGTCCCCCGCGGGCAGGACATCAAGACCGGGACGCTGCGGGCGCTGGGGTGGCCGGCGGCGTCGCAGGCGGACGTCGCGGCGGGGTGGCAGCGCATCCTGCGCTCGGTGCGGGACTACCGCGACCTCTCCCCCAGCCTCCTCGGCCGGGTGGAGGAACTCGTCGACTTCGTCACCGCGCCCAGCGAGTGAGGTAGTCGTCTCGGCGTGAGGTAGTCGGCCTGGATCGACTACCTCACGCCAGAGCGACTACCTCGACGCCGAGCGCGGGGGGCAGAACCCGCGCGGGGCCGGGATCCGTCCGGATCCCGGCCCCACTCCGTTCACTCCTCGATCAGGGGGCGACGGGCTGGTTCTGCAGGCGGCGGTACACGTACACCAGCAGCACGTACGCGATCGGGTAGGCCGCGATGATGCCGACGCCGCAGATCGCGGACCCGATGGCCGTGACGATCCACACACCCAGGAGGGTGAGGAGGACAGTGCCGACGTTGTTCTTCACGAGGTCGATGCTCGCCTTGATCGCATCGACGGCGCCCAGGCCCCGGTCGAGGGCGAAGATGATGGCGAACGAGAAGAAGAACATGACGATCAGGCCGGGGATGTAGCAGAGCGCGAAACCGACGCCCTCGGCGAGGCCCACCAGCAGAGCGGTGGTGAAGACCTTCCCGAAGTTGGGGAACCTGAAGAAGTCACCCACCTGGAGGGCGTTCCCGGCGGAGACATGCAGCGCGGCGTTCAGGAAGGCGGCCTGCACCAGCACCACGAGCAGCATCACGACGCCGAAGAAGATCGAGAAGCCGAAGAAGCCGAGGCCGCCGCCCACGGTCGACACGGTGCCGTCGGCACCGATCGTGTAGTTGGACGTGCCCATCGCCGCGGCGAAGACTGCGAACCACAGGATGCTCGCGATGATGCCCAGGCCGAAAAGCCAGACGAGCCCGCCGATGATCCACGGGCCGACGTTCTCGGTGAACTTCTTCCAGCCGTACTTGACGCCGTCCATGACGATGTCCGTGCCGCTCGGCTGCGGGGCGTAGCCGTACCCTGCGGCCGGCGGCGGAGGAGCGGCGTATCCGGGCGGCGGGGGTGCGTAGCCGGCGGGCGGCGGGGGTGCATAGCCGCCGGGCGCCGGAGCCGTCGGAGGCGCGGCGGGCGGGACCGGCGGGGCGGGAGGCGCAGCCGGGGGAAGAGGCGCCGCGGGCGGCGGAACCGGCGCTGCAGGCGGCGGTGTGGGTGGCGTGGGGGGAGTCGGCGGCACGGGCGGCGGCGCCGGGGGTTCGTTCTGGGGCGGGACGCTGCCGCCCGGGATGTTCTCGCTCATGGCCGTCCTTCGGCTCGGAA
>JARKOU010000228.1 GCA_029975645.1 Actinomycetales bacterium
CGGCCCCGGCACGGGCCGGCCGATCAGGGGGCCCTTCCGTCCGGACCGCGAGTTCGACGCCGCAGCCGTCGTCGCGGCGAGCGCCGGGCACGGCGTGGCCGTGGAGAACAACTGCAGGCCCCACCGCCTGGCCCCGCCGCACCGCCTGCTCGGGCCGGCGATCGACGCGGGCTGCCTGGTCGCGAGCGATACGGACGCCCATGCGCCCGGCGAACTCGACTGGCTGCGAGCCGGGTGCGACCGCGTGGCCGCGCATCACCTCCCGGCCGATCGGGTGGTCAACACCTGGCCCGTGGAGACTCTCCTCGAACGGACGCGCGGGCGCGGCTGAGCCCGGGCAGGCGGGCCGGGAGGGCCGAGCCCGCGACACCCGGCGAAACCCCGGGCCGATAGGCTGCCTGCCGGTGTGCCGGGAAGTCTGGTCGGCGTGTGCCGCCCCCTGCCCGTGAGAGGTCCTTCATGCGCCGCCTGCACCGAGCCCCGCTCTTCTCCCGACTGACGCCCGGCGCCGTCCGGAACCTCTCCGACACGCTGCGTTCCGAGACCACCGGCGGCTTCCTCCTTCTCCTGGGCGCCGCCATCGCGATCATCTGGGCGAACTCCCGCTGGAGCGCCTCGTACCAAGCCGTCCAGGACACGGTGGTCGGCCCGAAGGCCCTTCACCTGGACCTGAACCTGCAGGCCTGGGCGGCGGACGGGCTGCTCGCGATCTTCTTCTGCGTCATCGTCCTCGAGCTCAAGCGCGAGATCGTGACCGGGGAACTGCGCCGCCCCGCCACAGCGATCGTGCCGATCGTCGCCGCCGTGGGCGGCATGGTGGTGCCGGCGTCGATCTACCTCGCGGTGAACCTCACAGCGGCCGACGGCGCCCCTCGGGGTTGGGCGGTGCCCACCGCGACCGATATCGCCTTCGCCGTGGCCGTGCTCGCCGTCGTCGGGCGCGGGCTTCCGAACGCGCTGCGCGCGTTCCTGCTGACGCTCGCCGTGGTGGACGACCTCCTCGCGATCATCGTGATCGCCGTCTTCTACACCGAGGACCTCTCGTTCGCCTGGCTGGCGGCCTCGCTCGTGGCCGTCGCCCTGTTCGCCGTTCTCGTGCGCCGCGGCATCACCACGGGGTGGCTCCTGGTGCCGCTCGGGTTCACGGCCTGGGCCTTCATGCACTCCTCCGGCATCCACGCGACGATCGCCGGCGTCCTGCTCGGGCTCGTGGTCCCCGCCCTGCCGGCGCGTGGGGAGCGCGAGAGCCTGGCGGAACGCTTCGAGCACCGGTGGCGGCCCATCTCGGCCGGCTTCGCCGTCCCGGTGTTCGCACTGCTCGCGGCGGGCGTGGCGGTGAGCGCGGCGTCGCTCGCCGCGGCGGCGTCGGACCCGGCCGCCGTCGCCGTGGTCCTGGGTCTGGTGCTCGGCAAGCCGATCGGGATCGTGGGTGCGACGGCGCTCGTCTCCCTGTCCTCCCGCGTGGGCCTGGCCAAGGGCCTGTCCTGGTGGGACGTGGTGGGGATCGGGGCGGTGGCCGGCATCGGCTTCACCGTGTCGCTCCTCGTCGCGGAACTCGCGTTCGGCGCGGGGTCGCCGCAGGAAGAGCACGTCAAGGTGGCGATCCTCATCGCGTCGACCATCGCCGCGCTGATCGGCTCGATCATCCTGCTGGCCCGGGGCCGGCGGTACCTGCGCGCGGCGAACGGCGTCGCGGTCGGTGGAAGCCCAGCCTTGCCTTCGTAGCGTGACCTGCGGTGCGGCGCCTACCGTCGGAGTGTGACCGACGTCGACCGCACCGATTCCCCCGGGACCGAACCTCACGAGGGCGCCCGCACCGACGGTGGCCCCAGCCATGCGCAGAAGTTGAACTGGCTCCGGGCCGGCGTGCTCGGCGCCAACGACGGCATCATCTCGACGGCCGGCCTCGTGGTCGGCGTCGCGGGCGCGACCACGGCGATCGGACCGATCCTCACCGCGGGTGTCGCGGGCGTGGTCGCGGGCGCGGTGTCGATGGCGCTGGGGGAGTACGTCTCCGTGAGCAGCCAGCGCGACGCCGAGCGGGCGCTCATCGAGAAGGAGCGGCGGGAACTCGCCGAGGACCCCGAGGGTGAACTCGAAGAACTCGCGGCGATCTACCAGGCCAAGGGGCTGTCACACGCGACGGCTCGGGCGGTCGCCGAAGAGCTCACGGCTATCGACCCCTTCGCGGCCCACATCGAGGCCGAACTCGGCCTGGACCCGGACGACCTCACCAACCCCACGCATGCCGCGGTTTCGTCCGGCATCTCCTTCACCGCGGGCGCGATCCTGCCGATCGCCGCGATCTCGCTCGCCCCGGCGGACGTGCGCATCCTGGTGACCTTCGTCGCCGTCGTCCTGGCCCTGGCCCTGACGGGTAGCATCAGTGCCCGGCTCGGCGGCGCGGCCCGGGGTCGGGCCGTGTTCCGGCTCGTGGTGGGCGGTGCCCTCGCGATGGCCGTGACCTACGCCGTCGGCCGACTCCTGGGCGTGAGCGGTATCTAGGTGCGGCGTCCCGCAGGGGCGCCGGGTTCTTGACGGGGCCACTACCCACGGTAGGCGTGGCCCGCCCGTGTTGTGGCATACGTCACCCGAGCATGCGGCGTGTCAATGTTGACAAAGCCCTTCCAAGTGCGCCCGTGCGCGCCGAGCCCTGCGCTAGGTTCGGGACCTCGGTCCCATTTGGGACCGCTGCCCCCCTGTTATCGGCTCGAGGGAGATTCGGCGTGCGCGCAAGGAGAAGTCGTCTGGTAGCGGCGGTGAGCGCATCGCTCGTCGTCGGCGCCCTTCTGGTCGGGGTGACGCCGGCGCAGGCAGCGCCGGTGGGGGCGGGCTTCGTGGTGACCACCGCGGACCTGCAGTTCATCCTGAAGCAGATCGAGATCGCGGAGGCGCATGCCACGACCGAGGGTCCCGGTGGGCTCGGCTCCGTGACCCCGCCGACCTCCGTTCTCGGCTCTGGTCCCAACGACGTTCCGGACCCGTTGCTGCCGTGGGGCTTGCGCCAGGTGGACGGCCGCAACAACAACCTCGTGACGGGCGTGTCGTCCTGGAATGGCAGCGAGTACACGGCCACCGGGGGCAACTCGGCGTGGGGCGCCGCGGACCTGCCGTTCCCGAGGCTGACACCGCCCCTGTGGCGCGCCACGGACACACCGACTCCTCCCACCACCGGCTTCGGACCAACGGCCACCACGTACGATCCGGCTTCGCGGCCGAGCAGCGTGCAGGATGCTGACCCACGGATCATCAGCAACCTGATCTCGGACCAGTCGTCGAGCAACCCTGCGGCAGTCGCCGCGGCCGGCCCTGGGGCGATCGCCGAGGTTGATGGTTCTCTGCCGATCCCGAACACCGCCCCCAATGCGGGCGTCGCGGCTCCCTACAACGGGATGTTCGTTCTCTTCGGGCAGTTCTTCGACCACGGTCTCGACCTGGTCGCCAAGACGGCCCAGGAAGCCGTTGTCGTGCCACTTCAGCCCGACGACCCGCTGTACGCCACCTCCCCGAACAAGTTCATGGTCGTCAACCGCACGGTGCTCGACGCCAACGGCAACGGCTTCAACAGCACGACGCCGTGGATCGACCAGAACCAGACCTACTCCTCCCACCCGTCGAAGCACGTCTTCCTTCGCGAGTACGAGATGGTCGGGGGCGTACCGGTAGCCACCGGACGCCTGGCTGACGGAGCGATCGCCGGGAACCTCGCCAACTGGGCGGAGACGAAGGCGCAGGCCGCAACGATGCTCGGCATCCAGTTGGTGGACACCGACATCTTCAATGTGCCGCTCTTGCTGACCGACGAGTACGGCCGGTTCCTGCGCGGGCCGAACGGGCTCCCGCAGATGGTGCTGTCCGACGGCAGCGTGATCGAAGGCGATCTCGCCAACCCCGTGACCACCCAGAACGCCGGCGGAACGGGCCTGAACGCCGTCGGCACCGGCCACGCGTTCCTCGACGACATCGCACACAACGCCGTTCCGGACGCCAGTTACGACAGCGCTTTGCTGGACTCGCACTTCATCACCGGTGACGGGCGCGGCAACGAGAACATCGGCCTCACGGCGATCCACACGGTCTTCCACTCCGAGCACAACAGGCTTGTCGCAGACATCCAGAACGTGATCACGAACTCGCCCGCCGGGTCCTTCGCGGCCACGGACTGGAACCTCGCCGGCGGCGGGTGGAACGGTGAGCGCCTCTTCCAGGCGGCTCGCTTCGTGACCGAGATGGAGTATCAGCACGTCGTCTTCGAGGAGTTCGTCCGCAAGTTCCAGCCGGGCATCCGCCCGTTCGTCGCGTATGACCCGACTCTGCGGCCGGACATCGTCGCTGAGTACGCCCACGCCGTGTACCGGTTCGGGCACTCCCAGCTCAACGCGACCGTCGACCGCGTAGCGGCCGACGGCACCGATCTCAGCACGCCACTCCTGGATGCCTTCCTCAACCCGCCCGCCTTCAACGACGGCGGAGCCGTCGGTCAGCTCACCGGCGCGCAGGCGGCCGGCAGCGTGGCTCGAGGCATGACCCACCAGGTAGGCAACGAGATCGACGAGTTCGTCACCAACACGCTGCGCAACAGCCTGCTGGGTCTGCCGCTCGACCTCCCGGCAATCAACATGACACGGGCGCGCGACGCAGGCGTGAACTCCCTGAACGGGGTGCGGCGATCCATCTTCAACGACACGGGCAACCCGGCCCTGGCGCCGTACACCTCCTGGCAGGACTTCGAGTTCGCGTTGCGTCACCCGGGTTCGATCGTGAACTTCGTCGGCGCATATGGGACGCACCCTGGCATCACCGGCACCGTCGCCGAGCGGCGGGTTGCCGCCTACAAGATCGTCAACGGCGCGGATCCCGGCGCGAACCTCAACTCGACGCTTGACGACACACCCCTCGCAGGAGGTGACGTCGCGCTCTTCGGTGACCGCGCCGAATTCCTCTCCAGCACCGGGGCGTGGGCCGACGTCAGCGGCCTGCCGACCACGGGTATCGAGGACGTCGACCTCTGGGTCGGGGGGCTGGCCGAGGCGCGCAACGAGTTCGGCGGCATGCTCGGCAGCACCTTCGACTACGTCTTCAAGCGCCAGCTGGAGCACCTGCAGGAGGGCGACAGGTTCTACTACCTCGGTCGGACGGCCGGCACGGCCCTGGGGGCGCAGATCGAGGGCAACACCTTCGCCGAGATGGTCATGCGGAACACGGACGCCGAGGCGCTTCCGTTCGACGCGTTCGCGTGGCCGGCTCTGACGTTCGACATGAACAAGGCGGTCGGGCCCCAGGTGCCCGCCGCCGGGAACGGGACGCTGACTGTCCTCGCGGATGGGACGTGGCGTTACGGCGGTGTCAAGCATGTGGTCTTCAACGGGACTCCGAACAACGACCGCATGCAGGCCGACCGCGGTGACGACACCCTGAGAGGCAACGACGCCGACGACTGGGCGCAGGGCGGCCAGGGCAACGACAGCATCGTGGGCGGGCTCGGGAACGACATCCTCCTCGACACCGGGGGGGCAGACATCCTCACCGGTGGCGACGGCAACGACTACATGAGCAGCAACGGGCCCGGGGCGGACGCCTTCAACGGTGGCACCGGCCACGACTTCGTGATCGGTGGGGTGGACGGCACCGCAATCCTGGCGGGTCCCGGGAACGACCTGGCCTACGGAGGCACCGCCGCCGACGGTGTGAGCGGGGGCGACGACTCCGACTGGCTCGAGGGCGGCACCGGCGCTGACGGGTTGACGGGAGACGAGATCGCTCCGTTCGGCGTCGACCTCGGGAGTCCCGGCGACGACGTGCTCATCGGTGACAGCGGCGACGACATCGTCGACGGCACCGGCGGGCTCGACATCTCCTTCGGGGGCCCCGGCGTCGACACGGTTCTGGGCGGCTTCGGCTTCGACTGGCAGACCTACTACGACCCGAGCGCCAGCGCCCTCCCCGCAAACGCGGACCTGACGGTCTTCGCGCCCGCACCGGGTGACATCCTCGCCGGCCTGATGGACGGGTTCCAGGACACCGAGGCGCTCTCGGGCGGCGCCCTGGACGACGTCTTGCGAGGGGACGACTTCACCTCGCTCGCGGCGCCGATCCCCGGCTTCACCCACGCCCTCGTCGCCACGGACATCCCGAAGATCGCGGGGCTCCAGGATCTCCTGGGGGCCGGGGTGAGCGGCTGGGACTCCGGGAACATCCTCATCGGCGGTGTCGGCAGTGACCTGATTCAGGGTCGGGGCGGTAACGACCTGATCCACGGTGACGCCTGGCTCACCGCCAAGCTCTCCGTGCCCAGCACGGCCGTCGGAGTGCTGAACGGTGTCACTGACCCGGTCACGGGCAGGATCGTGGTGAACTCCGTCCTGCAACTTCGGCCGGCGGTTCTCAACGGTTCGCTCAGCCCGGCTGACGTCCAGATCGTGCGCACGATCGACCTGGGTACCCACGCCACGGAGGTCGACGTCGCGGTCTTCGCCGGGAACCTGGCCGAGTACACCCTGACGCCGCAGGGCGCCGGCAGGTTGATCGTGACCGACAACACAGCCGGTCGCGACGGCGTCGACACCCTGGTCGGCGTCGAGACGCTCCGGTTCGCCGACGGGGACGTGCCCACTCCTGGGCTTCCGGGTGCGCCGACGATCGGGACGGCGACG
The DNA here is from genome assembly GCA_029975645.1 of Actinomycetales bacterium. GTDB lineage: Bacteria > Actinomycetota > Actinomycetes > Actinomycetales > JAHECE01 > JAHECE01. The sequence goes on from JARKOU010000228.1 coordinate 6,654, forward strand.
GCGGGCGATGGTGCGGCGACGGTCGCCTGGACGGCGCCGGGGTCGGACGGTGGGTCCGCGGTCACCTCGTACGAGATCGAGGTCTCGGCGACTGGTGGTCCCACGAGCACGGTCACGGGTGTCGGGGCCGGTCTGACCTCGTTCGAGGTGACCGGTCTGACGAACGGGACGGAGTACACGTTCCGGGTGCTGGCGGTGAACGGGGTGGGATCCGGTCCGTACTCGGCGTCGTCGAACGCCGTGACCCCCGTCGCGCCGACGGCTCCGGGTGCGCCGACGATCGGGACGGCGACGGCGGGTGATGGTGCGGCGACGGTGGCCTGGACGGCGCCGGGGTCGGACGGCGGATCGGCGGTCACCTCGTACGAGATCGAGGTCTCGGCGACTGGTGGTCCCACGACCGCGGTCACGGGTGTCGGGGCCGGTCTGACCTCGTTCGAGGTGACCGGTCTGACGAACGGGACCGAGTACACGTTCCGGGTCCGCGCCGTGAACCTGGTGGGCCCGGGTTCGTACTCGGCGTCGTCGATCGCGGTGACGCCGGCGGCTGTCGTGGTGGCCCCGGGTGCGCCGACGATCGGCATCGCCAACCCGGCGGATGCGTCGGCGACGGTCGCCTGGACGGCGCCGGCCTCGACCGGCGGCTCACCCCTGACCGGATACGAGATCGAGGTCTCGAGCACGGGTGGAACGAGTGTCGTGGCACCGATCGGCCCCTCGGTACACATCAAGGCGGTGACCGGGCTCACCAACGGGACGGAGTACCAGTTCCGGGTCCGGGCCGTGAACCTGGTGGGACCAGGTCCGTGGTCGGCGCTGTCCAATGCGGTGACTCCCACCCTCGGCGGGGCGTTCTTCGCGGACGTGCCGTCCGGGTCGGCGTTCTTCGCCGAGATCGAGTGGCTCCACGAGCAAGGAATCACGCGGGTGACTCCGCAGCCGGACGGCTCCCTGGTCTTCGGAGCGCCCGATTCGATCACCCGTGAGGCGATGGCGGCCTTCATCTATCGGTTCATGGGTGAGCCGGCCTTCACCCCGCCCGCGACGTCCGGGTTCTCGGACATCACGGTCGGTGACGCCTTCTACAAGGAGATCACGTGGATGGAGGCTCAGGGCATCGCGCCGAGTTCCGGCCCGGGTTCCGAACCCACCTTCCGGGAGACCGAACTGGTCACCCGTGAGGTCATGGCCCTGTGGCTCTTCCGGGCTCTCGGTGACCCGACGTTCGTCGCGCCAGCGACGCCGCCGTTCACCGACGTCCCGTTGGCGCATCCCTCCTACCGGGAGATCGCGTGGATGAGCGTGAACAACATCTCGACCGGTGTGCTCAACCCCGACGGGACGACGTACAGCTACGTCCCGGGTGACCCGATCCGCCGGGAGGCCATGGCGCACTTCATGTACCAGGCCAGCCTGCTCCCCTGATGGCAGGGCCCGACCGGGCCGGCTGACCGAGCGTGGCGGGGGCGCCGCCTCCGTCACGCTCGTCGTGGGATCCAGGTCGACGGCCACAACCCGGCCAGCGCGGGCGCCTCGGCGGGGACCAGGATCCGACTACGGCGTCTCCGACGGCGGGCCGGGACGCGCGCTCGCGGAGCGCGTGGACGACGGCCGGCCGGTGGTGATCCGGGGCATCTCGAGGGCGACACGGGCGCCACCCATGGCCGCGGCCGCCAGGACGAGGCGGCCTCCCGCGTCCTCCGCCGCCCGGCGCGCGACGTCGAGGCCGATGCCGGTGGACCCGGCGCCACTGCGTCCCCGCTCGGCGAGGGAGGTCGACGCGAGGCCCGGACCCGCGTCCTCCACGACCACGCTGACCGTCTCGCCGTCGGCGTCCACGAGGAGCGCGAAGGCCGTGCCGTCCGGGGTGTGGCCGAAGACGTTGTCCACCAGCGCGTCGAGCGCGGCGCCGAGGGCGTCGGCGCCCACCCCGACCACGGCCGGTCGATCGGGCGCCTCAACGAGTAGGTCACGGCCCTGTTCGGCGGCGAGCACGGCCCAGAACGCCGCGCGTTCGCGGACGACGGCGGCCGCGTCGCACCGCCCGACGGCTCGGGCGTGTGCGGGGTTGCGGGCAGCCCGGACCACGTCGTCGACCGCGAGGACGAGGTGGTCGACGTGCTCGGTCATGCGCTCCCGCTCGGCGGCGTCGCCGAGCATCTCGACGTCGAGCCGCAGCGCCGTCACGGGCGTCCGCAGCCGGTGCGACAGGTCGGCCACGAGTTCGCGCTCGTCCGCGATCAGTCCCGCCACCCGGGCGCCCAAGCCGTTCAGCACCCGGCCGACCGACGCCACTTCCGGTGGCCCGGAGGGCTCGACCCGCGCATTCAGGTCGCCGCTGCCCAGCCGGTCGGCCACCTCCGCGAGGTCGTCCACCGAGCGCGAGATGCGGGACGCGATGCGATGACCCGCCAACGCCGTCCCCGCCAGGAGCACGGCACCCACGCCGGCCAGCACTGCCCAGGAGCGAGCCACGCCCTCGGTGAGCACCTCGTCCGGGACGAACGTCCGCACCACCGCAACGCCCTCCGGCCCGGCGACGGGCAGCAGGACCTCCACACCGCCCGCCGTGTGCGCCGAGAGCGCTCGCCCGGTCGCGGCGAGTTCGACGGCGTCCGACGGCGCTGTGCCCGGTTCCCCGACCACGCTCCCGTCCGGCAGGAAGACCGCCGTGGTCAGCGGACCCTCGTTCACCGCGAGGACCGCGGCCTCGAGGCGAGCGGCGTCCTCGGTGGCACCCCCGGCGAAGACCGCGACGCTCTGGGCGTCCTGGCGGGCGGCGTCGAGCGCCCGGTCGTGCGCCAGCGTGCGGGCCAGCAGCCCGAGCGGGACGAGGAAGGCCAGCAGCACGGCGGACGTCATCGCGAGTCCGTAGAGGATGAGGAGACGTCTCATGTCGGTGGGGCGAGCTTCACGCCGACGCCGCGCACCCGGTGCAGGTAGCGCGGCGCATCCGCCGTCTCGCCCATCTTGCGGCGGAGCCAGTGCAGGTGGACGTCGACCGTCTTGTCGGCACCGCCGTACGGCTGGTTCCACACCTCCGAGAGCAGTTCGCGCTTCGCGATCACCTCGCCGGGCCGCTGTGCGAGGTAGAGGAGGAGGTCGAACTCCTTCGGGCTCAGGTCGAGGGCGACGCCGTCGAGCACGGCCGTCCGCGCGCGGGCATCGATCACCAGGCCCCCCACCACCACGGGGCCGGGCGTCGCGCCCCGCTCCGAGCGCCGCAGCACCGCGCGGATGCGCGCGTCCAACTGGTCCGCTGCGAACGGCTTGACCAGGTAGTCGTCCGCGCCGGCGTCGAGCACGGCCACGATCCCGGCGCCCTCGTCACGGGCGCTCACCACGATCACCGGCACGTCGCTGACGGATCGGATCATCGAGAGGAGCGCGCCGCCGTCGAGGTCGGGCAGGCCGAGGTCGAGGAGGACCACGTCGGGCCGATGGGCCACGAGGCTCTCCAGCCCGGCCAGCGCCGTCGGCGCCGTCATCGTCGAGTGGTTCCTCGCACCCAGGGAGCGGACGAGGGCGGTCCGGATCGTCGCATCGTCCTCGATGATGAGGATGTCGGCCACACGGGCACGGTAGGCCATTCGGACGGCGTGACGTGCGCCGTCGAGCCGCGGCCGGGCACATTCGGCGAGGACTTGTGGTCGCCTTGACCGCGCCTTAACCGACACCTGCGCGAGGATTCCTCCATGACGCCCGCGCGGGGCCGGCGAACCGGACGCACCCTCGGCGTCCTCGCCTGGGCGGGCGCCGTCGTCCTCGCCGGGTGGATCGCCTGGTGGGCCGTGGCCGTCATCGGAGGTCAGGCGCGCGGACAGCACGAGGGTGTGCTGACCCAGGAACAGGTCGAGGCGGAACTGTCGGCAGCCGACGCCGCCGCCTCCACTGCGCCGCCGACGCCGCCCGGGCCGGTCCCGTCGCCGTCGGCGAGTCCCTCGACGTCCGAAACGGGCGGGGCTCAGGTGGTCCGGACGTGGACGGTGACCGGCGGCCGCGTGGGCGCTACATGCACGGGCGAGCGGATCGAGTTGCTCTTCGCCACGCCGGACGAGGGGTGGCGGGTGGAGGCAACCGATCCCGGCCCGGAGCGCGTGGAGGTGGAGTTCCGGCGCGGCGAGTCCGAGACCGGCGTGCGTGCCGTGTGCACCGACGGCGTCCCGACCCTCCTGGAGTCCCGGGACAACGACTGAGGACTCCCCGCTCCCGCGACCACCCGCTCCGCCGAGCACGGGGTTGTTCGGAGAAAGAGGCCCGCTCCGCCGAATGCACCGTGTCCGCCGGGAGGGGATAGCCAGATGTCCGACCCGTTGACTGCGCCCCGGCGGGCGGCAGGACCTGGAAGCGCGCGTCCCGGCCCGCCGTCCGGAACGCCTTAACCGGACCTTGTCCTTGCCTTGCCGAGCCCCTCATCCGGGCCGGGGGATCGTGGAGTCATCGGTGCGGGAGATCCGCACCGGCCCCGTTCAGAACAAGGCAGACCTGGGAGGCGACATGGGCTGGAGGCGCAGGGCGACCGCGGCCATCGCGGGGACCGCGGTCCTCGTGGGCGTGGGACTCGCCGTGACGAATGCAGCCGTCGGCGCGACGACGGCGCAGCACGCCGCCGGCGTGGGCACGCCGCCGGCCGTGGCCAGCAGTGCGGCGAGCGGACTCGAGCAAGCCGTCGCTGACCTCATGGATCACGTCTCGGCGCTGGAGCGCGCCGCAGCGGACGCGGTTGCGCTTCGGTCGAAGCCGGCGCCGGCCGGGCCCGAGCCCACGGCGGCCACGGCGGGCGACGGCTCGGCGTCGGTCGTGGCAACGACCGACGACGACGGGGACGACCGTCTCGACGACCACGGCGGCTCCCGGAGCGATGACGAACGCGAGGCCGACGATGACTGACCGCCCTGCGACGAACCGGCACCTGGCGCGCCGGCGGGCCGCCACGTTTGCCCTGCTCCCCGCCGTCGCGGGCGTGTTCGGGGGCAGCCTCGCGTGGGCCGGGAGCCACGACCCGCTCGCCTCGGGCCAGAGCGGCGCCGCGCCGTCGGCCGCGTCGTCCGACGGAGGCAGTACGGCCGAGGCCCTCGCGGCGAAGGTGCAGGATGCCCAGCAGCGGCTGGCGGCGCTCGAGGCATCCCTGGCGCAGAGCCAGGCAGCGCAGAGCCAGGCAGCGCAGAGCCAAGCAGCGCAGGACGCCCAGGCCGCCGCGGCCGCGGCGCCTGCTCCGGCTCCGGCGCCCGCTCCGGCGGTACCGCCACCCGTCCACGTGACGACGAAGGCCTCGGGATGAGCGCCATGACTGAGTCGACCGCCCCGGTCCGCACCCGGACCTTCCGGTCCATGGCGAGCCCGGTGACGATGCAGGTGGTGGCGCCGGAAGCCGGGGCCGACGGCGCCCTGGACGCCGCCGAGGCCGTGGTCCGCGAGGTGGAGCGAACCTGCTCCCGGTTCGACCCCACGAGCGCGTTGTCGCAGGCGAACGCCGAGCCGGGCGAGTGGCACGACGTGCCGGGCACCTTCGCCCGGGCGGTCGCGGAGGCGGCACGGGCTCACGCCGAGACCGGCGGGCTGTTCGACCCACGGGTGCACGACGTGCTCGTCGCCTGGGGATACGACCGCTCGCTCCCGTTCGCCGAAGGCGCCGTCGCGGTGGCCGGGCAGGGCCCGTCCGAGCCCGCCGAGCACGTCCTCGCGTCCCGCGCACCGTGGCGGCCGCAGGTGCGGCGCGACGGCGGTCGGTACCTCGTGCACCTCGACGGGGCGAGGATCGACCTCGGTGGCATCGGCAAGGGCCTGGCGGTCCGGTGGGCCGCGGCGCGTCTGGCCGACGCCGGCGCAGGGGCCCTGGTGGACGCCGGCGGCGACGTCGCCGTGCGTGGATCCGCGCCCGACGGCGGACCGTGGCGCGTAGGCGTCGAAGACCCCATGGCGCGCGAGGGTGAGCGCGAGATGCCCCTGCTGGTCCTCGCCATTCAGGACGCCGCCTGTGCGACGTCGTCCACGCGTCTGCGGCAGTGGCGGGCCGGCGGCGCGCGGGTCCACCACCTCGTGGACCCGCGCACGGGATACCCCGGCGGGGAGGGGCTCGCCGCCGTCACGGTGGTCGGGCCGGACCCCGCGTGGGCGGAGGTCTGGAGCAAGACGCTCTTCCTCCACGGGGTGGAGCAGATTCGCGATCGGGCCGAACGGCTCGGCCTCGCCGTGGCGTGGGCCGGTGCCCACGGCGCCCTCGGCACCACCGCGGCGATGGACGCGCTGACCCTGTGGACCAGGCCGCGCACGGACGGTGCCGGCACAACCGAGAAGGTGACCGCATGACCTCGACCCTGTCGTGGGAGCTCGCCCGGGCGAGCGGCCTGACGTCCTACGTCCTGATGACGGCGCTGGTCGCGATGGGACTGGTCCTGGCCCACCCGGCAGCGGCCCGCCTTCGCCGCCCTCGCCCGGCCACCCGGCTGGCGCTGCACGTGAGCCTGGCGACCTTCACGCTCGTGTTCACGGTGCTGCACGTAGTGGTACTCGCAACGGACTCCTACGCGCAGGTCGGGTGGCTCGGGGTCATCCTGCCGATGGCCTCGACCTACCGCCCCGTCCCCGTGACGCTCGGCGTGCTCGCGGTCTGGGCGGGCCTCGTGACCGGGTTGACGGCCCGGTTCGCCGGACGCATCGCGGGCCGGATCTGGTGGCCGATCCACAAGGTGTCCGCGGTGGCGTTCCTCCTGGTGTGGGGGCACGCGGTGCTCGCTGGCAGCGATACCGCCGCGCTGCGGACGTTTTACCTGGTCACGGGCGGTGCCGTGGCGGTGCTCGCCGCCTCCCGGTACGCGGCCCGCGCACCCCGCGACCGCGTCGAGGACCTGAGCGCCGCGACCCGGGTCGGGCCCGCCCGAGTCGAGTCCCGGCCCCAGTCCGGAGCCCAGCCCCGAACCCAGCAAGGAGTCCTGCGATGACGGTCGAGCTGACGGCGGTACCCCTGCAGGTGGCGCAGACCTTCAGCGCGAGCGTGCTCGTGGACCCGGTGCGCCTGCCTCGGTCCGGTCCGGCGGACCCGGTCCATCCGGTCGTCACGGAGCATCTCGTGGACCACGTCGCGCGGCTCGCGGAGCGTCCCAGGGGTGGCCCCGGGCTCGTGACGGTGATCGAGCGCGCCGGCCTGACCGGCCACGGGGGCGGCCACGTGCCCACCGCGCTGAAGTGGCGATCGGTCCTGCGCGGCATCGGCCCGCTCACCGTGGTCGCGAACGGCGCGGAGAGCGAGCCGGTCAGCGCCAAGGACGCGACGCTGCTGCGACAGCGGCCCCACCTGGTGCTCGACGGGCTCGCGCTGGCGAGCGAAGCGCTCGGGGCGCGCCGCGCCGTCGTCTGGCTCCACGCCGACGACGCCGGATCGCGCCGGGCACTGGAGGTCGCCCTCGCCGAACGCCGCCGCGCGCGTCTGACGGAGCCGGCGATCGAGGTGGTCTCCGGACCGGTCCACTACCTCGCGGGGGAGTCGACGGCGATCGCCAACGCGCTCGCGGGCGGGCCGACGCTGCCTACCTCGCGGCGGCCCCGGCAACCCGACGCCGCGCCGAGCCCGCGCACGCTGGTCCAGAACGTCGAGACGCTGGCGAGGGTCGCGCTCATCGCGCGGGGACTTGCGAACCCGCAGGTCACGCTCGTCACCGTGCTCGGCTCGCACGACCGTCAGGTGCTCGAGGTGCCGCGCACCGCGCGCCTGGGTGACGTGCTGGCGGCCACGGGCACGCTGCGGGGGGCACCGCCGCAGGCCGTGCTGCTCGGGGGCTACGGCGGGACCTGGGCGGACTGGGCGCAGGTCGCGGACCTGCGCCTGGACGAGGCCGCCGCGCGCAGCCGAGGCCTCAGCCTCGGCGCCGGGGTGATCGCGCCGCTGCGCCAGGGGGCGTGCGGCGTGACGGAGGCAGCGGCGATCGCTACCTACCTCGCGGGGATGAGCGCCCAGCAGTGCGGGCCGTGCATGTTCGGGCTGCCGGCCCTGGCGAGCGGCCTCCAGCGGCTGGCCCTGGGGCGCGCTCCGCGCCGCGAGCGCCGGCGCCTGGACGAGGACATGGACGCCGTAGCCGGTCGCGGCGCCTGCCACCACCCGGATGGCGCGACGCGGATGATCGCCTCGGCGATGACCGTCTTTGCACGCGACGTCGAGGCGCACGCCCACGGCCGGCCGTGCGCCGGGGCCAGCCATGTGGTGCTTCCCGTGCCGGCTTCGTCGCGAGCCTGGACGGGGGCGGGGCGATGAGCCCGCAGGGCGGGCCACGGCTGCGCGTGGACCCGATCGCCTGCGCGGCCGTGGGCGTGTGCGTCCAGGTGGCGGGCGCCGTCGTCGACCTCGATCGCTGGGGGTACCCGGTGGTGCCGACGCGAGCGCTGACCCCGGGCGAGGTCGAGCAGGCCGACCGCGCCGTCCGCGCCTGCCCGCGGCGCGCCCTCTGGCTCGACGGCGCCCCGCCACGTTGACCGAGTGCCGTCATCCCACCTTCCCTGCTTGACACGGGGCCCCACCATCTCCCGCCGAACACGTGATTGGTGGTCTCATCCGGGCGAATGAGACCACCAATCACG
>JARKOU010000234.1 GCA_029975645.1 Actinomycetales bacterium
ATCCCTCGACGTCACGAGCTACAACCCTCGACCTCGGCGAAAGGAGGGCCGAGCGGCGCTGCGGGGGTGCTGGGGCGGGGAGGCGGCAGACCAGGATCAGCGTTCCCGGGAGGAGGGATCCACGCAGCGGGCTCCAGCCGCCCCAGACCGCGCGGTTGTCCTCCGGCCACTCGGGCTCCACCAGCGCCTCGACCACGAACCCCGCGCCGACCACCTGGGCGACGTGGTCGCCGATGGTCCGGTGGTACTCCGCGACGGCGAGCGTGCCCCCTTCGAACTCCACGTACGGGGTCCGGTCGAAGTACGAGCGGAAGGCCGTGAGCCCGGCCTCGCCGGGGTCGTCCGGGAACGCCCAGCGCATCGGGTGGGTGGTGGCGAACACCCAGCGACCGCCCGGCCGGAGCACCCGCGCGACCTCGCGATGGATGCGCTCGGCGTCGGCCACGAAGGGGATGGCGCCGTAGGCGGTGAAGGCGACGTCGAAGGTGGCGTCCGCGAAGGGGAGCGCTCGCGCATCCGCCTGGATCAGGGGGACGACGGCGCCGGTCCGGGCGGAGAGCCGCCGCGCCTGAGCGAGCATCCCGGCCGAGACGTCGGTGGCGACCGCCGCGGCTCCCCGCCCGGCCAGCCAGCGCGAGCATTGGGCGGCGCCGGCTCCGACCTCGAGGACGCGACGCCCTGCGACGTCGCCCAGCAGTCCGGCGTCGGCCTCGCGCAGGCCCTCGGGGCACCAACAGAAGTCGGCCGCGCCGAGGAAGTCGCCGTGCTCGGCGAGGTACTCGGCGGCGTTCGCGTCCCACCACGCGCGGGTGGCGCGGGCGCCGTCGTCGTCCGGTACCGGGACGTACCCGGCGAAATCGGCGGGGAGCGAGTCAGTGCGGGGGAAGGCGGGATCCGAGGAACTCACGCCCGCAGTCTCCCGCCACGCCGGGGGAACCGGGACCGGGCGAACCGGAACCGAGCGAACCGGGGACCGAGCGAACCGGAACCGGGCGGACGGGAACCGGGCGAACCGTGCAACCGAGCGAACCGCGACCAGTCGGACGAGAACCCTGCCGCGAACGGGCGACAAACCGCACCGGGTCTTTGACCGGCATGCGGCGGCACGCTAGCCTCGCGGGTGGCGCAACGAGTCGCGCCGCTCTTTAGTCGTGCTTTCGCTGGGCCCTCCCGGTGGTCACGCCCCGGGGGCGGCGAGGCCGTGAGGCCCGATGCCTCCCGCGCCACGCATCCCACGTCCGCACGACCCCTGTCCGCATCGGAGCCCGTACCTCTATGACCATCTCCACCCCCACTCAGTCGGCCGTCCCGCAGGTCGCGATCAACGACATCGGCTCGGCTGAGGACTTCCTCGCCGCCATCGACGAGACCATCAAGTACTTCAACGATGGCGACATCGTCGAGGGCACCGTCGTCAAGGTCGACCGCGACGAGGTCCTCCTCGACATCGGCTACAAGACCGAGGGCGTCATCCTCTCCCGCGAGCTGTCCATCAAGCACGACGTCGACCCGGACGATGTGGTCTCCGTCGGTGAGCGCATCGAGGCGCTCGTCCTCCAGAAGGAGGACAAGGAGGGCCGGCTGCTCCTGTCGAAGAAGCGCGCCCAGTACGAGCGGGCGTGGGGGACCATCGAGAAGGTCAAGGAAGAGGACGGCGTGGTCACCGGTTCGGTGATCGAGGTGGTCAAGGGCGGCCTGATCCTCGACATCGGTCTGCGGGGCTTCCTGCCGGCCTCGCTCGTCGAGATGCGCCGCGTGCGCGACCTCCAGCCGTACGTCGGCAAGACGCTCGAGGCCAAGATCATCGAGCTCGACAAGAACCGCAACAACGTAGTCCTCTCGCGCCGCGCGTGGCTCGAGCAGACCCAGTCCGAGGTGCGGTCCACCTTCCTGCAGACGCTGCAGAAGGGCCAGGTGCGCCCCGGCGTCGTCTCCTCGATCGTCAACTTCGGTGCGTTCGTGGACCTCGGCGGCGTGGACGGTCTGGTCCACGTCTCGGAGCTGTCCTGGAAGCACATCGACCACCCCAACGAGGTGGTCGAGGTGGGCCAGGAGGTCACGGTCGAGGTGCTCGACGTCGACATGGACCGCGAGCGCGTCTCCCTCTCGCTGAAGGCGACGCAGGAGGACCCGTGGCAGGCGTTCGCCCGGACGCACGCCATCGGCCAGGTTGTGCCGGGCAAGGTCACCAAGTTGGTCCCGTTCGGTGCGTTCGTGCGCGTCGAGGACGGCATCGAGGGCCTCGTCCACATCTCCGAGCTCGCGGTGCGCCACGTCGAGGTGCCCGAGCAGGTGGTGCAGGTGGGCGACGACGTATTCGTCAAGGTCATCGACATCGACCTCGAGCGGCGCCGGATCTCCCTCTCGCTCAAGCAGGCGAACGAGGGCGTGGACGCGAGCAGCGACGACTTCGACCCCTCGCTCTACGGCATGGCGGCGGAGTACGACGAGCAGGGCAACTACAAGTACCCCGAGGGCTTCGACCCGGAGACCAACGAGTGGATGCCCGGCTTCGAGGCGCAGCGCGAGGCCTGGGAGGCGCAGTACGCCGAGGCCCACGCCCGCTGGGAGGCGCACAAGAAGCAGGTGGCCGAGGCGGCCGCGGCCGACGCCGCGAGCGCGGGTGGGGCACCGGCGGACGCGCCGACGTCGTACTCCTCCGCGGCGACCGACGCCGGCGGCACCCTGGCCTCGGACGAGGCCCTCGCGGCCCTGCGCGAGAAGCTCACCGGCTACTGATCGACCCGCTCGGTTCCGCGAACCGGGCACAGGCAATGACAGCGGGGCCCGCCGTCCGGACGGACGGCGGGCCCCTGCGTTCGTTCGAGTCTGTCCGCGGACTCGGATCCGCCGGGACGCCGCGACTCAGACGAGCGTCGCGGTGAGGGTGATCGGGGTGGCGGCCAGAGCCTGACTGACCGGGCAGCCTGCCTTGGCGGCGTCGGCGATCGTGGCGAAGTCCTCGACCGAGATGCCCGGAACCTGGGCTGTCACGGTGAGGTGGATCCCGGTGATGCCGGAACCGACCAGGAACGTGACCTCGGCGCCGGTGTCCAGTTGCGTGGCCGGGGTGCCGTTGAGGGCCAGGTTGTGGGCGAACTGCATCGAGAAGCAGGTGGCGTGCGCCGAGGCGATGAGTTCCTCGGGCGAGGTGAGCCCGCCGTGCTCCTCGGCGCGAGCCTTCCACGTCACGGCGAACGACCCGGCGCCCGAGCTCTCGAGCGTGGTGGTCCCGGAGCCGGAGATCAGGTCGCCGTTCCAGACGGCGCTTGCCTTGCTCACGATGGGGGTGGGCATGCGTTTCCTCCTTCGCAGCGCGCGGCCCGTCCGCGCGCCGGTGCCTGGGGGCGTGCGGCCAGGCCAGGCGCGACCATCCTGCCGCTCAGCGGACGTGGGGCCCAGGGGGCGCCCGCTCCGTGGGCGTTCGCGCGGGTGGAGCGCGGGCGAGATCGGCGAGGGCTATGGTCGTGACGTGCTCAGGGTGGGCTTGACCGGGGGGATCGGTTCGGGGAAGTCGACGGCGGCGCGCGAGCTGGAGCGGCTCGGCGCGTTCGTGCTCGACGCCGATGCGCTGGCCCGGGAGGTGGTGGCGCCCGGGACGCCGGGTCTCGCCGCCGTGGTGGAGGAATTCGGGGAAGCGGTTCTGCTCCCGGACGGCTCGCTCGACCGGGCCCGCCTGGCGGGCATCGTGTTCGCGGACGCCGAGGCGCTCCGCCGCTTGGGCGACATCACGCACCCGCTGGTGGCGGCGGAGAGCGTGCGCCGTACGCTCTCGGCGCCGCGCGAGGCCATCGTGGTGCACGACGTCCCGCTCATCGTGGAGAACGGACTCGCCGGGGACTACGACCTGGTGGTGGTGGTCGGGGCGCGGGAGGACGTGCGTCTCGGCCGGGTGGTCGCGGAGCGGGGCCTGCGACCCGAGGACGCGCTCGCGCGCATCCGGGCACAGGCCGGCGACGACGCCCGCCGCGCCGTCGCCGACGTCTGGCTCGACAACAACGGGACGATGGAGGAACTCCTCGCAGCCGTGCGTCGCCTGTGGCGCGAGCGCTTGGTCCCGCTGAACGAGGCGATGCTCGGGCGCGGGACGGCGCCGAGGTAGGGCTGCCTCCCCAACCCTGGCCGGGGGTAGGGGCGGGTCGGTCGGCTGTGCCGGCCATGTCGGTGGTGGGACGTACGGTGGGGTCATGCGTCCGATCACCGACCTCCAGCGCAAGGTGGCCCCCTTCGAGGTGGTCTCTGACTACACCCCCTCGGGAGACCAGCCGACGGCGATCGCGGACCTCGCGCGCCGGCTCCGGGCGGGCGAGAAGGATGTGGTGCTCCTCGGCGCCACCGGCACGGGCAAGTCGGCCACCACCGCGTGGCTGATCGAGCGGCTCCAACGGCCCACCCTGGTGATGGCGCCGAACAAGACCCTCGCGGCGCAACTGGCGAACGAGTTCCGCGAGCTGCTGCCGCACAACGCCGTCGAATACTTCGTCTCGTACTACGACTACTACCAGCCCGAGGCGTACGTCCCGCAGACGGACACCTACATCGAGAAGGACTCCTCGATCAACGACGAGGTGGAGCGGCTCCGGCACTCCGCGACCAACTCCCTCCTCACGCGGCGGGACGTGGTGGTGGTCGCCTCGGTGTCCTGCATCTACGGCCTGGGCACGCCGCAGGAGTACGTGGACCGGATGGTCCAGTTGCGGGTGGGTGACCGCATCGAACGGGACGACCTCCTGCGGAAGTTCGTCGGGATGCAGTACGTGCGCAACGACATGGCGTTCACTCGCGGCACGTTCCGCGTGCGGGGCGACACGGTGGAGATCATCCCGGTGTACGAGGAACTCGCGCTGCGGATCGAGATGTTCGGCGACGAGATCGAGGCCCTCTCCACCCTCCATCCGCTGACGGGTGAGGTGGTGCGCGCGGAGGAAGAGATGTACGTCTTCCCCGCCACCCACTACGTGGCCGGGCCGGAGCGCATGGAGCGGGCGATCTCGGGAATCGATACCGAGCTGGCCGAGCGCCTCGCGGAACTCGAGCGGCAGGGGAAGTTGCTCGAGGCGCAGCGGCTGCGGATGCGCACCACCTACGACATCGAGATGATGCGGCAGATCGGCACGTGCTCCGGGATCGAGAACTACTCCCGGCACATCGACGGCCGCGGGGCAGGCACCGCCCCCAACACGCTCCTCGACTACTTCCCCGAGGACTTCCTCCTGGTGATCGACGAGTCGCACGTGACCGTGCCCCAGATCGGGGCGATGTACGAGGGAGACATGTCGCGCAAGCGCACCCTCGTGGAGCACGGATTCCGCCTGCCGAGCGCGATGGACAACCGCCCGCTGCGCTGGGAGGAGTTCCTCGAGCGCATCGGCCAGACCGTGTACCTCTCGGCCACGCCGGGGGCGTACGAGTTGTCCCAGTCCGACGGCGTCGTGGAGCAGATCATCCGACCCACCGGACTGGTGGATCCGGAGGTGGTGGTGAAGCCGACCAAGGGGCAGATCGACGACCTCCTGGCGGAGATCCGCGACCGGGCGGAGCGCGGGGAGCGCGTCCTCGTCACCACGCTGACCAAGAAGATGGCCGAGGACCTCACGGACTACCTCCTCGAGCGGGACGTCCGGGTGCGCTACCTGCACTCCGAGGTGGACACCCTGCGCCGCGTCGAGCTGCTGCGCGAACTGCGGATGGGGGTCTTCGACGTCCTGGTCGGCATCAACCTGCTGCGCGAGGGACTGGACCTGCCCGAGGTGTCGCTCGTGAGCATCCTCGACGCCGACAAGGAGGGCTTCCTGCGCTCCGGGACGTCGCTGATCCAGACCATCGGCCGGGCGGCCCGCAACGTGTCCGGCCAAGTGCACATGTACGCGGACACGATCACGCCGTCGATGGCCCTGGCCATCGAGGAGACGAACCGACGCCGGGCCAAGCAGGTCGCGTACAACCGAGAGCACGGGATTGACCCGACGCCGTTGCGCAAGAAGATCGGCGACATCACCGATCTCCTGGCCCGCGAGGACGCGGACACCGACGCCCTTCTGGCCGGGTCCGGACGGCGGATGAGCCGGGGCAAGGCGCCGGTCCCTGGTGCGGCGTCCGCCGGGGGCGCCCGACGTTCGCTCGCGGGCGCCGCGGCCAGCGACCTCGCAAGCCTCATCCAGGACCTCACCGCCCAGATGCACGCCGCGGCGGCCGAGCTGCAGTTCGAGGTGGCCGCCCGGCTGCGGGACGAGATCTCCGACCTCAAGAAGGAGCTGCGCCAGATGACCGCCGCGACCGGGTGACGCGCACGCGCGGGGGTGGCCGGGGAACGATCACCTACGATGGGTGCGGCTGTGGAGGGGAGTACTCCTGACGCGGCGGCGTCGTCATCACGGCCCGATCCACCGGGCTCGGCACCGTCGGCCTGATCGGACACCGGACGATGGCCGGCCGGTGCGGTCCGGCGGAGGAGACCTCCGGTATCGCCTCGCCGCACCGGAGGAAGCGCATGGGAGTCCCCACTTGGGTCTGGGCGGTGACGATCCTCGGGGTCATCGCCATGTTCGTCTTCGACTTCTACGCGCATGTCCGCACGCCGCACGAGCCGACGTTCCGGGAGTCCGCCCTCTGGTCCTCGTTCTACATCGGCCTGGCGCTGGTCTTCGGCGTCGGCCTCACCCTCGTCTGGGGCACGGCGCACGGCGCGGAGTACTTCGCCGGCTACCTCACCGAGAAGAGCCTCTCGGTGGACAACCTCTTCGTCTTCCTGCTGATCATGACGAAGTTCGCTGTACCTCGGATCTACCAGCAGAAGGTGCTGCTGGTCGGCATCGGGATCGCCCTGGTCCTGCGCGGGTTCTTCATCTGGATCGGCGCGGCGGCGATCGAGCAGTTCTCGTGGATCTTCTACTTCTTCGGCGCGTTCCTGATCTACACCGCCGTGAAGCTGCTCGGCGAGAAGCACGACGAGGCGTCCGAGTTCCACGAGAACCGGCTCCTGCGGTTCGTCGAGCGCGTGGTCCCCACCACTCCCGAGTACCACGGTGACCGCCTCACCGTGGTGCTCCAGGGCCGCCGCTTCATCACGCCGATGCTCATCGTGATGATCGCCATCGGCACCACGGACGTGCTCTTCGCGCTCGACTCGATCCCGGCGATCTACGGCCTCACCAAGGAGCCGTACATCGTCTTCACCGCCAACGCCTTCGCTCTCCTGGGCCTGCGCCAGCTGTACTTCCTGCTCGGCGGGCTGCTCCGGCGCCTGGTGTACCTCTCCTACGGGCTCGCGATCATCCTCGGCTTCATCGGCGCCAAGTTGGTCTTCGAGGCGCTGCACGTCAACGAGTTGCCGTTCATCAACGGCGGGGAGCCGGTGCCCTGGGCGCCCGAGATCCCGATCTGGTTCTCGCTGACCTTCATCCTCGGCACGATCGCGGTCACCACGATCCTCAGCCTGCGCAAGACGCGCCAGGACGCGAGCGCGGCGGGGGAGTAGCCGCTAGCGCGGGCGGAGGGCGAGGCGGCGCGCGATGACCGCGCACACCACCAACTGCGTCTGGTGGAAGACGATCACGGGAACGGCGATCGTGGCCGCTGCGGCGGCCGGGAAGAGGACGCTCGCCATCGGCAGCCCGGTGGCGAGGCTCTTCTTGGACCCGCACATGAGCAGCGCGATCCGATCCGGCAGGTCCAGGCCCAGGCGCGCGCCGGCCCACCACGTGAGGGCGAGCACCACGCCCAGGAGCAGGACGCAGGCGCCGAGCAGCGCGGCGATCTCCCCGCCGCCCACGGTGTCCCAGACACCGCCCGCGCTCGCGGCGGCGACGGCGGCGAACACGACCAGGAGGATGGTGCCCCGGTCCACCGCGAGCGTGAGGGGGCGGTGCGCGCGCACCCAGGTCCCGGCCAGCGGCTGCAGCGCCTGACCCAGGACGAAGGGGAGGAGCAGCTGCAGGAGCACGCTGCGCAGACCCCCGAGGCCGAGCGTCCCGCTCGCCCCCATGAACGCGAGGACGAGCAGCGGGGTCAGGACCATCCCCACCACGTTGGAGACCGTCGCGCCGCAGATGGCTCCCGCGACGTTGCCGCGGGCCACGGACGTCAGCGCCACCGATGACTGGACGGTCGAGGGCAGCAGGCTGAGATACAGGAGGCCCCGGGCGAGATCGGACCCGATCACCGGCTCGGCCGCCGTCGCGAGGACCACGCCGAGGACCGGGAACAGGACGTACGTCGAGGCCAGGATGCCGCCTTGCAGCCGCACGTTGCGCAGGCCCGCCAGGACGTCCCGGGTGGGCAGGCGCATCCCGTAGAGCAGGAAGAGGAGGACGACGGCGACGTCCGCGGCGACGTCGGCGGCGTGCCGGACGGGCGCGGGAACGGGGACGACGACGGCGACCACCATGGTCGCCACGAGGGCGGCGACGAACGGGTCCACCCACGTGCGGATCACCGCACGGGCGCCGGACGTCATCGCGGTGCGGGCGGTTCGGGAGCGGGCGCCCGGGCGATCAGCCCCACGGACCGATCACCGGGTTCCACCCGCGCACGGTGCGCTCCGCGATGAACCCGGCGGCCAAGAAGGGGTCGGGGTCCAGGGCGGCGAGGGCGGCGGCGCCGTCGTCGGCCCTCAGGAGGATCAGCGCCCCCGAGGGGCCCTCCGTCCACGGGCCGGAGGCGAGGAGGACGCCGTCGTCGAGGAGGCTGCGCAAGAAGGCTCGGTGCGCCGGCCTGAGGACGTCCTGCTCGGCGCGGCGCTCGTCGTAGACGTAGGAGACAACGAAGGTGGGCACGGCGTCACCCTAGAGGCTGACGGCCGGTCGGCGGCCGTCCCCCGGAGCTGGACCGACGTCGAACACATGTGCGTTTTCGCGATGTGTCGCCTACCATGGTCCGGTGAGTGACCGACTCCTCGTCCGCGGCGCCCGCGAGCACAACTTGCGCAACGTCGACCTGGACCTGCCGCGCGACCGCCTCATCGTGTTCACCGGGCTCTCGGGGTCCGGGAAGTCCTCCCTGGCGTTCGACACGATCTTCGCCGAGGGTCAGCGGCGCTACGTGGAATCGCTGTCCTCGTACGCCCGGCAGTTCCTCGGCCAGATGGACAAGCCGGACGTCGATTTCATCGAGGGACTCTCGCCGGCGGTGTCGATCGACCAGAAGTCGACCAACCGCAACCCGCGCTCCACCGTCGGCACCATCACCGAGGTCTACGACTACCTGCGCCTCCTGTTCGCGCGGGCGGGGACCCAGTTCTGCCCCGTGTGCGGCGAGCGCGTGACGGCGCAGGCGCCGCAGCAGATCGTCGACCGGCTCCTCGAGTTGCCCGAGGGAACGCGCTACCAGGTGCTCGCGCCGGTGGTGCGAGGCCGCAAGGGGGAGTACGCGGACCTGTTCCGCGAGCTCCAGGCGAAGGGATTCGCCCGGGCCCGCGTGGACGGAGAGGTGGTCTCGCTCACCGAGCCCCCGGCGCTCGAGAAGAAGCTCAAGCACTCCATCGACGTGGTGGTCGATCGCCTCGTGGCGCGCGACGGCGTCCGGCGCCGCCTCACCGACTCCGTCGAGACCGCCCTGGGCCTGGCGGGCGGGGTGCTCGTGGTCGAACTCGTCGATGCCCCGGCAGGCGATCGCGAGCGCGAGCGCCGGTTCTCCGAGAAGCGCGCGTGCCCGAACGACCATCCGCTCGGTCTCGAGGAGATCGAGCCCCGCACCTTCTCCTTCAACGCCCCATACGGCGCGTGCCCCGAGTGCACGGGCATCGGGACGCGGCTCGAGGTGGACCCCGACCTGGTGATCCCGGACGAGGAGAAGTCCCTGGCCGACGGCGCCGTGGCGCCTTGGGCGCAGATCTCGTCGGAGTACTTCACCCGGGTGCTCTCCGCCCTCGCGGCGGATCTCGGGTTCTCCATGGACGTGCCGTGGCGCGCCCTGCCGCAGCGCGCGAAGAATGCCGTGCTGTACGGGGAGGACCACGAGGTCCACGTCCGCTACCGGAACCGGTGGGGACGGGAGCGGCAGTACTCCACCGGCTTCGAGGGCGTGGTGACCTTCCTCGAGCGCCGGCACTCCGAGACGGAGTCGGACTGGTCCAAGGAGAAGTACGAGGCCTTCATGCGGGAGGTGCCGTGCCCCGTCTGCAGGGGCGCGCGTCTCAAGCCCGAGGTGCTCGCCGTCCGCGTGGGCGGCAAGTCGATCGCCGAGGTGTGCGACCTGCCCATCGCCGAGGTCCGCTCGTTCCTGGCGGACTTGGACCTGGGGGAGCGCGAGCGGACCATCGCGGCCCAGGTGCTGAAGGAGATCGAGGCGCGGCTCGGCTTCCTCCTCGACGTCGGGCTCGACTACCTCTCGCTCCAGCGTCCGGCCGGCACCCTGTCCGGCGGGGAGGCGCAACGCATCCGCCTCGCGACGCAGATCGGCTCCGGGCTGGTGGGCGTGCTCTACGTGCTGGACGAGCCCAGCATCGGCCTGCACCAGCGCGACAACCGTCGGCTCATCGATACCCTGACCCGGCTGCGCGACCTCGGCAACACCCTGATCGTCGTCGAGCACGACGAGGACACGATCAAGACCGCGGACTGGATCGTCGACATCGGCCCCGGCGCGGGCGAGCACGGCGGACGGGTGGTCCACTCCGGCGACCTGGCCGGCCTCCTGGACTCGCCGGACTCGGTCACGGGCGCCTACCTGTCCGGTCGGCGCTCGATCCCGATGCCGGCCGTGCGTCGCCCGGTCGACGCCGGCCGCCGTCTGACCGTGGTCGGCGCGCGCGAGCACAACCTTCGGGGCATCGACGTCTCCTTCCCGCTCGGCGTGTTCACGGCCGTGACCGGGGTCTCGGGCTCGGGCAAGTCCACGCTGGTCAACGCGATCCTCTACACCGCGCTCGCGAACCAGCTGAACGGGGCGCGACAGGTGCCCGGTCGCCACACGCGGGTGCTCGGCGTCGACCACCTCGACAAGGTGATTCACGTGGACCAGGGCCCCATCGGGCGCACGCCGCGGTCCAACCCCGCGACGTACACCGGCGTCTGGGACCACGTCCGGCGGCTCTTCGCGGAGACCACCGAGGCCAAGGTCCGCGGCTACCAGCCCGGCCGGTTCTCGTTCAACGTCAAGGGCGGGCGCTGCGAGGCCTGCAGCGGCGACGGCACGCTCAAGATCGAGATGAACTTCCTCCCGGACGTCTACGTGCCGTGCGAGGTGTGCCACGGCTCGCGGTACAACCGGGAGACGCTCGAGGTGCACTTCAAGGGCAAGACCGTCGCCGACGTCCTCGCCATGCCGATCGAGGAGGCGGCGGACTTCTTCGCCGCGGTGCCCGCGATCTCGCGGCACCTGCGCACGCTCGTCGACGTCGGGCTCGGCTATGTCCGGCTGGGCCAGCCTGCGCCCACCCTCTCGGGGGGCGAGGCGCAGCGGGTCAAGCTGGCCGCGGAACTGCAGAAGCGCTCGACCGGTCGGACGGTGTACGTCCTCGACGAGCCCACCACCGGACTGCACTTCGAGGACATCCGCAAGTTGCTCGGCGTGCTCCAGTCGCTCGTGGACAAGGGCAACACGGTGATCGTCATCGAGCACAACCTCGATGTGATCAAGAACGCGGACTGGGTGGTGGACATGGGTCCGGAGGGCGGGTCCGGCGGCGGACTCGTGGTCGCGGAAGGTACGCCCGAGCACGTCGCCACGGTGCCGGCGAGCCACACCGGCCGCTTCCTGGCCGAGATCCTCGCCGGTGAGTCGGCCGCGGCCGAACTCGCACTCGCGGCTTCGTGAGCACAAACACAGGTGTCGCGGCCGGGCCGTGAATGCCGCGTGGGCTACCCTGATTAAGGTCTCAGTCGCACGCGGCAGGCCAGAACGAGTCATCCAACCCGACGGGACGAGCACCGGCTGCGCCCGAAACCGGTCACAGGGGAGCGCCTCACCGAATGACGTTGGGCCTGTTCACGATCTCGGCACTGCTCTTCGCGGTCGTCTGGTGGGCTCCCGGCTGGTTGCTGGGTGAAGCCCTCGGCGTCCGGCGACTCCTGCTTCCCGCGGTCGCTCCGGTCATGAGCATCGGTCTGCTGTCCAGTATCGGCGTTCTGGGTCACCGCGTCGGCATGTCGTGGTCGCCCCTGCCGGTGATCGCAGCCGTGCTCGTCGTGGCAGGCGTCGTGTTCGGAGCACGGGTCGGTCTGCAGCGACTCCGCGGGCGTCGTCTGGATGCGTCGGCGACGGGGTCGGGAGACGGACCCGGTACGACCGCGAGCGTGGACGTCGGCGGCTCGCCCGACGCGCTCGACGATGGCGCCGACGAGTCCCAGGCGGCCGCCGGCGGTCCGCTCCGAGGCCGCAACCTGCTGATCGTCGCCGCCGGCGTCGCGCTCGGCGCGTTCGTCGGCGCGTACACGTGGATCAAGGCGACCGCCGACCTGTCCGGCATCAACCAGGACTGGGACATCCCGTGGCACGCGAACATGATTCGCCTGATCGCGGACAGCGGCCTGTGGGACCCGGGCATCGCGGGCAACTTCGCCTACTACGACACGGTGATCGCCGAGGCGCCGATCCGGGGCTACCCCATCGCGTTCCACGCGGCGCTCGCCCTTGTCTGGCCGTTCTCCGGAGCCGCGATCCCCGGGTTCATCAACGTCGCGGTCCTGCTCCTCGTGGCCGTCCAGCTGCCGATCAGCGCCGTCGCTCTCACCGCGCTGATCACCCGCCACCCCGTTGCCCTCGCGGCCGCCGGTGCTGTCTCGACCTGGTTCGTCGGCTTCCCGTTCGACATGCTGTGGCGGGGACCCCTCATCCCGCTCGTGGCCGGGCTCGCGCTCATCGGACCGTTCGCCCTGCTGGCAACTCGCGGCGCCGTCCTACGGCGGTGGTGGTGGACGTTCGGCGTCGCCTTGGGTGCGGTAGGGCTCGTTGCGATCCACCCCTCCCTCGCGTTCGTCGCGCTGCCGCTCCTCGCGTTCTGGTTCATCGGCCTGCTCGTGGTGGAGAAGGGCCGTGTGCTCGCGCCGCTCGGGTTCCTGGTCGCCTCCGGCGCCCTCGCCGTCGTCGTGGGCTGGCCGATCATCACGTGGATGCTCGGCGAGTCCAACCGAGTCGCGGACGTGGCCTGGGCGGCAGACACGGACATCCGAGGGGCGATCGACAACCTCCTCTTCTTCCACCACGGCACGATGCCGATGGCGATCGGGACAGCCTTCGCGTTCCTGGGCGCCGTCGCCATGCTGTTCCGGCCCCGCACCTGGTGGTACGTCGGCCCCATCGCGGTCTTCGCGTTCCTGGGCGCCTACACGATGGGGCTGGACGGTCAGCGCTTCCTCTGGGCCACCGCGCCGTTCTACGACGACCAGTGGAGGGTGTTCGGCATCTACGTGATGCTGATGATCCCGGTGGTCGGCCTCGGGGTGTGGCAGGTGGCCCGTGCCGTGGTGGTCGACCTGACGGCGGTGGCCGTCCGCCGGCGGAGCGAAGGTGCGCGACGGTCCGCAGCACCCCTCGGCGTGCCGTCGGTGCCGGCGACGGCCGCCGCGGCGGCGGCCGTGCTGGGGCTCGCGGCCGTGGTGGCCATCCCGCTGTTCCGGGAGAACGTGGCCCGGGTGTCGCCGTCGACCGTCGTCGCCGGACCCACCCTGAGCGCGGGCGAGGTCCGACTCATGACGGAGATCGCCGACTACGTCCCCGAGGACGCGACCGTCCTCAACGACCCGTGCGACGGATCGGTGTGGATGTACGCACTGGGTGACCGGATGCCGATGATCCGGCACTTCGAGGTGCTCCCGACCAACCGCCAGCTGCTCCTCTGGCAGAACTTCACGCAGCTCGATGTCGATCCGGCGGTCCGCGAGGCTGCGGCGCAGATGGGCGTCGAGTGGGTCTACGTGGCGGACGGTCGCATTCGCGACTGGGACCAGCCGAAGCCCGGCCTGGAGTCCCTCGAGGACCTCCCCTTCCTCACGCTCGTGGCACGTGAGGAGAACGCGTCGCTCTACCGCATCGACTGGGCCTCGCTTCCCGGTGGGGTCGAGCAGCTCGACACCTACCGGGACAACCTGCTCCGGCAGTCGGGTGTGCCCGGGGTCTGGGAGAACGCCCAGCCCGATTCGATCGCGCCAGAGGGGAGCATCTGTTGAGCGGCCTGGTGGGCGCCGTGAGGCGGCTGCTCGATTCGAGCGCGTTCCGCTACCTCGTGATCGGCGGGTTGAGCTTCCTCCTCGACTTCGGACTGTTGACGCTCTGCTACCGCGTGTTCGGCTGGCCGCTGTGGCTGGCCACGGCGTCCGGCTTCCTCGGGAGCTTCTTCTTCAACTTCTTCCTCCAGCGGCGGTTCTCATTCCGAGCCTCGACCCCCCTGCTCGGAGGCGTCTTCCGCTACTCGCTCCTGCTCGCGGCCAACACGGTGGCGACGATCGTCATCGTCGAGTTCTTCGAGCGCGTGGGCGCGGGCATCCTGATCGGCAAGATCATCGCCACGGTCGTGACCACCGTCTGGAACTTCTTCCTGTACAAGCACTGGGTGTTCCCCCGGACTGTGCCCCACCTGCCGGAACCCGCGGGCGAGGGCACGATCGGCGCCCTGCCGGCTCCCGGCACCACGAGAGAGGTCTGACGCCATGTACCGCGGAGTTCGCGTGGCAGCAGTGGTCCCCGCCTACAAGGAGGAGGCCCACATCGGCACCGTCATCCGGACGATGCCCGACTTCGTCGACCACATCGTGATCGTGGACGACTGCAGCCCGGATGACACGTCCGGAGCCGCCCGGGCCGCCGACGACGGACGGGTGACGCTCATCCGGCACGAGGTGAACCAAGGCGTCGGTGGCGCGATCATCACGGCCCACAAGGCGGCCCTGGAACTCGGGTCCGAGATCAACGTGGTCATGGCCGGCGACGCGCAGATGGATCCCCAGTACCTGCCCCAGTTGCTCGACCCGGTGATCGATGGGTACGGGTTCGCCAAGGCCAACCGCTTCTTCTCGGGCGAGTCGTTCGCGGGAATGCCCGGCTACCGGGTGTTCGGCAACCTCATGCTCTCGTTCCTGACGAAGCTGGCGTCCGGGTACTGGCACATCTTCGACCCGCAGAACGGCTACACGGCCATCCGTGCCGAGGTGCTGCGGCGCCTTCCCCTCAACAAGGTCGCCCAGCGGTACAGCTTCGAGAACGACCTCCTCATCCACCTCAACATCCTCGGCGTCCCGATCGTCGACGTGCCGATTCCCGCCGTCTACGGCAACGAGGTGTCGTCCATCCGGTTGGGCAAGGTCATCCCCGAACTCGTGTCATTGCTCATCGGCGGCTTCTGGCGCCGCTTCTGGTGGAAGTACATGGTCTGGTCGTTCTCGGCCGTGGCCCTCCTCCTCATCGCCGGGCTGTTCCTGGTGATCCTCGGGTCGCTGGCGGGGCTCTGGGTGCTCGCCGCGAGCGTCGCCTCGCCCACCGCGGGCTCGGTGATGCTGGCTGTGGTGCCCTTCGTGCTGGGAGTCCAGATGCTCCTCATCTCCCTCCAGCTGGACATCCAGGAGAGCCCCGACCTGCCCACGATGCACAGCATGGCCAAGGAGTAACGCCCGGACGCCGACGGCGCATGCGACCGGCGTCCCCGCGCCACGTACCCTGATTCCGCCATGGCAGATCCGTCCACCTACCGCCCACGCCCCGGGGAGATCCCCACTGGCCCCGGTGTCTACCGGTTCCTGGACTCCCATGGCCGGGTGATCTACGTGGGCAAGGCGAAGAACCTCCGCGCGCGGCTCTCGTCCTACTTCCAGGACCTCGCGGCGCTCCATCCCCGGACCCAGCAGATGGTCACCACGGCCGCTCGCGTGGAGTGGACCTCCGTGGCCACCGAGGTCGAGTCACTAGCGCTCGAGTACTCGTGGATCAAGCAGTACGACCCGCGCTTCAACGTCAAGTACCGCGACGACAAGTCCTACCCCTACCTGGCCGTCACCCTGGGGGAGGAGATCCCCCGGGTCCAGGTGATGCGGGGCGCCAAGCGGAAGGGCACGCGGTACTTCGGGCCGTACACCCACGCGTGGGCAATCCGGGAGACGGTGGACCTGCTGCTGCGGGTCTTCCCGGTGCGCACGTGCTCGGCCGGGGTCTACCGGCGCGCGGCCGCGAGCGGCCGGCCGTGCCTCCTCGGGTACATCGACAAGTGCTCCGCCCCGTGCGTGGGCCGCATCAGCCCCGAGGACCACCGCGCCCTCGCGGAGGACTTCTGCTCGTTCATGGCGGGGGAGACCGCGCCCTTCGTGCGGCGCCTCGAGAAGGAGATGCGTTCCGCGGCCGCGGACCTGGACTTCGAGCGTGCCGCTCGGCTGCGGGACGACATCGGCGCGCTCCAGCGCGTGGTCGAGCGCAACGCCGTCGTCCTCCCGGACGGCACGGACGCCGACGTCTTCGCCATGGCGGGCGACGAGTTGGAGGCCTCCGTCCAGGTGTTCCACGTCCGCGGGGGCCGGATCCGGGGCCAGCGCGGTTGGGTGGTGGAGAAGGTCGAGGACGTCACCGACGCCGAACTGGTCGAACGCCTCCTGCAACAGGTCTACGGCGACGCCGCGGGCGAGCCGGACGACGGCGCCGCGCACGTGCCGCGGGAGGTGCTGGTCCCCGTCCTGCCCGCCGACGTCGCCGAGGTGAGCGCCTGGCTCACCGGGCTCCGAGGCTCCCGGGTCGACGTCCGCGTCCCGCAACGTGGGGACAAGCGGGCGCTGGCCGAGACCCTCCAGCGCAACGCCGAGCAGGCGCTCGCCCTGCACAAGACGCGCCGCGCCGGCGACCTCACCTCCCGTAGCCAGGCACTCCGCGAGATCCAGGAGGCCCTCGGCCTGCCCGACGCCCCGCTGCGCATCGAGTGCTACGACGTCTCCACGCTCCAGGGCACGCACCAGGTGGGCTCGATGGTCGTCTTCGAGGACGGCCTCGCCCGCAAGAGCGAGTACCGCCGGTTCGTGGTGCGCGGCCCGGACGGCAACGGAGCCCGCGACGACACCGAAGCCCTCGCCGAGGTGCTCGAACGGCGCTTCCGGCGGATGCGCGCCGAGGGCAACGGGAGCACGGACGACGCCGACGAGAGTCGGGACACCGGCCCGCGGCGCGCGCGGTTCGCCTACCCGCCGAACCTCGTGGTGGTCGACGGCGGCCCGCCCCAGGTCGCGGCCGTGCAGACAGTGCTCGACGACCTCGGCGTCGACGACGTCGCGCTGATCGGCCTCGCGAAGCGGCTCGAGGAGGTCTGGCTGCCGGGCGACGACTTCCCGCTGGTCCTGCCCCGTCAGAGCGAGGGCCTCTACCTCCTCCAGCGCGTCCGCGACGAGGCTCACCGGTTCGCGATCACGCACCACCGCGAGCGCCGGACCAAGGCGATGACCGCGTCCGCGCTCGACGAGATCCCCGGCCTGGGCCCGGTGCGTCGTGCGGCCCTCCTGGAGCGCTTCGGTTCGGTGCGGGCCCTCCGGGCCGCCGACGTCGACCAGGTCGCGGCGGTGCCCGGCGTGGGGCCGCGCACGGCCGCTCTCGTGGTGGCCGCTTTGCGCGGCGGTGCCGACGGCGCCGCGAGCGACGGTGCCCGGGTGGCGTCTGCGCGTCTCGACGAAGCGTCCACGGAGCCGGTCCCCGTGGGCGAGGCCGCGACGTGACTGGCATCCTTGGGCAATGACGTCCACGCCGCCGGAGAAGATGCCCGAGGGGCCCGCGCCGATCGAGGCGCCCGAGGGGTCCCGCCAGGCCGACGGACCGACGGGCGCCCCGGCGTCCGCCCGCCCCGAACTCCTGGTGATCACCGGGATGTCGGGCGCGGGCCGCACCCGGGCGGCGGCGGCCCTCGAGGACCTTCGCTGGTACGTGGTCGACAACCTGCCCCCGACCATGCTCCCGCCCCTGGCCGGGATGATGACGGCCACCGCGGATCGCGGGGGTGTGCGGCGGCTCGCCGTCGTCGTCGACGTCCGGGGAGGCGAGTTCTTCTCGGACCTCGTGGTGGTCCTCAACGACCTGCGGGACACGGGGGTCGCTTTCCGGATCCTGTTCCTGGACGCCTCGGACGAGGTGCTCGTGCGACGTTTCGAGCAGGTGCGCCGCCCGCACCCGCTGCAGGGCGGGGGCCGGATCCTCGATGGCATCGCCGCCGAGCGCGTGCTGCTGGAGCAGGTCCGCGCGCGCGCCGACGTGGTCATCGACACCTCGGAGCTCACGGTCCACGAGCTCACCCGGACGGTCACCGACATCGTGTGCGGTCCCACCGAGCGGGCCATGCGTGTCACCCTCGTGTCCTTCGGGTTCAAGTACGGCATCCCGATCGACGCGGACCACGTGGTGGACATGCGATTCCTCGCGAACCCGTACTGGGTGGCGGACCTGCGGCCGCTCACCGGCAAAGACGCTCCCGTCTCCTCCTACGTCCTCGCCCTGCCCGGGGCGCAGGAGTTCATCGATCGCTACCTCGCCCTCATCGAGCCGCTCCTCGACGGCTACATGAAGGAGCAGAAGCCCTACGTGACGATCGCCGTCGGGTGCACGGGGGGCAAGCACCGTTCGGTCGCGATCGTCGAGGCCATGGCCGAGCGCCTGCGTGCGCACGGCCAGCGCGTCCGCGTGGTCCACCGGGACCTGGGCCGCGAATGAGCACGCACGGCGTGCACGGAGCGCACGCTCGACGGTCGCAGCCGACCGGTCCGCGTGTGGTGGCCCTGGGCGGGGGCCACGGCCTGGCCGCGACGCTCGCCGCCCTGCGGCACATCTCGGACAGCCTCACGGCGATCGTCACGGTGGCCGACGACGGCGGTTCCTCGGGTCGCCTGCGCGAGGAGTTCGGCGTCCTGCCGCCGGGCGACCTCCGGATGGCCCTCTCAGCGCTCTGCGACGACAGCGAGTGGGGGCGTACCTGGCGGGACGTGCTCCAGCACCGGTTCCACACCACCGGGACCCTGGACCGGCACTCGGTGGGCAACCTGCTCATCGTCGCCTTGTGGCAGCTGCTCGGCGACCCGGTGGACGGCCTCGACTGGGTCGGCCGGCTGCTCGGCGCCCGCGGGCGCGTGCTCCCGATGTCCGCCGTCCCGCTGGACATCGAGGCCGACGTCGTGGCCACCGACGGCCGGACCACCGCGATCCGTGGCCAGAGCCGCGTCGCGGTCAGCGGACGGGTGGAGCACGTCCGGATCCTGCCCCCGGACCCGCCCGCGCGCCCCGAGGCCGTGGAAGCGATCCTCGACGCCGACTGGGTGGTGCTCGGGCCCGGCTCGTGGTTCACGTCCGTGCTCCCGCACCTGCTCGTGCCCGATCTCGCCGACGCCCTGCACCGGACGACGGCGCGGCGCGCCGTGACCCTCAACCTCGTGGCCCAGCCCGGGGAGACGGCGGGGTACCGGGCCGAGGACCACCTCCGGGTACTGGGCGAGCACGCGCCGGGCCTGCGCATCGACGTCGTCGTCGCCGATCCGCTGGCGGTGGAGGACCTCGACGCGCTGGAGGCGGCCGCCGAGCGGCTCGGAGCGCACGTCCTCCTGCGCCAGGTGCGCTCGGGCGCCAGTTCCGCCAAGCACGACCCCCTCCGGCTCGCGGCCGCCTACCGGGACGCCTTCGAGAGCTTTTTCGGCGACGTCGGGACGGTGGCAGGATGACCGGCATGTCGCTCACCCGGTCGGTCAAGGACGAGTTGTCCCGGCTTCGGGTGGACAAGGTCTGCTGCCGCAAGGCCGAGGTCTCGGCAACGCTGCGCTTCGCCGGTGGGCTCCACATCATCTCCGGACGCATCGTGGTCGAGGCGGAGCTGGACACCGCCATGGCGGCGCGTCGGGTGCGACAGGCGATCACCGAGATCTACGGGCACACGAGCGACCTGGTGGTGGTCTCGGGCGGAGGCCTGCGGCGTGGGAACCGCTACGTGGTGCGCGTGATCCGCGACGGCGAGGCGCTCGCGCGCCAGACCGGCCTGCTCGACGGGCGCGGCCGGCCGGTCCGGGGCCTGCCGCCGCACGTGGTCTCGGCGGGGGTGTGCGACGCCGTCGCCGCCTGGCGGGGCGCGTTCATCGCCCACGGCTCGCTGACCGAGCCGGGCCGATCCTCGTCCCTGGAGGTCACGTGCCCGGGGCCCGAGGCCGCGCTGGCCCTCGTCGGCGCGGCGCGGCGCCTCGGGGTCCAGGCGAAGGCGCGCGAGGTCCGCGGCGTGGACCGCGTGGTGATCCGCGACGGCGACGCCATCGGCGCGATGCTCACCCGGATGGGCGCCCACGAGGCGGTGCTCGTGTGGGAGGAGCGGCGCATGCGCCGCGAGGTGCGGGGCACCGCAAACCGGCTCGCCAACTTCGACGACGCGAACCTGCGCCGGAGCGCCCGAGCCGCGGTGGCGGCCGGGGCGAGGGTGGAACGGGCCTTCGAGATCCTGGGCGACGAGGTCCCGGAGCACCTCGTCCAGGCCGGGCGCCTGCGCCTGGAGCACAAGCAGGCCAGCCTCGAGGAACTCGGCCAGCTCTCCGACCCTCCGCTGACCAAAGACGCCGTCGCGGGGCGAATCCGCCGTCTTCTCGCCATGGCGGACAAGAAGGCGCACGAATTGGGCATCCCGGATACGGAGCACGGGCTCACCGCGGACATGCTGGACGTCTGACGTCGTCTGACGTGGCGCGCGGTACCGGTCGCCGGCCCGTGGTCCATGGGCGCATTGGCCCACGTGCACCGCAACGTGCGGTGTAGCCTCGCAGGCATCTGGTGCGCGCCGTCGTGCACCAGGCCCGCTGTGCTGCGGGACAACCATCATCGGACGAGCAGCGCGTACACGATCGCGCTCAGGAGGACACTGTGACCATCCGCGTCGGTATCAATGGCTTCGGTCGGATCGGCCGTAACTTCTTCCGCGCGATCCTGGCGTCGGGCGCCGACATCGAGATCGTCGGCGTGAACGACCTCACGGACAACAAGACGCTTGCGCACCTGCTCAAGTACGACTCGATCCTCGGCCGTCTCGACGGGGACGTCTCCTACACCGAGGACTCCATCACGGCAGCGGGCCACACCTTCAAGGCCCTCGCGGTCCGCAACCCCGCCGAGCTCCCCTGGGGCGAGCTGGGCGCCGACATCGTCATCGAGTCGACCGGCATCTTCACCAACGCTGAGAAGGCCAAGGCCCACATCGAGGCGGGCGCCAAGAAGGTCATCATCTCCGCCCCGGCGTCGAACGAGGACGGCACGTTCGTGGTCGGCGTGAACCACACCGACTACGACCCGGCCAAGCACCACATCATCTCCAACGCGTCCTGCACCACCAACTGCCTCGCCCCGCTGGCCAAGGTCCTCGACGAGCAGTTCGGCATCGTGCGCGGCCTCATGACCACGATCCACGCGTACACCCAGGACCAGAACCTCCAGGACGCCCCGCACAAGGACCTGCGTCGCGCTCGCGCCGCCGCCCTGAACATCGTCCCGACCGCCACGGGCGCCGCGAAGGCGGTCTCCCTGGTGCTCCCGCAGCTCAAGGGCAAGCTCGACGGCTACGCCCTCCGCGTTCCGACGCCCACGGGCTCGGCCACGGACCTGACCTTCATCGCCGCCCGCGAGGTCACGGCCGCCGAGGTCAACGCCGCCGTCAAGGCAGCCTCGGAGTCCGAGGGCCTCAAGGGCATCCTCACCTACACCGAGGACCCGATCGTCTCCAAGGACATCGAGACCGACCCGGCCTCGAGCATCTTCGACGCCGGCCTCACCAAGGTCTCGGGCGACCTGGTGAAGGTCGTGTCCTGGTACGACAACGAGTGGGGCTACTCGAACCGCCTCGCCGACCTCACCGTCTACGTCGGCGAGCGGCTCTGACCACAACCCGATCGGGAGCCCTGACCGGGTGACCGAGCATCAGATCGAGACGTCCGCGGGCGCAGGCGAAGAGTCCGCGCCCGCGGACGTTGTTCTGTCCACACCAGAGAACGGGTAGATCCCTATGAAGACTGTTGCCGACCTCGGCGACCTGCACGGCAAGAAGGTCCTCCTTCGCTCGGACTTCAACGTGCCGCTCGACGGCAAGACGATCACGGACGACGGCCGGATCCGCGCCTCGCTCCCGACGATCCAGCAGCTGCGCGACGCCGGTGCCGCGGTGCTGATCGTGGCCCACCTCGGCCGCCCGAAGGGCGCGCCGGAGGACAAGTACTCGCTCGCCCCGGCCGCTGCGCGGCTCGGCGAACTCCTCGGCATCGACGTCAAGTTCGCCACGGACACCGTGGGCGAGTCGGCGAAGGCAGTCGCCGCGAGCCTGGCCGACGGCGAGGTGGCTGTCCTCGAGAACGTCCGCTTCTACGCAGCCGAGACCTCGAAGGTGGAGGCCGAGCGCGCGGCGTTCGCTGCCCAGCTCGCCGAGCTGGCGGACGCGTACGTCTCGGACGGCTTCGGCGTCGTGCACCGCAAGCAGGCCTCCGTCTACGACATCGCCAAGCTGCTCCCGGCCGCCGTCGGGTCCCTCGTGCTCAAGGAGGTCGAGTCCCTCCGCAAGGCGACCGACAACCCGGGCCGGCCGTACGTCGTGGTCCTCGGCGGCTCGAAGGTCTCGGACAAGCTGGGCGTCATCGCCAACCTGCTGACCAAGGCCGACCGCCTCCTCATCGGCGGCGGCATGGTCTACACCTTCCTGGCCGCCAAGGGCTACGGGGTGGGCAACTCGCTCCTCGAGGCCGACCAGATCGACACGGTCAAGGGCTACCTCGCCACCGCTGAGGCCAACGGCGTCGAGATCGTCCTGCCCACGGACATCGTCGCGGCCGACTCCTTCGCGCCGGACGCCCCCTTCGAGGTCGTGGCGGCTGACGCCATCCCCGACGACAAGATGGGGCTCGACATCGGCCCCGCGTCGGCGGAGCTCTTCGCGAGCAAGATCGCCGACTCCAAGACGGTGGTCTGGAACGGCCCGATGGGCGTGTTCGAGTTCCCGGCCTTCGCGAACGGCACACGCGCGGTGGCCCAGGCGATGATCGACGCCGACACCTTCTCCATTGTGGGCGGCGGTGACTCGGCCGCGGCCGTGCGCATCCTCGGCCTCGACGAGGCCGGCTTCAGCCACATCTCCACCGGTGGCGGCGCCAGCCTCGAGTTCCTCGAGGGCAAGTCCCTCCCCGGCATCGCGATCCTGGAGGGCTGACCCATGGCACGCACCCCCCTCATGGCGGGCAACTGGAAGATGAACCTGGACCACCACCAGGCCATCCAGCTGGTCCAGAAGCTCGCGTGGTCCCTGGACGACGCCAAGCACGACTACTCGGTGGTCGAGGTCGTCGTCTGCCCCTCGTACACCAACCTCCGCTCCGTGCAGACGCTGGTGGACGCCGACAAGCTGTCCATCAAGTACGCGGCTCAGGACGTCTCGGAGCACGCCAAGGGCGCCTACACCGGTGAGATCTCGGCGGCGCAGCTGCAGGCTCTCGGCGTCTCGTACGTTGTCCTCGGCCACAGCGAGCGGCGGCAGTACCACGCGGAGACCGACGCGCAGGTCGCGGCCAAGACCAAGGTCGCCCTGGCCGCCGGCATGACGCCGATCATCTGCGTGGGCGAAGGCCTGGACATCCGCAAGGCCGGCGAGCACGTGCCCTACACGCTCGCCCAGGTCGACGGCGCGTACGAGGGCCTCTCGGCCGAGGACGCCGCCAAGACCGTGATCGCCTACGAGCCCGTCTGGGCGATCGGCACGGGCGAGGTCGCGACGCCGGACGACGCGCAGGAGGTCTGCGCGGCGATCCGGGTGCGGCTGGCCGAGTTGTACGACGCCGACGTCGCCGAGACCGTTCGGGTGCTGTACGGCGGCTCGGTCAAGGCCTCCAACAGCGCGGAGATCATGGCCAAGCCGGACGTCGACGGCGGCCTGGTGGGCGGTGCGAGCCTGGACGCCGAGGAGTTCGCGGCGATCGTCCGCAACGCCGGGGCCTGATCGCCCGCATCGCGGCACGCAGTACCGCGAGATCGAGAGAGAGATCGACCCGATCGGGGTCGGGTG
Organism: Actinomycetales bacterium; assembly: GCA_029975645.1. Classification (GTDB taxonomy): domain Bacteria; phylum Actinomycetota; class Actinomycetes; order Actinomycetales; family JAHECE01; genus JAHECE01. The sequence goes on from JARKOU010000234.1 coordinate 23,948, forward strand.
GCTGACCGGCCGCCCGACCCCGATCGCTTATCCTTGACCGGGTTCCCCGGGCTGCGCGCTGTGCGGTGGCGGGGGTCCGGCCCGGCTCCCGACGTGAGGAACCCCTGTGGACGCGTTGCGCATCTCCCTGCAGGTCTTGCTGGTGCTCACCAGCGCCGTCCTGATCCTGACGATCCTCATGCACAAGGGCAAGGGCGGCGGCCTCTCCGACATGTTCGGCGGCGGCATCTCGAGCAGCATCGGGAGCTCCGGGGTGGCGGAGCGCAACCTCAACCGGATCACGGTCGGCGCGGCCCTGATCTGGGGCGTCGTGATCGTGCTGCTGAACCTGATCCAGAAGTTCGCGAGCTGAGGGGAACGCAGACATGGCCGGCGGAAGTGCGATTCGGGGCTCGCGTGTTGGCGCGGGCCCGATGGGTGAAGCCGAGCGCGGCGAAGCGGCGCCTCGGTTCTGGGTGTCCTACTGGTGCGCGAACGGACATGAGACCCGGCCGAGCTTCGCTCAGGAGGCCGGGGGCGTGGTGCCCGAGTTGTGGGACTGTCCCCGGTGCGGCCTGCCGGCCGGGCAGGACCGGGAGAACCCACCGGCTCCGCCCAAGAACGAGCCCTACAAGACCCACCTCGCCTACGTGAAGGAACGGCGCAGCGACGCCGACGGCGCTCAGTTGCTCGATGAGGCGCTGGCCGCGCTCCGCGCCCGCCGGGGCGGCTGAACCCAGCCTCACCGGGCTGGGCTGCGCGATGAGTGCGGCGTAGCCTCGACGTCATGGGGGGCCGAGAGCGTCTCGCGCGGCTGAGGACGGGGCTGACGACGTCGTACGTCGAGCAGGGCGCGGGCGACGGCGCACCGTTGATCCTGTTGCACGCCTGGGGCGAGTCGCGGCGCGCCTTCACCCCGTTCCTGTCCTACCTCCCGCCCGGCGTCCGGGCGGTGGCACCGGACCAGCGCGGGCACGGCGACGCCGACAAGCCCGGGACCGGGTACACGCTTCCCGAGCTCGCCCAGGACGCCGTGGCGTTCCTCGACGCGATCGGAGTCGGTGCCGCGGTGCTCGTCGGCGCCTCCAGCGGCGGGTACGTGGCCCAGCAGGTTGCCGTCACCCACCCGGAGCGCGTCGCGGGCCTCGTCCTGGCGGGCGCGCCCCGGTCGTTACAGGGACCCCGACCGCCGTTCGCCGCGGAGCTCGACCGGCTGACCGATCCCCTCGACCCGGCATGGGTGCGGTCGTTCACGCTCGGTTTCACCCGGGTTGAGCTGCTCCCCGAGGGTTTCCTCGACCTGCTGGTGGAGGATGCCCTGAAGATTCCCGCGGCGATCTGGGGCCTGAGTCTCGACGGCCTCCTTCTCTCTGCGGTCCCGACCGACGGCGGACCGATCCTCGCGCCGACGCTCGTCGTGAGCGGCGCGCGGGACGCGCTCGTGAGCCGGGACGAGACCCGCCGCCTGGTGGACGCCGTGCCCGGGAGCCGGTGGATCGAGTACCCCGACGCCGGGCACGCGGTGCTCTGGGAGCAGCCCGAGCGGCTCGCCCGCGACGTCGTCGCCTTCGTC
>JARKOU010000235.1 GCA_029975645.1 Actinomycetales bacterium
GGCCCGGCCCCCGGCACCGGTGACCGCGCCTCCGGCGCCCGTCTCGGCGCCGCCGCCCCCGGTCCCGCGCTCGCCGCTCGCGCAGCCGACATCCCCTGTGGTGGGCGGCGCCGTCGTGCCGACCTTTCCGTACCCCTACCCCGGCCGGCCCGGGAATGCGCCGCCGGGCGCCTTTCCTGCGCCGACGTCGACGCCTGTCCCTGCCGCGTACCCGGGCCCCTTCGCGCCGGCGCCCGCACCCCCGGCCGCCCAGCCTGCCGAGGTGCCGGCGTGGGCGCGTCCCGCCCGATCGAGGCCCGCTCTGGTGGTGGTGGGAAGCCTGGTCGCGGCCGGCCTGGCCATGGTGTGGCCCGGCCTGGTCGCGGTGGCATGCGCGTCTGCCCTCGTGCTCGCCTCGGCGCTGGGGTACGCGATGCGGTCCACCCGGTCGCGGCGGATGCGGGCCGGGCCGCGGCGCTCGGACGTGGCCGTCGCCTCGCTCGCCTCGCCGTTGCACGTGCTGCGGGGCGCGCTCGTGGTGGCGGTCTCGGTGGGCCTCGGGGTCCTGGCCGGGATCGGGGTGTGGTGGGCGGTCGGACTCGTGGCCGGGAGCGCGGTGGACCCGATCGGCGGGCCCGGGGGCCTTGGCCCGCGCGGCGAGAGCCTCGCCGTCGGGCTGGCCTTCCTCGCGGCACTCACCGTCGCGTGGCTCGTCCCGACCAGCCGGCCGGCCCGAGAGGGCGTTCGGACGGCGCTCGCCGTGCTCCCCCCGCGCTCGGTGGTGAGCACGCTCGTGGTGGTGGTGGCGGTCGTGGTGGTGATCGCGGCCCTTGCGGTGGTGGCCAGCGGGGCGACGACGCCGGACTGGGCCCCGCTGCGCACGTCGGGGTGACGCAGTCTCCAGGCGGGCCCCGGACACCACCTCGGCCGGCACGGGTGAGCGGCGCTGCGGCGAGCGGCCCAGGTGCGTGTCGGGGGCACGTCGTACCCTGAGGGCTGGTCGGCGCGCCGCGAGCGGGCGCCTCCTGCGACGAAACGAGCCACCGTGACGAAGACCTCGACGAACCGGCCCCGTCCGGCGTCCGCTCGTGACGTGTCCGTCGACGTCGGGGCCGGGGAGACCGGCGCCGAGCCGCGGCGACGCGCCTGGGTGGACATCCAGCCCTGGATCAGCCTGGTGCTCCGCCTCGTCCTGGCGGGCGTGGCTCTGTGGGCGGGCGTCGCCAAGGTCATGGACCTACCGGCCAGCGTGCGCGCGGTCCGCGCCTACGAGCTGCTCCCCACCGGGCTGGCCGGGGTGGTGGGCTACGCGCTGCCCGTCGTGGAGATCCTTGTGGGCCTCCTCCTGCTCGTGGGCCTGCTGACGCGATACGTCGCGGTGGTCAACGGCCTGCTGATGCTGGGGTTCGTCGTCGGCGTGGCGTCCGCCTGGGCGCGGGGCCTGTCGATCGACTGCGGCTGCTTCGGCGGGGGTGGCGAGGTCGCGCAGGGTGAGGCCGATTACCTCACGGTCCTCCTCCGCGACGCCGCCCTCGTGGCAGGGTCGGTCTTCCTCGTCCGGTGGCCACGAAGTCGCTTCTCCGCCGACGGCGCGCTGGGGCTCGACCCCTAGACGTGTAGCCGACCCCCTGACCTCATCCGCTTCCACCTCACGACCGATTCCGTGCCACTCCCCGCGGGGTGGCGCGGATGTCCCGAGCCGGGCGCCGTCGTCGTCCACAGCCCGCGCCCACCTCCACGACCCGAAGGGGACTCATGGCAACCTCGAACACACCTCGCCCGACCAAGGCCGAGCGGCGTGAGGCCGCGCGTGAGGAGGCCCGCCGCCTCAGGGAGGAGCAGGCCAAGCGAGAGAAGCGGAACCGCATCATCCTGATCGGCACGATCGTCGCAGTGCTCGCGCTGATCGCCGTGGCGGCCGTCGTGATCATCGGCCAGAGCCAGAAGTCCGCGCTCGACGACGTCGCGAGCCCCGCCGGGGCGAACGAGTCGGGCGGCATCGTGGTGGGCGCCGAGGGCGTCGGTTCCGCGAACGACGGCGCGCCGACCGTGCAGGTGTACGCCGACTTCATGTGCCCCTACTGCGGTCAGTTCGAGCTCACCAACGGCGTCATGCTGGAGGACCTGGCCGACGCCGGCCAGGCGACGGTGGTCTACCACCCGCTGGCGATCCTCGACCGGTTCTCCAACGGGACCAACTACTCCACGCGCGCGGCACAGGCGGCGGCCGTGGTCGCCGACCAGGCGCCCGAGCAGTTCACGGCGTTCTACCGCGCCCTCTTCGAGAACCAGCCCGCGGAGAACACCGACGGCCTGAGCGACGAGGAGATCGCCTCCATCGCCGTCGGCGTCGGGGTCCCGCAGGCGGTGGCCGACACCTTCACCGAGGGCGTCTTCAACGACTGGGTGGCGGCCGCGACGAGCCAGGCGAGCGACGACGGCGTCACCGGAACGCCGACGATCCTCATCGACGGCGAGGCCTTCACGGGCGACTGGCGGAACACCGACGACCTGCGCGCCGCGATCGTGGGCGATGGCGCGGCGACCGCTGAACCGACCGGGGCCGCGACAACGGAACCGACCGGCGCCGCGACCGCCGAGCCGACCGCCACCCCGGCCGGCTGACCTCGCCTCCACGTCCTCCCGCCGAACGCGGGGTTGCTCGGGGAATGGGCCCCCATTCCCCGATCAACTCCGCGTTCGTCACGTGTGAGCGGAGTCGCCACGTGCGGGCGGAGTCGCCACGTGCGGGCGGATTCGCCACGGGTGGGCGCCTCCGTCTGGTGTGGGTGGTTTCGGCGGGTGTGGGTGGATTCGGCGGGTGTGGGTGGATTCGTCGGGCGGAGGTCCGGCGAGGGCCGGAGCGGGGGATCCGGCGGAGACTGTCTAGACTCGTGCGGCGTCTCGCCGCCTTAGCTCAGAGGTAGAGCACCCGCCTTGTAAGCGGACGGTCGTCGGTTCGATCCCGACAGGCGGCTCCAGCGCGAGACCCCATAGCGCCAGGGCCCACAGCGCCAGGGCCCACAACGCCACAACCCCACAACGCCAAGGCCCACAACCCCACAACGCGGAAGATCCGGTGGACACGAGCCACCGGATCTGCCGCGTTGTGGGTGCGTTGTGGGGTCGGGACTCCCGTCAGGAGATCAGGCCGTCGTCCTCGCCCGCCTCGTAGGCCTCGACCTCGTCGGGCCCGCCGTCCGGGCTGGCTCCCACGAGTTCGGCCTTCTCCTCGAAACGTTCGACCATGCTCTCCGGTGCGTTCTCGGGGTGACCCCCGCGGAGCACGTCGCCGCTGTGCCGCGTGGACCGCACCCAGGCCGCGGCGTCCGGCACGTCGTCGGAGGTCGTGTAGTCGATCCGGTCGTTCACGGGGGTGGTCCTCTCGGTCGGGGCCGTCTCGGGGCCGGCGTCGGCCGCCTCGCGTGGATGCGGAGCACGCGCGTTGCTCGGGCCATCCTCCCGGCCCGCGCCGTCGTCGTCGAGGGGTTCGGCCGGTCGGCTCGCCGGAACGTCGGACACGGGCGCCACCCCTGGCCGCTTGGGCACTCGCAGGTCGCCGGATGAGCGACGGCGCAGCCGGCGCGTCGCCCACGGGTACACGTGGTGCCGCAGCCACTCGACGTTCCACCGCAGCCGCTCGACGGCGGGCGGCGGGGGCAGGGGGGTGAGGGGGTCGTCCCAGTCGGGGTCGTCCGGATCGAGCCCGAGCGCCACGAGCGCCGCCTGGGCCACGCGGGCGTGCCCCTCGCCCGTCAGGTGGATGCGGTCCTCGCTCCACATCCGCCAGTCGCGCAGGCACCGCATGCCCCAGATGTCGAGGACGTACGCCCCGTGCCGGCGGGCCATGGACCATACGTGCGAGTTGAGCGTGGCCACGCGCCCGCGGGTGGCCTTGATGAGCGGGGAGTCGGCGGCGTCCATGCCCGTGCCCAGCAGGACGTCGATCCCGGCGGCGCGCAGGCGGACGACGGCGTACTCCAGGTCCGCGGCGAGCGCGTCGACGTCCACGGAAGGCCGCAGGACGTCGTTGCCGCCCCCGACCAGGGAGACGAGGTCGGGTTCCAGCTCGAGGGCCGCCGGCACCTGCTCGGCGATGATCGGGCCCAAGAGGCGGCCTCGGACGGCCAGGTTGGCGTACTCCAGCGGTTCCTCACCCAACGCCTGGCGGCGGGCGGAGAGGTGGCCGGCGAGCACGTCGGCCCAGCCGCGGAGCGTGTCGGGCTGGGCCGGGTGGGCGTCCCACAAGCCTTCGGTGAAGGAGTCGCCCAGCGCCACGTACCGGCTCCAGCGAGGGCCTGGCCGTGTGATCGTCGGCTCGCTCACGCCTCCATCTTCCTCCTGTCGGCGGCTCGCGCGGCACGGACGCGGCGCCGGCGTCCTCCTGGGCGGCCGGCCGTCCGGCCGCCGCCCGCCCCCTGGGGGACGTCAGGCGGGCGGCAACGACCAGTCCACGGGGCTCGCGCCGCGTTCGGTCAGCAGGGCGTTCGCCCGCGAGAACGGCCGCGAGCCGAAGAAGCCACGCGACGCGGAGAGCGGGCTCGGGTGCGTGCTCGCGATGATCGGGGTGTCGCCCAGCAGCGGGGCGAGCGACTGCGCGTCGCGGCCCCAGAGGATCGCCACGAGCGGCGTGCCTCGCGCCACGAGCGCGCGGATCGCCTGGTCGGTCACCTGTTCCCAGCCCTTGCCGCGGTGCGACGCCGGTGCGCCCGGACGGACGGTGAGCACCCTGTTGAGGAGCATGACGCCGTGCTCGGTCCACGCGCTGAGGTCGCCGGTGGCGGGGCGGGGAACCCCGACGTCGGCGGCGAGTTCGGTGAAGACGTTCTCCAGACTCCGGGGAAGCGGGTTGACGTGCGGCTGCACCGAGAAGCACAGGCCCATCGGGTGACCGGGTGTGGGGTAGGGGTCCTGGCCCACGATGAGCACCCGGACGTCGTCGAACGCCGGGGATCGGAAGGCCCGGAGCACCGCGTCTCCGGCGGGGAGGTATCCGCGGCCCGCGGCGATCTCGGTCCGCAGGAAGTCGCCCATCGCGCGGATCTGGGGTTCGACGGGGGCAAGGGCGCGGGCCCAGCCCGGCTCTACCAGGGTTGCGAGCGGGGCCGGCGTGGTCGTCACGCGGGGGAGAGTACCGGCCGGGCGCGAGGCCACCGGGACGGGAGCCCCGGACCCGGACTTGGGACCGCCGCGCCGGACTTCACGGACGATCAGCGTGCCGATGGAGTGCGACACGCCGTGCCGGGCCTCCTGTTGACGGCGTGTCGGACCCCTGATCGTCCCTCAGGTCCGCGCAGGCCCGAGCGCGGCCTGAATGACACCGGTGTAGTTCGCGCCTAGAGTTGTGCCGGCACCGGCGAAAGACGGCCCCGGCGGAACGAGGAGGCGACGTGAGTGCTGAGGAGGCTCTCGCCCAGGCGCCAACGCGGGGCGCGGAGGCCCTCTCCGAGCGGGACCGGGCCATCCTCGCCTTCGAGCGGCAGTGGTGGAAGTACGCGGGCGCCAAGGAGACCGCGGTCCGCGAGTTGTTCGACCTCTCGGCCACGCGCTACTACCAGGTCCTCAACACGCTGATCGACAGCCCGGACGCCCTGGCCGCGGACCCACTCCTCGTCAAGCGGCTGCGTCGCATGCGCGACGAGCGCCAGCGTGCTCGTTCGGCTCGCCGTCTGGGCGCGGACCTCTAGCCGTGACCACCGGCTAGCCTTCAGCCGTGGCGAAGCGCGACTACCCCTACCCGGAGGACGAGTTCGACTCCCTCGGGGCCGATCGGGTGCCCCAGGGCGTCCACCGGGCGCCCGCCTCGCGGTGGCGAACCTTCCTTCCGTTCATCCTCGTCCTGATCCTTGCGCCCGCCCTCGCCTACCTCGGCGTCTCCTACCTCTCGAACCAGGGATCTCCGACCTCGACGACGACGGCGGCGCCCACCACCCAGGAGAGCGTGGCGCCCGAGGAGACCGCGGCGCCGGAGGAGACGGCCGCCCCGGAGGAGTCCGAGAGCCCCGAGCCGGAGCCGACGCCGGAACTGAACGTCATCCGCGACGCGCAGATCTTCGTGCTCAACGGCGCGGGCGTCGCGGGCCTGGCGGGCGGGGCAGCCGAGAAGTTGACCGCCGACGGCTTCACGGACGTCACCCCGGACGACTACGGCTCGCGACTGCCGACCGTCTCCACCGTGTACTACAACAACGCCGACCTGGCCGACACCGCGCAGCAGGTGGGGGCGGTCCTCGGGATTACCCAACTCGTAGAGCTGGCGGACGCCACCGACTCGATCGCGGTGGTCCTTCGCGGGGACTACGAGCCGTAACCGGGCGGGCCGGTTCCGCCGACCTGGGGGTCGCGGGGCGCTCGACGAGGCCCGCCTCGCTCCTGGGTGCTACGCCCCGCCGTCGTCCTCGAGCGTCTGCGCGGTGAGGACCACCAGGGCGCACGTCCAGGCGAGGGGCGCCACGGCCGCGGGGGAGCCGTCCGCGAGCACCTTCTCCGGGAGGGCGCCGGAGGGGGTGCGGTGCGCGTCGAGCCAGGCGAGCCACTGCTCCGCGCGCTCGCGGTCACCGAGGGACGCGGCGGCGAGGGCGTAGAGCGCGGTCTGCGGCGTCCACGAGATCCCGTCGTCTCGCCAACCGGCCCCCGGAGCCAGGCCGCCGGCGGGCCGCAGCATCTGCGGGATGGAGCCCTCCCACGCGTCGACGGCGCCGAGCAGCGGGGCGGCCTGGAAGGGTGGGAGGAGGAAGGCGGTCGCGGCGTCGGGGAGGTCGCGGCCGAGTTGGCGCGGGTAGCCGTCCGGACCGAAGCGTTCGACGATCGCCGCGCGCAGGCGCATGGCGAAGGCGCCGACGGTGGTGGCGTCCGCTCCACGGCCCTGGTCGCGGTAGATCTCGAGCGCTGCCTCGAGCCCCGCCAGCAGTGGCGCCGCGGTCCCGAGGGTCAGGGTGCGGGCGTGGACCTCCCAGTAGTCGCTCGAGGCGCGCGGCAGGCCCGTGGGGGTGTCGACCTGGCCGAGGATGAAGGCGGTCGAGCGGTCGATCAGGGGCGCGAGGCGTGCGGCGGCGTCCGCCCGGGGGCCGTGGTCGGGGAGGGCCGCGAGGAGCGTGGCGGTGGCCCAGAGTGCCCAGCCGGCGCCGTCGGACTGCGCGGCACGGTCGTCGGGGACGGCGCCGGAGCCGTCGGGGAGGTACCGGGCCTCGAACGATCCGTCCGGTGCCTGGAGGCCCTGGAGGTGCAGGAGGACGTCGAGGGCGTCCTTCGTGTGCCCGGTGACGGCGAACGCGGCCGCGCCGAAGGACGCGTCGCGCGGCCAGACGAACTCCCAGCGCTTGTGCTGCGCTGCCACGAGCGCGCCGTTGTCCCTGGTCAGCGCCCGGAGATCGAGGAGGGCGCCAGTGATCATCTCCTCGTAGGGGCCGCCGGCGCCGGGGATGGTGCCGGCGGCGAGCCAGGCGCGGTCGGCGGCGGCGGCCTCCTGGGCGAGGGGGTCGATCACGCGGCTGCCCGGCAGGTACGTGGCCCCTGACCAGGACGGGAGGGCGATCACGGCGCCGCTCGCGTCACGTGCGATCCCGTCGAGGTAGAGGGCGACGGCGGGGTGCGCCGGCGGGGAGGCGGCGGGGGCAGCGGGGGTGACGGTGAGGACGACGACCACCAGGCCGGCGACGGCGAGGCTCGCCGCGAGAGCGCCGCGCAGAGGGGTGCGCCGAATCGGCTGGGTGAGGGCAACGATGGCCTCACCGGCGGCGGCGGACACGTCCGCGAGTCTAGGGAGTGCGCAGGGCCAAGGTCACGGTTTCGCAACAAAGGTCACGATCGCGCAACGGTCGGCCCGGGGGTGGCGCACGTGCGCGGCGCGGTTCCTCGCTTGCACTCGCAACCCGAGAGTGCTAACCATGACTTAGCACTCTCGCCGTGAGAGTGACAACACCGAGGGCTGGGCCGTCGAGGCGTGCGGCAGGGCGGGACGTGACCGCCATGGCGCGCGTCGTCCGTCGCGGGCGTCGACCCGGCCGAACCGCATCGCGGAGGATCAGAACCCGAATGGCCAAGATCATCGCTTTCGACGAGGACGCCCGCCGCGGCATGGAGCGGGGCCTCAACACCCTCGCCGACGCCGTCAAGGTGACCCTCGGCCCCAAGGGCCGCAACGTCGTGCTCGAGAAGAAGTGGGGCGCCCCCACCATCACCAACGACGGCGTCTCGATCGCCAAGGAGATCGAGCTCGAGGAGCCGTTCGAGAAGATCGGCGCCGAGCTCGTCAAGGAGGTCGCGAAGAAGACCGACGACGTCGCCGGTGACGGCACCACGACGGCGACCGTCCTCGCCCAGGCGCTCGTCAAGGAGGGCCTGCGCAACGTGGCCGCCGGCGCCAACCCGATCGCCCTGAAGAAGGGCATCGACAAGGCCGTCGAGGCCGTGACCGCCTCGCTCCTGGCCGCCGCCAAGGAGGTCGAGACCAAGGCCGAGATCGCCGCGACCGCCGGCATCTCCGCCGGTGACTCCGCGATCGGCGAGCTCATCGCCGAGGCGATGGACAAGGTGGGCAAGGAAGGCGTCATCACGGTCGAGGAGTCCAGCGCGCTGGGCCTCGAGCTGGAGCTCACCGAGGGCATGCGCTTCGACAAGGGCTTCCTGGCCGGCTACTTCGTCACCGACCCGGAGCGTCAGGAGGCCGTCCTCGAGGACGCCTACGTCCTCCTGGTCGAGTCGAAGATCGGGAACATCAAGGACCTGCTCCCGTTGCTGGAGAAGGTCATGCAGGCCGGCAAGCCGCTGGCCATCATCGCCGAGGACGTCGAGGGCGAGGCCCTGGCCACCCTCGTGGTCAACAAGATCCGCGGCACGTTCAAGTCCGTCGCGGTCAAGGCGCCCGGCTTCGGCGACCGCCGCAAGGCCATGCTCCAGGACATCGCCATCCTCACGGGCGGCCAGGTCATCTCCGAGACCGTGGGCCTCAAGCTCGAGAACGCCACGCTCGACCTGCTCGGCACCGCCCGCAAGGTGGTTGTCACCAAGGACGAGACCACGATCGTGGACGGCGGCGGCGACGCCGAGCAGATCGCGGGCCGCGTGAAGCAGATCCGCGCCGAGATCGAGAACAGCGACTCCGACTACGACCGCGAGAAGCTCCAGGAGCGCCTCGCCAAGCTGGCCGGCGGCGTGGCCGTCATCAAGGCCGGCGCGGCCACCGAGGTGGAGCTCAAGGAGCGCAAGCACCGCATCGAGGACGCCGTGCGCAACGCCAAGGCGGCCGTCGAGGAGGGCATCGTCGCCGGTGGTGGCGTCGCGCTCATCCAGGCCGGCAAGGACGCGTTCGACGACCTCGCTCTCGAGGGCGACGAGGCGACCGGCGCCAACATCGTCAAGGTCGCGCTCGACGCGCCGCTCAAGCAGATCGCGATCAACGCCGGCCTCGAGGGCGGCGTGGTGGCTGAGCGCGTGCGTCACCTGCCCAAGGGGCACGGCCTCAACGCCGCGACCGGCGTGTACGAGGACCTCATGCACGCGGGCATCAACGACCCGGTGAAGGTGACCCGCTCGGCGCTGCAGAACGCGGCCTCGATCGCGAGCCTCTTCCTCACCACCGAGGCCGTTGTGGCCGACAAGCCGGAGAAGCACCCGGCCCCGGCCGCCGGCGGCGGCGACATGGGCGGCATGGACTTCTGAGTCCTGCTCTTCCACATCCCGGCGGGGCCGGGTCGCGCGAGCGGCCCGGCCCCGCTGCCATGTGCGGCGGGTGCCGGAGGCGTCCGGCGGACCTGAGGGACGATCAGGCTCGCGACGCGCCGTTGGTGCGGGCCGAAAGGCGGCGTGTCGCGGCGGATTCGGCGCTTGATCGTCCCTCAGGTCCGCGAAACGGCGGCGGGACCGGCGCGAGGCTCCGTCAGGCGCGGCCGTAGCGCTGGCCGGCGGTGACGCGCAGGCCGGAGGCGCGGAGGCGGGCGATGAGTTCCCGGGTGCTGACCCTGACCGCGCCGAGTTCCACGAGCCGGTCGATCATCTCTTCCGGCACGTCGTAGTGGTCCCGGTCGAAGCCTCGTTCCGGGATGCCGGCCGCACGAGCGATCGCGTGGAGTTCCTCGAGGCTCGTGTCGCTCACCATGTGCCCCCAGATCCGGCCGTGCCGTGGCCACATGGGGGGATCGACCAGCACCGTCACGAGGTGAGGCTACCCACACGGGCTACCCCGCGGGGGTGTTGGTCCGTCATGCCGGGCGCGCGATGACCTCGATGGTCCCCGTGTACATCCCCATGCCGCACGTGTACGTGAGGGTGCCGGGCTCGGTTGGGGTGAAGGTGAGTTCGGTGACCTCTCCGGGGGTCAGCACGGCCTCGGTGATGCCGAGTTCCGGCGCCCGGATCCAGGAGGCGCACGTCAGCGCCTCGGAGGTGAGCTCCCACACCACGGGCGTGCCGGCGTAGACGACGGCGTGCTCCGGCTCGTACCCGTCGGCCACCTGGGTGGTCGCGAGGTACTGCACCCCGTCCGCGAGGCGGACGTTGGCCGAGACCTCGGTCGCCGGAGCGGCCGGACCGCCGCCGGACCCCCAGCCGGGGACGAGCACGGTGAGCGCTCCTCCCACGTTGACGAGCGCGAATGCGAACACCGCCACCGCGGCGAATCGCGCGAAGCGGGCCGCCCACACCCCGCGAAGGCTCGCGCCGAGCCCGCCGATGGCCAGGAGGCCGGGGGTGGTGCCGAGCGCGAACGCTCCCATGATGGCCGCGCCTTGGGCGGCGCTCCCGGTGGAGAGCGCGTACACCTGGACGGCTTGGGTGAACCCGCACGGCAGGAGGTACGTCGCGGCGCCGACCGATGCGGCGGTGAGGCTCGCCCGGACGGGGCCCGTCCCTCGCGGCCTGCCGCTGCTGCCGCTGCCGTCTGCCTGCGCCTCGCGGCTCTCCGCCACCCGCTGCAGGCGCGAAGAGAGCACGTCCGGGAGCGTGGGCAGCAGGCCGGCGGACAGCCGGGGCGAGGCCCCGCTGAGTTGCACCGCGAGGAGGGTCATGACGACGGCGACGGCAAGCATCGCGATCGCGAGACCGACGCCGGAGAGCGTGACCGCAGAGCCGAGGAGTCCGGTCAGCGCGCCCAGCACGGAGAAGCCGATCACGCGCCCGGTGTTGAACGAGACGTGAGGCCGCCACCGTGCCCATGTCCCGCGGCCGGTCGCACCATCGGCCGCGGCGGCCCTCGCCGAGAAGCCGAGCACCAGGCCGCCCACCAGTGCCATGCAGGTGCTGAAACCCGCAGCCAGGCCCAGGAGCACCACCACCAGCAGCGAGCCCGACGTCGCTGTCGTGCCCACCCGGTCGGCGAGCGTGGTCAGGCCGCTCACCTGCAGGAGCACGGCGAGCAGCCCCACTCCGACGACGGCGACCGCCAGATCCCGCCACACGAGCGGGTCCCGCGTCAGCCAGGGCCGAGGGCGAGGCGACCCGAGCCGGTAGTCCTCGCCGGCTTGGGCCACCGCCGCCTCGATCGCCGCGCGGGGCACGTCGCGGGACGTGCTGACCTGGACGAGCCCGGTGCCGGCGTTGGCCGTTGCGGACTCAATCCCGGGCACCGTGACGAGCGCGCGCTGGATGCGGATCTCGCACGCACGGCAGGTCATGCCCTCGATCGCGTAGGTCTCCGAGTGAGTCTCCGACACCCCCTCAGGGTATGTCGCAGGCGTTCGGCCGACCACGGCGAGAGGTCCTATTGACCCGGCCCGCGTCGGGCAAATGCGCCTTCGTGGGACTGCGCGCCTGCGTCGGCTCGGGGCTCGAAGCGCAGCCCGCTCTGGGCTTTGGGCGTGAGCGGCTCTGGGTCTGCCGGCCCCGGGCTCTGGGCCCGGCGAGGTCACTCGGATGCCTCGAGCCCAGCGCCGCGGCTCGGGCTCCTTCCCCGTGGATCAGATCCGTGCCTGAACCGCGACATCTCAGTGCGCGAAGAGGCGCGTGGCCGCGAGTTCGGCGTCCTCGTACTGACGCGCGGCCGCGTCGAGCGCCTGGGTGACGTGCTCGAGCGAGGCCTCCACCTGTGCCTGCGTGGCCCGCCACTCCGCCATGAGTCCCTCGAAGGTCGCGGCGGCGGCGCCGCGCCAGGTGCCCTGGAGCTCGGCGAGGTGGCGCATCATGGCTGCGACCTCGGCGTGGATCACGCCGCCCGAGGCGCGTGCCGCCCCGGCTGCGCTCGCCACGTGTGCGCTGTCGACCTCGTACTTGCTCATGGTTGCCCTCCTCGCAGCGGAGCCCGCCCCGGCGGCGGGCCCGTTCTGCGGGACGCTACGAGGGTGCGCGGCGCGGCGGACCGGTCGCCCACCTCCGCGGTGGATGCCGGCGCGCCGACGGCATCTGGGGAGGGCCGGTGCCGTGAGGGCCGGTGCGGTGAGGACTCGCGAGGTCACGACCCCGCGCGGTTCAGGACCGGCGCGTGCAGGACCGGCGAGGTGAAGGACCCGTGGGGTTCAGAACCCGCGAGGTCACGACCCGCGAGGTGAAGGACCCGTGGGGTTAAGGGCCCGTGGTGGTACGGGGCCCGTCGGGTCGAGAGGCTGTGAGGTCCGGACCCGCGCGGTCAAGGGGGCCGTCAGGTCCGGGCGCGGTGCCTCTGGCCCCTTGCCCTCAGGAACGGCCCGGGAGGACCGGCTTCTCCTTGGAGGACGGTGCCGTCTTCTCGAACCGCTTGATGATCGGCTCGCGCGTGACGGTCGGCTTGGCCGCCTCGCCCCCGACGTCGGTGCCGCCGTTCGTCGCGGCCGCCGCCGGGGTGCCGGGACCGCCGGGAGCGGCGGAAACGGCCGGGATCCCGGTGCTCGTCGCACCGGCCGGGGCGGGCTTCATCGTGGGGATACCCGTGCTGGTGGCGCCCGACGGTGCTGCAGCGAAGGCGCCGCTCGCCGTCGTCGTCAGCCCGGGCACTGCTTGGCCGGACCCTGCTTGGCCAGGCACTGCTTGGCCGGGCACTGCTTTGCCAGTCACGGCCGGGCCAGACGCCGTCGCCGCGGCTCCGCCGGAACCGGCGCCCGCCGTCGTCGGCCCTGAACCGGTCGCGACCGGCGCGAGCGTGCCGGTGGTGGCAGGCCCCGCGGGCGTCCCCGCCGCGCCGCCCGGACGCAGCAGCGGCAGCTCCATGGTGGGCGCGGCGGAGGCGAGGCCGCCGTCGTCGTCGGCGCCCAGGCGCGCGAGTTCGTCGCGCAGGCGCTGCAACTCGGCGCTGAGGTTCTGCCGCGCGGGCTGCTCCCACGGCTGGCCGAGCGGGCTCGCGAAGAGGTTCTTGCGGGCGAGCAACTTGGTGAGGATCGCGATGCGCGAGGTCAGGTAGTCGCGCAGAGGGATGTGCGCGTACTCCTTGCGGATGGAGCGGCGGTACTCCGCGTACCTCTGCGGCTCCACCGCGAGGGTGGCGAGTTCGGCGTCGCAGAGGGCCTGGGTGTCGACGTCGACCGCGTCGCGGTGCCGGGCGATGCCCAGGATGACGTCGTGGACGATCCGTACCGACTTCTCCGGGACGCCGAGCGCGGTCAGCTCCTCGGAGGCGAGTTCGGCGCTGGCGACCTCGTCCTCGCCGCCGCGCTGCGCGTACGCGGTGCTGGGGGCGGAGCTGAAGACCGCGCCGTGGTACCAGGCGGCGAGCCGGACGAGTTCCGGGTGGTGCGTCTCCTCGGCCAACTGGTCCACCTTGGCCAGCATGTCCACCAGGTGCTTGACGTTGTGGTGGAAGCGGCTCTCGTCCGCCCAGCGCTCGAGGAGCCGGGAGGCCGTGATCTCGATCTGCTGCCGTGGGGCCGTCGCGCCCGCCGCCGTACAACTGCGGACGAAGGCCGAGACCAGCCACTGGGGTGCGTCGTGGACGCCCATTGCGCTCATCCTTGATCGACTGTGTTGGCGGTCCATCGTGGCACACGCAGCCCGGGACCGATGCGCGCGGTGCCGTACGCCCGGGTGGCGGACTTGACCCGTGTTACGAAAGGCTTCAGGATGCGCCGTCGTTCGGCGTGTCGCGCGGTGTGTCGGGGCTCGGCGTGATGGTGCGCCGGCGTGTGGGGGTTCCGGTGCGGCGCGGCGTCGGTGAGGCGCGGCGGTATGCCCGGGCTCTGCCGTCTCACATCGCGGGCAGCGTGAGTCGCACCGTGGTACCGCCGCCCGGTGTGGGGAGCACGCGCATGGTGCCGCCGTGGGCGGCCGTGATCGCCGCGACGATCGCGAGGCCCAGGCCGCTCCCGCCGGACGTGCGCGCCCGGGAAGCGTCCATGCGATAGAAGCGCTCGAAGACGCGTTCGGCCTCCTCGGCGGGGATGCCGGGCCCGTGGTCGCGGACGTCCAGGCACACGACGGCGCCCGGCGAGCCGGCCGGACCAGCCGCCGTGACAGCAGCGTCCGGCGCGAAGCGGCCGACCGCAATCTCCACCGGCGTGCCGGCCGGCGTGTGCTGGACCACGTTGCCGATGAGATTCGCTACCACCTGCCGCAGCCGACCTTCGTCCCCGCGAACGAGGAGGGCGCCGTCGTCGGCCCCGTCTGCTCCGCCGCGACCGCCGCCCCCCACCCCCGCCGAACGCGGGGTTGTTCGGCCCATCGGTTCCGATTCGCCGACTAACCCCGCGTTCGGCGCAGGAAGGGGGACCGACGGCGCGGGAAGGGGGACCGACGGCGCGGGGGTCGTCGGGAGGGGAACCAAGGTGACGGTGCGCGTGGGGTCGAGGGCGCGCAGGTCGGCGACGGCGTCGCCGGCGAGGACGCGCAGGTCCACGGGCTCGTGGGCAAGCGGGCGGCCCTCGTCCAACTTGGCGAGTTGGAGGAGGTCGGCCACCAGCGCGCTCATGCGGACGGCCTCGGACTCGATGCGCTGCATCGCCGGCCCCACCTCGTCGGGCCCGATCGCCCCCATTCGGTACAACTCGCCGTACCCCCGCACGGTGGACAGCGGGGTGCGGAGTTCGTGCGAGGCGTCCGCGACGAATCGCCGCATCCGCGCCTCGGACGCCGCGCGAGCCGCGAACGCCGCCTCGATCTGCGCGAGCATCCCGTTGAGCGAGCGCGCCAGGCGCCCGACCTCCGTGGAGACCGGCTCCGCCGGCACGCGCTGGGCGAAGTCCCCGCCGGCGAACGCCTCGGCCGTGGCCTCGACGTCGCGGAGCGGACGCAGGGCCCGGCGCACCGCGCCGTACCCGGCGAGGCCGCCGACGGCGACGATCGCCATCCCGCTCACCAGCAGCAGTCGGCTGACCTGGGCGATCGTCTCCTTGACCTCGGTGAGGGGAAGGGCGACGGCGACCACCCCCACGCCCTGACGCGTGTCCGTGTCTGCGGGGTACAGGACTACGCGCCAGGGCGCGCCGCCCTCAGCGTTCGAGACCGTGAAGGGGACCCGGTCGCGCTGAACCGCCTCCGCGATCGTGAGCGTGGGTAGGTTCGGGCTGCCGTGGGCCTGCAGGGTGTCGTTCTGGACGAACGCGAGCGTGGTCCCGACCAGCGGCGCGTACGCCACGTAGTAGTCGCTGGGGAGGCCGCGGTCGTTGGATCCTGGGAAGGTTCCCAGCGCGTTCTCCGCCAGCGCGACCCCGCTCGCCCCGAGGCGGTGGTCCACCTGCTCCACGAGAAACCGGGCGAGCACCGTGACCGTGGTCAGCGCGGCCAGACCCAGGCCCGCGACCAGCAGCGATGCGATGAGCACTGTGAGCCGCACGCGCAGCGGCAGGGCGTGCCAGCGCCCGTGCAGGCCCGGTCTCCGCGATCCCCCCGCAACGCCCGATTTCCCCGATCCCCCCGAACCGCCAGATCGGCCCTCCCCCACTCCGCCGAACACGGGGTTAGTCGTCTCATTCGCCTGGTTGGGACGACTAACCACGGGTTCGGCGGAGGGGGAGGAGCCGGCGGAGGTGGAGGTTCCGGCGGAGGTGGGGGTGCCGGGTGCGGGGGGGGTGCCGGGGAGGCCGGACGAGGCGGGCGAGCCCGGCGAGGCGGGGAGCACCGTCCTACTTCCCGTTCGCCGTCCGCAGGACGTAGCCGATGCCGCGGCGCGTGTGGATCAGCGGCTCGCCGGGCTCCTCGACGCCGGCCGGGTGGTCGATCTTCCGCCGCAGGTAGGAGATGTAGGACTCGACGATCGCGGCGTCGCCGCCCCAGTCGTACTCCCACACGTGGTCGAGGATCTGCGCCTTCGAGAGCACCCGGCCCGCGTTGAGCATGAGGTAGCGCAGCAACTTGAACTCGGTGGGCGAGAGCTCGATCACCCGGTTCCCGCGCCGCACCTCATGGGAGTCCTCGTCGAGGGTGAGGTCGGCGTAGCGGAGGAGGGCGCCGTCGTCGTCCCCGTGCGGGCGGGTGCGGCGCAGGATGGCGCGGATGCGCGCCACCACCTCCTCGAGGGAGAACGGCTTGGTGACGTAGTCGTCGCCGCCGACCGTGAGCCCGGTGACGGCGTCGGCGGGGTCGTCGCGCGCGGTGAGGAAGAGGACGGGGACGTGCTCGCCCTTCTCCCGCAGGCGGCGGGTGACGGTGAAGCCGTTCATGTCCGGGAGCATGACGTCGAGGACCAGCAGGTCCGGCTCGGTCTCGGCCGCCAGGCGCAGGGCGGTGCCGCCGTCGGGCGCGACGTCGACCGCGAAGCCCGCGAAGCGCAGCGACGTGGCGAGGAGGTCTCGGATGTTGGGCTCGTCGTCTACGACGAGCAGCCGCGCCTCCGGTTCGCGGGTGGTCCCGGTGGGGGCGACGGCGCGGCGCGGTTCGGTCATGGGCCGATCCTCCCGCGCGAACCTGGGAAGTGGCTGGGGGCTCGCTGGGTGTTTGGCTCTCGGGTGCGGCTGCGGGTCGGCCGCGCCGACTACAGGTAGCGCAGCGGGTCGAACGCGTCGATCGGGATGATCCGCACCCGCGGCAGGATCGAGGTGAAGGCCGCGACGTCGTCCTCGAGGTCGAAGATCTTCAGGCCGCGGTTGGCCAGGTCTGTGAGGCCGCCGTTGAGGAACTCGCGGAAGCACAGGACGCCCACGCGGCGGTCGTGGCCCAGGAGAGCCTCGATCTGGGGGAGGAAGTCGCCGTCGTGGCTGGCGAGGAGCACGTCACCGGGGCGGTCGACCAGCGCCTCGAGCGTGCGCTGGATACCGATGTCCACGACCTTCTCGTCGCGGCTGCCGGAGAGCGGGATGGGGTGGTAGCCCATGGCGAGGAGCGCCTGGACGAACGGGAGCGGCATCTGGCCGCTGCTCGCGTTGAGGAAGAAGAGCGCCTGGACCGGTTGGCCCCACGCCTGGGTGGCGAACTCGCTCACGCGGTCCCAGCGGGGGCGCTGCTCAGGGTTGGGCCGGTGCCCCAGCACCGAGAGGCCGAGCGTCGCGTCGATGTTCTCGCCGTCGATCAGGAGGTACGTGCGTGCGGCCGGTGCATCGGGCATGGGTCAACCCTAGTCGCCGGTCGACGGGCCTGCCCGACGGCGGTCGGCGCCCCGGCCGCCGCCTCGCCCGCGGCCCCGCCCGCCCAACCCTCTGTCCGCCGAACGCGGGGTTGTTCGGCCCATGCGTACGAATGAGCCGAACAACCCCGCGTTCGGCG
>JARKOU010000239.1 GCA_029975645.1 Actinomycetales bacterium
CCGGGCGGACCAGACGCTGGCGTTCAGCCCGTAGGCCGAGTCGTTGGCGAGCCGCACCGCTTCGTCCTCCGTGCCCACCCGGTACAGGGCGAGCACCGGCCCGAACGTCTCCTCCCGGCAGAGCGTCATCTCCTCCGTCACCCCGGTCAGCACCGTGGGTTCGTAGCAGAACGGCCCAAGATCGGGACGGGCGCGGCCGCCGGCCAGCACGAAGGCACCCTTCGCCACGGCGTCCGCCACGTGGGCCTCCACCGCCGCCAGCTGGGACGCGGACGAGAGCGAGCCCATGTCGATGTCCCAGCCGTAGCCCACGCCGAGCCGCAGCCGTCCGGTCTGGTCGAGGAGCTCCGCGACGAACGCGTCGTAGACCTCGCTCACGACGTAGGCGCGTTCGATCCCCACGCAGACCTGGCCGGTATTCGCGAAGGCGGCCCGGACGGTCCCCGCGGCCGCCGCGCGCACGTTCGCGTCCGCCAGCACCAGCAGCGGGTTCTTCCCACCGAGTTCCCCGGAGAAGCCGATCAGCCGCTCCGCGCACGCCGCCGCCAGCGTCCGTCCGGTGGCGGTGGAGCCGGTGAACATCAGGTAGTCCACCTCCGCCACCAGCGTCGGCCCGAGTTCCGTCCCGGCGCCCGGCAGCACCCGGAACAGTCCCTCCGGCAGCCCTGCCTCCGCCATCAGCTCGGCCAGCAGCAGCGCGGTGAACGGCGTCCGCGAGTCGGGCTTGAGCACTACCGCGTTGCCGGCGAGCAGGGCCTGGGCCGCGTCCGTCGCCGGCAGGTTGAAGGGGTAGTTCCACGGATTGATGATCCCCACCACACCGACCGGACGGTGGTGCTCCACCGTCCGGGTGAGCAACGGGATCGCCCCCGCGCGCCGGACGGGTCGCAGCAGCCGCGGCGCCTGGCCGGCGAACACCCGGACGCCGCGCGCAGCGTCCAGCACCTCCTCGAACGCGCTCAACCGCGACTTGCCGGTCTCGGACTGGATGGTGTCGAGGATCCGGTCCCGGTTCGCCAGCACCACGCGGGCGAGCCGGGTGAAGACGCGGCTCCGGTCGGCGACGGCCACCCCTGCCCAGTCGGCCTGTGCCCGCCGCGCGTGGGCGACGGCTGCCGGCACCTCGTCCGGACGGGTCGCGCGCAGGGTCCCGTAGACGCTGTCGTCGAACGGGCAGCGGACGACCAGGTCCTCGGTGGTCACGGCCATCAGGGTAGCCGCCGGACGCCGCGGCCCCGACGGGTCCGACCCATGCCCTAGCCTGAGGCCATGCGGCTCGACCCGGCCCGGG
>JARKOU010000246.1 GCA_029975645.1 Actinomycetales bacterium
CCGGGCCTGGCGGGGTGCCGCCAGGCGCCGGGTGCGTCGCGCACCGCACTCCCCTCGGCCACCCAGAAGATGACCGCCGGACGGGTGACTACGACCGAGGCTTCTCGCGCACCTCGAACGTCTCGATCACGTCGCCCTCGCGGATGTCGTTGAAGGATCCGAGCCCGATACCGCACTCGTACCCGTCGCGGACCTCCACGACGTCGTCCTTCTCGCGCCGGAGCGAGTCGATCGACAGGTTGTCGCCGATCACCACGCCGCCACGGAGCAGACGCGCCTTGGCGTTGCGGCGAATCGTCCCGGAGCGCACGAGGCAGCCGGCGATGTTGCCGAACTTCGAGGAGCGGAACACGGCGCGCACCTCGGCGGTGCCGAGCTGCACCTCTTCGAACTCCGGCTTGAGCATGCCGCGCAGGGCCTGCTCGACGTCGTCGATCGCCTGGTAGATGACCGAGTAGTACCGGATGTCGACGCCTTCGCGGTCGGCCAGTTCGGCGACCCGCTCGGCGGTCCGCACGTTGAAGCCGATGATGATGGCGTTGTCGACCGTGGCGAGGTTGACGTCGTTCTGCGTGATCGCACCGACGCCGCGGTGGATGATCCGGAGCTGGACCTCCTCGCCCACGTCGATCTTGAGCAGCGCGTCCTCGAGGGCCTCGACCGCACCGGAGACGTCGCCCTTGAGGACCAGGTTGAGGGTCTCGACCTTGCCCTGCTCGAGCGCCTGGGTGAAGTCCTCCAGCGAGATCCGCTTCCGGCGCTTGGCGAGGTTCGCCGCCCGCTCGGCCGCGGCGCGCTTGTCGGCGATCTGCCGGGCGGTACGGTCGTCGGGCGCCACGAGGAACGTGTCGCCGGCGCGCGGGACGGACGTGAGGCCGAGCACCTGGACCGGGCGCGCCGGCGTTGCCTCGTGGAGCGTGTCGCCGTGCTCGTCGAACATCGCGCGGACGCGGCCGTGGGCCGTGCCGGCCACGATCGAGTCCCCGACGTGCAGGGTGCCGGACTGCACGAGCACCGTGGCGACGGCGCCGCGCCCCTTGTCGAGGTTGGCCTCGATCGCGACGCCGCGGGCGTCCTTGTCGGGGTTGGCCCGCAGGTCGAGCGAGGCGTCGGCGGTGAGCAGCACGGCCTCGAGCAGGTCGTCGATGCCGATGCGCTGCTTGGCCGAGACGTCCACGAACATCGTGTCGCCGCCGTACTCCTCCGCCACCAGGTTGTACTCGGTGAGCTGCGGGCGGATCTTCGCCGGGTTGGCGCCCTCCTTGTCGATCTTGTTGACCGCCACCACCACGGGCACGCCGGCGGCCTGCGCGTGGTTGAGGGCCTCGATCGTCTGGGGCATGACGCCGTCGTCGGCGGCGACCACGAGGATCGCGATGTCCGTCACCTGCGCACCACGGGCACGCATCGCGGTGAACGCCTCGTGACCGGGGGTGTCGATGAACGTGATCGCCCGGTCGAGGCCCTCGTGCTCGGTGTGCACCTGGTACGCGCCGATGTGCTGGGTGATGCCGCCGGCTTCGCCGGCCACCACGTCCGTGGAGCGGATCGCGTCGAGCAACTTGGTCTTGCCGTGGTCGACGTGGCCCATGACGGTCACCACCGGCGGGCGCGGCTCGAGGTCCTCGTCCGTCTCGGCGGCCTCTTCGGCCTCGAGGTCGATGTCGAAGGTCCCGAGGAGCTCGCGGTCCTCGTCCTCCGGGGAGACGACCTCGATCACGTAGCCCAGCTCGGCGCCGAGTGCCTGGAACGTGCCCTCGTCGAGCGACTGCGTGGCCGTCGCCATCTCGCCGAGGTGGAACAGGACGGTGACGAGGCTCGCGGGGTTCGCGTCGATGCGGTCGGCGAAGTCCGAGAGGCTGGCGCCGCGCCGGATCCGGATGACGGTGGTGCCGTCCCCACGGGGGACCTGCACACCGCCGATCATCGGCGCGGACTGCTGCTCGAACTCCTGCCGCTTCGCGCGCTTGGACTTGCGACCGCGTACCGGCTTGCCGCCGGTCCGGCCGAAGGCACCCTGCGTGCCGCCACGCCCACCCGCGCCGGGACGGCCGGCACCGGGTGCGCCGGGGCGCCCACCGAAGCCGCCACCTGCAGCGCCGGGCGCGCCAGCGCCGGGTCGGCCACCGGCACCGGGGCGACCGCCCGCGCCGG
>JARKOU010000249.1 GCA_029975645.1 Actinomycetales bacterium
GCCGGCGGGCTGCTCACCCCGGACGCCATCGCCCCCGAGACCGTCCCGGCCAAGGGCGAGACCGTCGTCGGGCTGTCCCTGGTGGACGGGATGTTGCCCTCCATTCCCTTGAAGACCGGCGACGACGTACGGGTGGTGAAGACGCCCGGCGCGCTGGGCCAGGTCGGCGACGTGTCGCCGGTGACCATCGCGGCCAAGGTGGTTGCGGTCACGCGCTCGCAGGACGGGCAGTTCGCCCTGGTCGACCTGCTCGTGAGCGTGGACGCCGCGCCCGATCTGGCAGCCCGGGCCGCGACCGGCAAGGTAGCCGTGGTGCTCGACTCCCGGGAACGGTGACGCCATGCCCCTCTTCACCGTCGCATCCGTCTCGGGCTCGCTGGGGGTGACCACCCTGGCGGTCGGTCTCGCCCTGACGTGGCCCCGCCCGGTGGTGTTGGTGGAGGCCGACCCGTCCGGCGGCTCGGCGATCCTGGCGGGCTACTGCACCGGGGTCGCGCGGCCCGGGCTCTCCGAACTCGTGCTGGCGCACCGACACCACCAGCTGGCCGATGAACTGCCGTCACGGCTCTTCCCGCTGGCCGACTCGAACGCGAGCCTGTTGCCGGGGCTGCGGGCGCACCAGCAGGCCGCGTCGCTTCTCGGCGTGTGGGATTCGCTCCTGGACGCCCTGCGTGGACTCGAGGTCGACACGGGCGTGGACATCGTCGTGGACGCCGGGCGGCTGGGCATGGTCGGCAGCCCGGAGCCGCTGATCTCGGAGTCGGACGTGACCATGGTCGTGACGGGGACCGGGTTGCCCGAGCTGGCCCGGGTGCGGTCATGGCTGCCCGGTCTCCAGGAAGGCTCGATGGGCGACGTGCGGTTGGTCATTGCCGGCCCGGCACGTCGCTACAGCACGTCCGAGGTCACCAAGACGTTGGGCGTACCGGTGGTCGGCGAGGTCGCGTGGGATCCGGACGCCGCGCGGTGGTGGTCCCACGGGGAGCCCCAACGTCGGTTCGACCGTTCGCCGCTACCTCGGTCGGTGGTGGCGCTGGGTGAGTCGCTTCGAGCCCTCGCGCCGCGCACCGAGGACGCGCTGCCGCGCACCAGTGCGGGGGCGGAACGATGACGAAGCAGCCGCAGCCCACCTGGGAGAGGCCCGACCTGGCCAGCGTGCCCCTGTTCACCGCCTTCGGCGACGGCACCGATCCGGCGCGGCCGGGCCGCGTCCGATCTGGCTTCACCCTGTCGACGGCAGTCGCACCGACCTCGTCGTCACTCCACGTCGTGGGCCGCGAGGCGAAGTCGGGCGTCGACGGTCGACCCTCGGAGCGGGCGCCCGAGGTGGACTGGGACGAGGCGTCGGAGCTCCGCGCGCTGGCGTCCAAGCGCTTCTCCGAGCGGATCGGGCAGTCCCCCCTGGCGGACGAGACCGCGCGCCAGGAGCTCGGGCGGGCCGTGATCATGCAGGTCGTCCAGGAGGCGACCGAGGCCCGGTTCGCGGTCAACGGCTCCATCAGCTCCGCCACCGCGCAGGACGCCTTGGCGCAGGCCGTCTTCGACCTGATGTTCGGGCTCGGTCGGCTGCAGCCGTTGGTGGATCGCCCCGACGTCGAGAACATCATCGTCGTCGGGCACGACCGGGTGTTCCTGGACCTGGTCGGCGGCGAGAAGGTGCCGGGGCCGCCCGTGGCGGCGTCCGACGATGACCTGATCCAGCTGCTGCAGGACCTGGCATCCCGGGCCGATCCGCCGCGCGTGTTCTCCGACGCCAACCCCGACCTCCACCTGAACCTGGACGGTGCTCGCCTGGCGGCGTCCGCGTTCGTCACCCATCGGCCGAGCGTGGTGATCCGCCGACACCGCCTGGTGCGCATCACCCTCGACGACCTGATCGGCCTCGGCACCGTCAGCCCGCTGCTCGCGTCGTTCCTCGGGGCCGCGGTGAAGGCCCGGTTGTCGATCGTAGTGTCCGGCCAGCAGGGCGACGGAAAGACCACGCTGCTGCGGGCGTTGTGCGCCGAGATCGGCCCGGAGGAGGTGCTGGGCACCTTCGAGACCGAGCGGGAACTCGGTCTGGAGCAGTTGGTCGACGAGCACCCCGTCGTGTTCTCGTGGGAGGCGCGTC
>JARKOU010000250.1 GCA_029975645.1 Actinomycetales bacterium
GGTGCCCACCATCGGCTGGATGCCGCCGACCAGCGCCGGCCCGAAAACATTCACCGCCCCGATGGTGATCAGCAGCGGCGCCGCCGTTGTCCCCGGCCCGAACGCCGCCACGCAGTCGAACACCTCGCCCAGCTGGCCGCCTATCACCCAGCCGCCTACGATGATGATGCCGACGTTCTGCCCGACGAGATCTTCCAACTCGTCGATAAGCTCGCTCTGCTGACGGATCATCCCCTTGCCCGTCTTGAGCTGCTGTCCGCCGCACTTGCCGCCGGAAGCAAGCTTGCCGGTCTCGCTGATGGGCGGGAAAACGATGAACACGCCGCCCTTGGTCTCGATGCCGAGGCTCAGCGGGGTGACGTCGATGAGCAGGACGTCCTTGCGCTCGCCCTTGATGACGCCGGCCAGGAGCGCGGCGCCGACGGCGACCACCTCGTCCGGGTTCACGCCCTTGTTCGGCTCCTTGCCGCCGGTGAGCTCGCGGACCACGTCCGCGACGGCGGGCATGCGGGTGGAGCCGCCGACGAGGACCACGTGGTGGATGTCCGCCACGTTGATCCCGGCGTCGCGGATGACGTTGCGGAACGGGGCCTTGGTGCGGTCGAGGAGGTCGGCCGTCATCTGCTGGAACTGCGCGCGGGTGAGCTTCTCGTCCAGGTGGATGGGGCCGTTCTCGGACATCGAGAGGTACTGCAGGGAGATGGTCGTGGCCGTGGCGGAGGAGAGCTCCTTCTTGGCCTGCTCCGCCGCCTCCCGGAGGCGCTGGAGAGCGATCTTGTCCTTGGACAGGTCCACGCCCGAGGAGTTCTTGACCTGGGTGATCAGCCAGTCGACCACCCGCTGGTCCCAGTCGTCGCCGCCGAGGCGGTTGTCGCCGTTGGTGGCGCGGACCTGGATCGTGGAGAAGCCGTCGTCGTCCTTGCCGACCTCGAGGAGGGACACGTCGAACGTGCCGCCGCCGAGGTCGAAGACGAGGATCAACTCGTCCTCCTTGCCCTTCTCCAGGCCGTACGCGAGCGCGGCCGCGGTGGGCTCGTTGATGATGCGCAGGACGTTGAGGCCGGCGATCTGGCCGGCGTCCTTGGTGGCCTGGCGCTCGGCGTCGTTGAAGTACGCCGGGACGGTGATGACGGCGTCGGTGACCGTCTCGCCGAGGTACTGCTCGGCGTCGCGCTTCAACTTGCCGAGGATGCGCGCGGAGATCTCCTGCGCGCTGTAGTTCTTGTCGTCGATCTTCTTTGACCAGTTCGTGCCCATGTGGCGCTTCACCGAGGTCACGGTGCGGTCCACGTTGGTCACGGCCTGGCGCTTGGCGATCTCGCCCACCAGGACCTCGCCGGACTTGCTGAAGGCGACCACCGACGGCGTGGTCCGGGCGCCCTCGGCGTTGGCGATGACCGTGGGCTCGCCGCCTTCCAGGACGGCGACCACGGAGTTGGTGGTGCCGAGGTCGATGCCGACCGCTCGTGCCATGTCTGTGTGCTCCTCTCGGGGGCCGGGCGCGCGGGGCGCTCTGGCCGCGGGGCGCTCCCCGGTGTGGGGGGCGTGTAGTTGAGTCGTCCGGGCTCAAGTCTGCCGCGCGAGCCGTGGATGTCAAGCCCGGCGCGCGAGGATTGAGCGCATTCGACTCAACCTTGCCCGCAGGGCAGTGATTCCCTGTGACGCTGACCATGACCGGCGCGAACCACTCGTCACTCGAGCAGCGCTCGCAACCGCTCGGCCAGCGCCGGCAGGTCGCCGGTGATCGTCTCCCAGACGAGTTCGCGCTCGATGCCTTCGTAGAGGTGAGCCAACTTGCTCCGCGTGCGGTGCAGCGCCGACCACGGGATCTCCGGGTGTGCACCCTTGAACTCCTCGGAGACACGGTCGGCGGCCGCGCTCACGTCGATGATGATCGACTTTGCAGCCCTGAAGGCCAGCGCACGGTTCGGGTCGAAGAAGGCCTGCTCATCCTGCCTGATCACCTCCGCCACGTCCCCGATCTGCGCGAGCATGTCGGCGACGTACCGCCGGTCTCGTTCACCGCGTTCACGGCTGGGTCTCCCGCTCATAGCGGCACCGCTTCGGACTTGGCCCCAGCGAGCGCACGGGCCGTCCGGGGACTGTCCGGGACGATGTCGACCGGGACGTGGACCAAGGCCCTGACGGCATCCTCCATCTCAAGGAGTCGGAGGAGCCCCGTCCCCTGGGGAAGGACGGCCAGGAGGTCCAGGTCGCTCCCAGGAAGGTCCGTTCCGTGGAGAACGGACCCGAACACCCTGATGTTCTCGGCGCCGAGGCGTTCCAACGTCTGACGAACCTCGTCGCGATGCAGGCGCAGAGCCGCGGACGGCCTGATGCACGAGACCATCGCGCCGCGGATCCGCAGGAGCGTCGCGGTAGGCACTGCGCGGCCGTTCTCGATCGCCGAGAGATCGGGCTGGTGCATGCCCGCAGCGCGTGCGACCTCTCGCTGGGTGAGCCCGTACTCACGCCGCATGTCGCGAAGAGCGCCACCGTCCACGCCGGAAGTATAGTCCGCTCTATATCGCGTGGTCTGGCCCATCGCACCCCTCAGACGAACAAGCCGCGGACGTCGTCGGCCGTGAGCGGTCCGGACAGCAAGGCGCCGTCGTCCACCACCCGAGAGAAGAGGTCCTGCTTGCGCGCCTTCAGCGCCATGACCTTCTCCTCGATCGTGTCCCCCGCCACGAGCCGGTAGACCATCACGGTCTTGTCCTGACCGATCCGGTGCGTGCGGTCGACCGCCTGCGCCTCGACGGCAGGGTTCCACCACGGGTCGAGCACGAAGCAGTAGTCGGCCTCGGTGAGGTTGAGCCCGAACCCACCCGCCTTGAGACTGATGAGGAACACGGGCGCGACACCGCTGCGGAACTCGTCAACTCTGGCAGCGCGGTTGCGCGTGCGGCCGTCGAGGTAGACGTACGGCACACCCTCGGCGTCGAGCCGGCCACGGACCACCCGGAGGAAGCCCGTGAATTGGCTGAAGACGAGGGCTCGGTGCCCACCGTCGACCACGTCCCGCAGGCTCTCCAGGAGAGCATCCACCTTCGCGGAGCCGACCTTTGCGTGCGCGGGGTCCACCAGCGCCGGGTCGAGGCTCAGCTGGCGCAGGAGCGTGAGGGAGCGGAAGATCTCGAACCGGTTCTTGGACATGTCCTCGATGAGGCCGAGGACCTTCTGCCGCTCGCGCTGCAACTGGCGGTCGTAGATCGTGCGGTGCCGCGGGTTCAGCTCCACCTCGAGGACGTGCTCCATCTTCGGCGGGAGGTCCGAGGCGACCTGTTCCTTGGTACGGCGCCGCATCAGTGGGCGGACGCGCCGCCGCAACGTGGCGAGCTTCTCGGCGTCGCCCTCCCGCTCGATGGGGGTCCGGTAGACATCGGTGAACCGCGTGGGGCTGGGGAACAGGCCGGGCGCGACGATCGAGAGCATCGCCCACAGGTCCATGAGGCTGTTCTCGAGCGGCGTGCCGGTGATCGCGACCTTCACCGGCGCGGCAAGGCGTCGGGCGCACTGGTACGTCTTGGCCTGGTGGTTCTTGACGAACTGCGCTTCGTCGAGCACGAGCGCGCTCCACTTCAGAGCGTCGTATGCCTCGAACTCGATGCGGAAGAGCGCGTACGAGGTGACGACGACGTCAGCGCCGTCCACGTGCGCGGCGAGGTCGGTCCTCCGCCGAGCGCTGGTCTCTGCCACCGTTGCCACCCGCAAGCCGGGTGCGAAGCGGGCCACCTCCCGCGCCCAGTTCGGCACCACGCTGGTGGGAGCCACGACCAGCGTCGGGCGCTCGAGCCGCCCCTGCTCCTTGGCCCGGACGACTGCGGCGATGGTCTGGAGGGTCTTGCCCAGGCCCATGTCGTCCGCGAGCACGCCGCCGAGTCCGTTCTCCCACAGGAACGTCAGCCAGTGGTACCCCTCGAGCTGGTACGGGCGGAGGTCGGCGCGCACGCCCTCGGGAACTGCCGGACGGGCGACGTCGTCGGCCATGGCCAGAGCCTTGATGGTGGAGGTCCACCGCTCGCTCTGCGACTCCACCACGCCCAGCGCGGCGAGGTCCTCCCAGAGGCTCACCTGGAACCGGCTGACGCGCGGCGGCCCGTCGCGATCGACGAGCCCACGCGCCTCCTCGATCAGGCGTCGCAAGCGCTCGTACTCGGGCCGGTCGAGGCCGAAGTACGTCCCGCTCTCCAGGAGGAGGTGTGTCTCGCCGCGGGCGAGCGCCGTGAAGAGCCGGGTGAACGGGACCTCTTCGTCCTCGATCGAGACGTGGACGCCCAGGTCGAACCAGTCGCGGTCGTCGGAGTCCGTGGCCGTGACCCGGATCAGCGGAGCTGCCTCGGACAGCCGGAAGGGGGCTGCCTCGCCGTTCTCCTCGACGGCAATCCCCACCTCCCGGAGAAGCGGCAGTGCCTCGTCCAGGAAGCGAACCGCATCGAGCCCAGTGAGAGCCGAGGTCCGCGCCAGGGCGCGCTCCGCCGTCGGCTCCCGAAGGTTCGGCCACCGGTCTGCGTCCAGCGGCACGCTCGAGGCCAGGTCGGCCTCGGCGCGGGCATCCCGGAGCCCTCCGGAAGGCCCTGGCTCACCCCAGGCGAAGCGGCGGACCGCGTCCCCGATCCGGTAGTCGACGAACCACTCGAGGCCCACCTCGTGGCCCGGCGCGTGCGTCAGGACCAAGGAGAGCGACGGCGGAGCCACCTCGGGCAGCAGCACCGACGCGTCCGACGACGCCACCGGGATCACATGCCTCAGGGCCGGGTAGTAGTCCCGCAGGAACCTCTCGGAGTCGCTCGCCGGCACCCAGATCCCGCCCGCGTTCGCCAGGCGCGCCACCTGCGGCGTGATCCGCTGGCGCATCGGCGCGAGGACGAGTCCCGGTGCCGAGGAAGTGGCTCCGCCGGGCTGCTCCGGACCGGTGACGAAGAGCCCGTGGATCGGCGATCCCAGGTACCAGACCTCGGGCGCGCCGGGCAGGTCGACGTCGTCGACGCTGAGGCGCGGCTCGAGGCAGACATCGCCGGACTCGTCGTCGCGGCGCACGTCGAGGTCGAGCGCGGCGCCGTCGGGAGCGAAGATCACCGGACCCGCGGACGGCTTGGCGTTCACCAGGTCGACTCCGGCGTCGACGGCCTCTTCGAGCAGGCGCCAGATGCCCGCGCCGACCGTCTCGAGGTCGATCGGGCCGTCGGTGGAGCCGTACGCATACTGGCCCCGGACCGACGCCTGGGCATGGATCGCCCGGAGCGCGTCCTGGTGCGCGGGGTTGTGCATTGCGCCGTAGTAGGGGTGGACGATCTCGCGCCACGACGCGCCCGTGCGGATCCAGCCACCCTTGGCTCCGCGCACCACCGGCCGGAGGAGCAGTCGCGGGCGCTGGGCCGCGGCTCCACCTGCGCGGCGCGTGGCCGGCGTCGGCGCGACCACCTCGATCTGGAGCGCGACAGGCGTGCCGTGCGCCGCGCCGTCGTCCACCCCGCGGGGCGCGACCACCTCGGCGAGGACCTTCTCCCACAAGGCGGGGGCAGGCGGAGCCGGGAGTGCCACCTCCGCGGCGGGGCGCACGACGTCGGGCGACCTCCTCGCCGCGAATACCGCGGCTGCGACGTGCTTGCAGCTCACGCCCGCCGGGCACGTGCACGACCCGTTCACCCGGGGCACCCCGCCGGACCGGGGTGAACCCAGTTCGACCACCGTGAGGTACGTGGCCGCGCCGGAGCCGCGGACCGACGCCGTCAGGACGCGCTTCTGTTCGTGGAAGGACAGTTTGGTGACCCTGCCCTCGCGCGCGTACGCGAGGCCGCGATGGAAGGCCCCGGCACCCACGGCGGCGAGGATCGTGGCGTCATCGGGGGCATCGGCGAGGGCTGAGCGCACGGCACGAGGGTAGGCACGCGCACCGACATCGTCGGTGGAGCGCTCTGGCGCGGGCGGCGAGGTAGTCGGTCCGGCGCGAGATCGCCGGTTCCGATCGACTACCTCGCGCCGAGACGACTACCTGGCCGCGTCGTGCCCACCCGGTCACCCGCTGCTGGCTACGGTGGACCCGCACCCATCGACGCCGAGGTGACCCCATGCCGCTGTCCTACCTCCCCGGGGCCGCGCCCCTGACCCGCATGGCCGACGGCACGGTCAAGCAAGTCAGCCCCTTCACCGGCACGCAGGTGTGGACCGTCCCGGGCCGCGGCCACCGCCCGCTCGGGGTCCGCGCCGCCGCGCCGTCGCCCCTGGACCCCGAGCAGGACGGTCGCCACTGCGCCCTGTGCCACCACCGCTACCTCGAGACGCCGCCGGAGAAGGCGCGCCTGATCCGCGAGGTGGCCGACGACGCCGCCCGGCACTCCGCGGAGGCGACGGACCCCACCGGGCTGGCGGACGCCGTCGTCCCCGGATCGGGGGCGGGGGGTCGGGGCTGGCGCACGCTGCGCAACGTGCCCGCGGAGAACCTGTTCGACCAGGTCGCGGAGTTCCGCCGGATCCCGAACCTCTTCGAGATCCTCTCCTACGACTACTGGCACTCCAACTACGGCTACGTGCTCGCCCCGGATCGCGAGGCGGCGATGCGGGCCTACCTCGCCTCCGCGGACGGGCGCGCGCACGTGCTCGCGATCGCGCGCACCCGCCAACTCGCCGGCGGGATGACGCCCGACGAGTGCGACGGACTCGGTGAGACCGACCGCCTCGCCCCCGCCAACGCGTTCTTCGGCGGGGGGCACGAGTTAATCGTGGCGCGGCGCCACTTCACGGACGGAGCGGCGGACGACGGCGCCCTCGCCTCCTCGGGGACCCTCACCCCCGAGGAGCACTTCCGGTACACGGCGTTCACGGTCGACGCGCTGCGGGCGATCTACGCCGGGAACCGCTACGCGCGCTACGTGGCCGTGTTCCAGAACTGGCTGAAGCCGGCGGGAGCGTCGTTCGACCACCTGCACCGGCAACTCGCGGCCATCGACGAGCGCGGCGTCCAGGCGGAACTGGAACTCGCGCGCCTGCGGGAGAACCCGAACATCTACAACGATGCGGCGGTCAACTACGCGGGCTACCAGAACCTGATCATCGCCGAGAACGAGCACGCGGTGGCCTTCGCGGGGTTCGGGCACCGGTACCCGACGCTCGAGGTGTACTCCAAGAGCGCGGCGAGCGCGCCGTGGGACCACACGCCCGAGGAACTCCGAGGTGTGTCGGACGTGCTGCACGCCTGCCACGCCGCAACGGGTGCAGAGGTGCCGTGCAACGAGGAGTGGCACCACCGGCCCATCGACGTCGAGGTGCCCATGCCGTGGCGCATGGTGCTGAAGTGGCGGGTGTCAACCCTGGCGGGGTTCGAGGGCGGGACGAAGATCTACCTCAACACCATCGATCCGTGGGCCCTGCGCGACCGCGTGGTGCCGCGGTTGTACGCGCTGCGGGCGGAGGGGCGGATCGCGCAGATGTCGATCGCCACCGGGTGCTCGTGCCGGCCGAACTCGCTGCGGTACAACGCGGGGCGGTAGGCGGGGGTGCTCGGCGCCGGCGGTGGCGGTCGGTTCGGCGCGCCGCCCTGCCGCCCAGGTAGTCGGTTTGACGAGCCACCCCGCCGAGGTAGTCGGTTCGGCGTCGGGTAGTCGGGCGGGGACGGCTACCCGACGCCGA
>JARKOU010000275.1 GCA_029975645.1 Actinomycetales bacterium
GTGGGGGGGAGGGAGGGAGTAAGCCCCCGTGCGCAGCTGCCCCCGCCCGCCCGCACCCACGCCCAGACCTGGCACAACGCGAAGCGGGCCCGTCGCACCGCCCAGCAGCTCACTGGTGGACGTGGGAGGGGGCGTCAGGTATGCGAGCGCAAACTGGGTGCTGGTTTGGGCCAGCGTCGGCGTGAACGCCATCACGAAGGTCTCCCCGCTGCAGGACACCGTGCCCGGCCCGATGGCGACGTCGTTTAGCTCCGACACGCTGAATCTGGACATCAGCGACGTCCCGTCCACGGCGCTGCACGGGATCTCCGTCCCCAGCGAGTCCCGGACGATGAAGGGCATGCTGTACGTGGTGCCCGCCGTCAGCGGGGCGCGCAGCCAGTCCACCGAGCAGTGCGCGGCGGACACCTCCGGGACGACGGTCAGCACCAGCGGGGTCGCCACGGTGTTGGCCACCGCTGCGCCCGCGTACAGGACGCTCAGCGACGCCGCGACCGCCGCGCGCCGCGGCACGAACGAGACCGTGTAGTCCTGCGCGCCACACACGCACGACGCACGCACACACCCCCCACCACCCGCGCGGCACACGCCGCCGACACTCGCACCGTCAGCAACGCGGCACCGCGCCGTCGACACGCCACAGAGGCCGCCGCGCAGCAGCAGCAGCCCACGCCGCCACCACCACGGACCTCGCCACTGCCGCCGCCGCAGCCCGTCGCCACGTCCGACAGTGGGGCGCCGGCGCCGCCGCCCGTCGTGCCCGCGGCGACGGCAACCGAAAAGGCCGCGCCGTATTCGGGGTACCGGGAGCAGGCAACGGCGTTGCCGTAGGCGTCCTTGGCCGACACGGTGACCGTGACGGCTTGGTTCAGCACCGCCAACACGGGGACGCTCGTCGCCACCACCGAGCCCGCCGCGTCCGGAGGCGCCGGCTCAACGGGAAACGGGTGCGCAGACCCCGGCACATCCACTGTGCCGAACTTGATCGCCAGCAATCCCGACGTCGACGCCTTCGTCGTCGTGATGGTCGCGCGGAAGCCCGTCCCCCCTCCCGTCTCGCACGTCACGGTGCCCGTCGCCGTGTCCGGCGCCACCATCGCCACCGCAAACAGCTGCGACAGCGCACTCGTGCACGCCACGGGCTCCTCGTTCGCGTTGCGCGCCTCGATCCCGAAGGAGACCGCGCGCCCCGCCGTCGCCCCCGCCGGCCAGTCTACGTGGATGCCCGCCGTGACAATGTCGCTGACCGCCAGCGCCACGGGCACTCCCACCGCCGTAGCCTTGTGCCAGATCTGCGCGCGCGCGCGCGGCCGCACACACCGCCCCCGAACGTTTTTTGAAACCCGCGCGCGCCGCTGATCGGGCGAGTTCCATCCCGCCGCCGCCGCCACCACCGCCGCCACCACCGCCGCCACCACCGCCGCCACCACCACGGCAGGCGGCGCCGGCGCAGACCTGCACGCTGCCGCTCGTGCGTACGCGGAAGCTCAGCTCGTACGTGTCGCTCGACAACGTCGTGCAGCCCACCGCGACCTCGCTCGCGCCCACGGACACGAGCTCCTTCAGGTGGAAATGGTGCGCTTGGCCCGGGTACTCCCAGCACTGGACGACGTTCGACTGCGCGTCCTTGGCGAGCATCGTGAACCGAACCACTTGGCCGCCGTTCACGGTCGTCGGCGACGGGTCCGTCACCGTGACCTGTGTCACAGGCCCTGCGTAGCACGCAGCACCCCCGCCAGCCCAAACGGGACCCCCAGTCGCTCAGGGGGCTGCCATGGCATATGGCATGCAAACGTGTGCCGCCTTCCCAGAGCAAGGCGGGGGGGTAGGGTGGGGGGGAGGGAGGGAGTAAGCCCCCGTGCGCAGCTGCCCCCGCCCGCCCGCACCCACGCCCAGACCTGGCACAACGCGAAGCGGGCCCGTCGCACCGCCCAGCAGCTCACTGGTGGACGTGGGAGGGGGCGTCAGGTA
>JARKOU010000077.1 GCA_029975645.1 Actinomycetales bacterium
CCGTAGGTCTCCTCCAGCCCCGGCTGGCAGAAGGGCCGCTCGGGGCACTCCGGCGGTCCGCCGAGCACGATCCCGCCGCAGGTCGCCGCGAGTTCGGAGAGCGTCGAGACGTTGTGCTCCTCGGCGAAGGCCGCGGTCACGGCGAACGCGTTCTGGTCGGCGGCAGCGGCGGCCTCGCCGAACACGAGACCCACCTGCTCGCCGAGGCCGGTCAGCGCCTGGACGGTGGCCTCGAGGTCGCCGCTGGCGAGCGGCGTGGCGTCGGCCCCGTTCACCGACTTGTTGAGGAACTCGGTGAGCGTGCCGACGTACTCGGGCACCACGGTCAGCTCCCCGTTCTCCAGGGCCGGCAGGTAGGTCTCCCGGTTGCCGATGGTGCGCACCTCGGCGGTGTAGCCGGCGAGGCGCAGGGCCGCCGCGTAGATCTCGGCGAGCGTGGCGGACTCGGAGAAGTTCGCCGCGCCGACCACCACGTTCCCGCTGCCGGAGGTGTCCGTGATCTCGATCCCGGCCTGCTCCACGAAGGTGGCCGCCACCTGGCTGGAGGTGTTCCGGTCGATGTCCACCTGCTTGTTGAGGTCCACGAGCGTGGGCGTGTCGAGCGCCGCCGAGACGGCGTCGAGCGCGGCGATCATGGCCGGCTGGGCGGCGGCGTTGATCGCGGGAATGATGTTGTCCACGGTCTGGAGCTTGAGGTCGTCGTCGAGGACCACGAGTTGCTCGCCCGCGACCGGCTCGCAGACCGCGAGCGTCGAGGTGGCGCCGCCGTCCGACGTCGACCCTCCGCCTCCGCCGGAGGAGCCGGGCTCGCCGCACGCCGTCAGAGCGAAGAGGACGAGCGCGCCGAGGCCGGCCAGGGCAGTCCTGGAAGTGCGCATGGAGTCACCTTTCGTGGTGGGAATGGCGTCATTCGACCCGGAAACCCGCTCCGGGGCAAGGGTCGGTCTCACGTCGCGGCCTCGGCACGGGCCAGGTATCGCAGCGGTGCCGGTGTCGCCAGCCGTTGCGCGAGGGCGAGCAGGCCCTCGACCACCAGGCAGATGGTCGCCACGAGGACCGCCCCGGCGAGTGCCTTGCCATAGCGCTGGGTGGCGATGCCGGTCACGATGATCACGCCGAGCCCGCCTCCGCCCACGAGCGCGGCGAGCGGGATCGTGGCCACCACCTGCACCGCCGAGGTCCGGATCCCGGCTGCGACCAGGGGGATCGCCAGCGGGATCGCCACGGCGCGCAGCACCCGCGAGCGCGACATCCCCATGCCCGCCGCCGCGTCCTTGGCGTCCGGGTCCACGCCGCGGATGCCCTCGTGCGCGTTCGTGAGGATCGGGGGGATCGCGAAGATCGTGACCGCAAGCACGGTGGCCCGGTTGCCGAACCCGATGGCCGACGCCGCGAAGAGGGTGAGGAGGGCCAGGGTGGGCAGGGCGCGGGTGGTGTTCGCGACCACGACGGTGAGCGTGGCCCCGCGTCCGGCGTACCCGAGCCAGATCCCGAGCGGGAGCGCGATCACCGCGGCGGCGAGTACGGCGATCGCCGACATCGCGAGGTGCTCGGACGCGAGCGAGAGAATCCCGTTGGGGCCGGTCCAGTTCGCGGGGTCGTTCAGCCAGACGACCGCTTCCTGAACCACCGAGGTCGGCCCGTTTCCCACGGCCGCGGCGAGCGGCCCTCCCGCCCCGCTCACGAGGCCAACCTCCCTCGTGACCACGGCGTCAGGAGCCGCCCGACGAGCCAGATCAGCAGGTCCGCGACGAACGCCAGCGCGAGGCACAGAACCGTGGCGGTGAAGACCTCCGCTCGGTAGTCGGAGTACAACCCGCGGAACATGAGCTGCCCGAGCCCCCCGTAGCCGACCACGACGCCGACCGTCACGAGCGCCACGGTGGTCACGGTGGCCAGACGCACGCCCGCGATGATCGCCGGCAGGGCGATCGGGAACTCCACCCGCAGGAGCTGCCGGAGGGTCCCGTAGCCCTGGCCGCGGGCGGCGTCGCGCACCTCCGGCGGGACGGAGCGGAGCCCGACCACGATGTTCCGGACGAGGATGAGCAGTGCGTACGCGACCAGGGCGATGAGCACGGTGGTGCGCCCGATGCCGGTGATCGGCGCGAGCAGGCCGAAGAGCGCGAGCGAGGGAATCGTGTAGAGCACGGCCGTCACCCCGATCACCGGACCCTCGAGGCCCCGCCGGTACCGCGCGAGGATCGCCAGCGGGACGGCGAGGAGGAGCCCGATGGCGACGGCCTGGACCGTGAGGCTCGCGTGCTGGACGAGCGCCGCACTGATGTCGCCCCAGTTGTTCTGCACGTAGTCGAGCGAGACCCAGGGGTTGGGTGGACGCTCGGCTGAGGTCATGGCGCGAGGCTACCCGCGTGGTCCGACATCGAGGCGACGGGTAGGTTCGGCACGTGACGTCCCCGCGAGGCCGGTCGACGGCCGAGTCCGCCGCCGCGCCCGCTCGCACCGACGCGCTCATCCGTTTCGAGCGTGCCGGCAAGACCTACCCGGATGGCACCCGCGCCGTCGCCGACCTCGACCTCGACGTCCACGAGCACGAGCTCCTCGTGCTCGTGGGGCCTTCGGGCTGCGGGAAGTCGACCACCATGCGCATGGTCAACCGGCTGGTCGAGCCCACCTCGGGGCGCATCCTGCTCGACGGCGTGGACATCGCCGGCGTGGACCCCGTGCTCCTGCGCCGCGGCATCGGCTACGTGATCCAGCACGTGGGGCTGTTCCCGCACCGGACCGTCGCCCAGAACGTCGCGACCGTCCCGGACCTGCTCGGCTGGGACTCCGAGCGCACGCGCGCCCGCGTGACGGATCTGCTCGACCTCGTGGGCCTTCCGCCGGCCACGTACGCCCGGCGCTACCCGCACGAGTTGTCCGGCGGCGAGCGCCAGCGCGTCGGGGTGGCCCGCGCACTGGCCGGTGAGCCGCGGGTGCTGCTCATGGACGAGCCGTTCGGCGCCGTCGACCCCGTGGGCCGGCGCCGGCTCCAGGAGGAGTTCCGGCGCCTGCACGGGCAGCTGCGGCCCACGGTGCTGCTCGTCACGCACGACATCGACGAGGCCGTGCTGCTCGGCGACCGGGTGGCGGTCTTCAGCCAGGGCGGGCACCTGGAGCAGGTCGCCGATCCGGTGACGGTCCTCACCAGGCCCGCCACGGAGTTCGTCCGGTCGTTCATCGGTCAGGGCAGTGCGGTGCGACTGCTGGCCCTCACGCGCTTGGAGGCGGCAGACCTCGAGCTGTCGCCCCCGCCCCCCGTCACCCAGGGCGTCCCGGGCGGGGACGACGGCGACGCCTCCTCCGCGAGCGCCGTCGTCGTCCGCCTCGGCGCCGACCTCGGGGAGGCGTTCGCCGTGCTCGCGGAGAGCCCTTCGGGGAGCGTTCCCGTGCTCGACGGCGACGCGCGCCCGGTCGGGACCCTCACCCCAGCCGTGATCCACCGCGCGTTGCGACGCGCCTACCTCGACCCGCAGGACGGCTAGGCCCGCCGGAGGGCTCGACCCGCAGGACGGCTCGACCCGCGGACGGCTGGGCACTCGATCGTCCGGAGCCCGCCCGCGCCCCCGGCGGACTGGGTACCGTTGCCGCGTGTCCACGAAGCCACGCGTCTCCCTCGCCACCTGCCGCGCCATCCCGAACCTCGACGAGGAGGACGCCCCGCTCGTCGAGGCGCTCACCGAGCGAGGGATAGACACGAGAGTCGTCGTGTGGGACGACCCCACCGTCGACTGGTCCGAGGCCGGATTGGTGGTGCTCCGCTCCACCCGCGACTACGCGCGCCGCCGCGGCGAGTTCATCCGCTGGGTACGCTCCGTGCCCCGCGTCCTCAACCCGGCCGACGTGGTGGACTGGAACACGGACAAGCACTACCTCGAGGACCTGCGCGGTCGCGAGGTCCCCGTCCTGAAGACGCAGTGGCTCGAGCCGCTCATGAAGCTGACCAAGCAGCGCCTTCACACGCGGTTCCCGGCCAGCGCCGAGTTCGTCATCAAGCCGGCCGTGAGCGGTGGCGCCCACGACACCGGTCGCTACACCGCGAACGACCCCGATTCCCGCCGCCTGGCCATCCTCCACGCGATGCGCCTGCTCTCCGAGGGCCGCTCGGTCATGGTGCAGCGCTACCAGCCGTCGGTGGACACGCTCGGCGAGCGTTCCCTGGTGTTCGTCGACGGCCAGTTCATCTATGCCGTCCACAAGGCCGCCATGCTCCACGGGCCGTCGCAGGGCCCCGAGGAGACGCACATCGAGCGCATCGACACCGTCGTGGCGAGCGACGCCGAGCTCGCCGTCGCCGAGTCCGTGCGGGACGCCATTCACCAGATCATGCGCGAGCGCCTCGGCCGGGACGAAAGCCTCCTCTACTCCCGCGTCGACCTCGTCAGCGACGAGGAGGGCAAGCCCACCGTGATGGAGGTGGGCCTCACCGACCCCTCCCTGCACTTCTCGCACTACCCGGGAGCGCTCGAGACCTTCGCGGACGCGATCGCCCGGCGGCTCTGACGCCTCTGCCCTCGGGGCACACCCGGAACGCGACGAAGGGCCCCACCGCGATGCGGTGGGGCCCTTCGCCTTCTCGGGGTGGATGACGGGACTTGAACCCGCGACCACCTGGACCACAACCAGGTGCTCTACCAACTGAGCTACACCCACCATGCGTCCGCGCGCCGTTGGGGCGCGAACCGAGGAGAGTGTAGCGGGCTTGGCCAGGTGTCCCGAAACCGGCTGCGGCCGGGTCGCGGGGATGGGTCGCGGGGATCGGGTCCTTGCGATCAGCTCGCGACGGTCAGGCGGGCTCGGCGGCCTCGGGCGGAGCGGGGACCACGGTTGCCGGGGCGTAGACCGGGCCCGCG
Organism: Actinomycetales bacterium; assembly: GCA_029975645.1. Lineage (GTDB taxonomy): Bacteria > Actinomycetota > Actinomycetes > Actinomycetales > JAHECE01 > JAHECE01. Next base: position 4,857 of record JARKOU010000077.1, read on the forward strand.
GCGAGCACCTGGGCGGCCACGCGCCGCGCGGTGGGGGTGTCCGGCCCCGGCTCGGGCGGGAACAGCGCGGCGCGGTAGTAGCGGAGCTCGGCGATGCTCTCGAGGATGTCGGCGAGGGCGCGGTGGCCGCCCGCCTTGGCGGGGGAGTTGAAGTACACCCGCGGGTACCAGCGCCGGGCGAGTTCCTTGATGGAGGAGACGTCGATCATCCGGTAGTGGAGGTGGGCGGAGACCGCGGGCATGTCGCGGTCGATGAACGCCCGGTCCGTGGCGATGGAGTTGCCGGCCAGCGGGGCCTTCCGCGGCTCGGGCACCCACCGCGTGACGTACTCGAGCACCTGCGCGGCGGCGTCGTCGAGCGTCAGGCCGGTGGGGAGGGCGTCGAGGAGGCCGGAGACGGTGTGCATGTCCCGCACCACGTCCACCATCTGCTCGAGCGCCCCCGCAGGCGGGGCGATGATCAGGTCCAGCCCGGGGTCGAGGATCCGCAGCTCGGAGTCCGTGACCACGACGGCGATCTCGATGAGGGCGTCCGTGGCGAGCGAGAGACCGGTCATCTCGCAGTCGATCCACACGATCCGGTCCTGCGCCCCGTTGAGGCTTGTCACGTCCTACACCTTAGGTCCGTGGCGGGGCCTTCTCGGGAGGCCGGGGCGTGCGCCGCGTGCCGAAGAACCACAGGGCGAAGAAGCCGACGGCGCCGACGGCGGCGAGCACGAGGTACACCAGGCTCGCCCCGGCCGCGCCCTGGGCGAGGTTGATGGCGAGGATCCCGGCGAGGACGGCCAGGTAGCCGGCGACGAGCAGCGGAGCCCACCGCAGGATCGCCGGAGGCGAGGGCACGCCGCCGTCGGTGGTCGCCTTGCGGCTGGCGATGGGTTTGCCGACCAGCCGCGAGGCCACGGTGTTCCGGGGGAGCATGGCCCCGGAGACCGTGTAGGAGAACAGGGCGATCCCCTTGGTGTCGGCGTACGTCACGGCAGGCAGGTCGAACGACTTCGACGCGAAGGAGTAGAGGGCGACGTCGGACCGGTCCCCGCGGGCCTCCACGAGCTTCTGCAACTCGGAGCGGCGCACCGTCGTCTCGCCGTGGCGCACCTGCGCGAGGGCCCAGGTGGCGGTGACGTCGACGCCGGCCGGCGCGTCCTCGCCGACCGGGCCGGCGTCGGTGTAGCCGGCGTCGCGCAGCCAGGTCACGGCGAGGCGCTCGGCCTGGCGGAAGGTCGGTGCGGAGGCGGACTCCGGGTCGCTGCTCATCGCGGCGAGCGTACGCCTGCGCGAGTAGGGTCGCCCCCGACGGCGCGGGCGAGCGGGACGGCTCCCCGGCGAGGCGATGACGCGAGTCCTGACCGCGGAGGTGAGGCGTGCGGGGGCGGAACGGATCGGCGGCCGCGCGGGATCCCTTCGCGGTGCGGCGCGCCCGGCCGCGGATGCAGTGGGGGCCGCCCGACGTCGTCGGCGCCGTCGCGCTGGGTGGCGCCCTGGGGGCGCTCGGGCGATTCGCGATCGGGACGTGGTGGCCGCACGCCGAGGGGACGTTCCCGTGGTCCACCTTCGTGATCAACGTGACGGGGTGCCTGGCGATCGGTGTGCTCCTGGTGCTCCTCACCGAGGTCGCCGGGCGGCCGCACCGGCTCGCCCGCCCCTTCCTCGGCACCGGGATCCTCGGCGGGTTCACCACCTTCTCCACCTACGCGGTGGAGACCGACCGCCTCCTGGCCGCCCGTGAGGTGGACCTCGCGATGGCGTACCTGTTCGGCACGCTCGCGGCCGCGTTGATCGCCGCGCAGGTGGGGGTCTGGGCCACCCGGACGCTCGCCACCCGCCGCCTCGGAAAGGAACGGGACGCATGAAGCTCGAGGGGTCTGCTCTGCGGTTGACGGTCTACATCGGCGAGAACGACCAGGCCCATCACCGCCCCTTGTACAGCGAGATCGTGCACCGTGCCCATCGCGCGGGGCTGGCCGGGGCGTCGGTGTTCCGGGGGCTCGAGGGCTACGGCGCCTCGAGCACCATCCACACCTCGCGCATCCTCAGCCTGAGCGAGGACCTGCCGATCGCCGTCGTGATCGTCGACGCCGCCGAGCGGATCCGGGCGTTCCTGCCGGAACTCGACGCCCTCGTCACCGAGGGCCTCGTGACCCTCGACGAGGTGGACGTGGTGCGCTACGTCGGAAGACAGTCGTGACCGACACGCTCCTGGTGGCGATGGGCGCCGCACTCGGTGCCCCCGCGCGATTCCTCACCGACCGCTGGGTCCAGGGACGGCACGACACCGTGTTCCCGTGGGGCACGTTCACCGTGAACGTGGTGGGCTCGTTCATCCTGGGCGCCGTCTACGGGGGAGTGAGCGCGGGCGCCTTCTCTCACGCCGTCAACCTGGCGGTGGGGCTGGGCTTCTGCGGGGCGCTCACCACGTACAGCACGTTCTCCTTCGAGACCGTCCGGCTCATCGAGGACGGCGCCGGTCGGTACGCCACGCTCAACGCCCTCGGCAGCCTCGCCGTCGGCATGGCGGCCGCCTGGGCCGGGGCCGCGGTTGTCCGCGCGGTACTCGGCTGAGGGCGGCAGTCGCTCGTGGGTGCCCGGCCTGCACCTCGTGTGACATCCGCCACGGCCCGGACATGCGGCGCCGGACTGTCGGACCGCCGACGCGGCTGACCTGCGACGTCGCGGACGTCCCTCACTCCGGCGCCTTGAGGGGTCACGGAGCGTGGCGTCCTGGTTCGGAGCCCCACCACGGGGCCCGGTACCGTGGTGCGGGACGGTCGAGTGCCGACACGCGAGGTGTGGGGCGCCGTCCGGGTCCTCGGAGTCAGACGGCCGGCGCGGAAGTGGAGGTGGGTCGCCTTGTCGGTGCCGCCCACGACCGCTGCACAGATCCCCTCTCGATCGGCGCGACACGAGCGCCGTCGGGATGCCGGGCGGGGAACCGACCTTCGGCTCGACGTCCAGGGCCTGCGTGCCGTCGCGGTCCTCGTGGTCGTCGCCTTCCACGCCGGACTCCCCCTCCCCGGCGGGTTCGTCGGCGTCGACATCTTCTTCGTGATCTCGGGCTTCGTGATCACCGGGATGCTCCAGCGCCAGTGGGCGGCGACCGGTCGAATCGACTTCGTCCGGTTCTACACGCGGCGCTTCAAGCGGCTGATACCCGCGCTCGCGCTCGTGGTCACGGTCACTCTCGCTGCCTCGGCCTTTCTGCTCTCGCCCCTGGGGCCGCAGCAGACGGCGGCGAAGACCGGCCTGGGTGCGATGCTGCTCTCGGCGAACTACGTCATCGCGTCGACCACGGGTGGGTACTTCGACGCACCCGCTGCGATCAACCCGCTCCTTCATACGTGGTCGCTGTCCGTCGAGGAGCAGTTCTATCTCGCCTTCCCCGCGATCCTCGCGCTCGGTTGGGCGATCGCCCGACGACGCCGCTCGCGAATGTCGATCTACCTCCTGGTCGGCACGGTCGCCGCGGCGTCCTATGCGCTCGCCGTCGCGGGCTCGTCGGGTCGATTCGGTGACTCCGAGGTCGCCGGCTTCTACAGCTCCCTCACGCGGGCCTGGGAGTTCTCGGTCGGCGCACTGGTGTGCCTCGCGCTGCCGCTGCTGGCGAACCTGCCACGTGCTGCGGCTCGGGTGCTCGGGCTCGCCGGGGCGGCCCTCATCGCGGCCTCCATGTTCCTGATCAGCGAGGCCACTCCGTTCCCCGGGCACTGGACCCTGATCCCGGTGATCGGAACCGCCCTCGTGATCGTGGCAGGAGCCCGTCGGGGCGGTGGGGTGACCCGTGCGCTCGGCTCACCGCCGATGGTCCGGATCGGGGACTGGTCCTACTCGATCTACTTGTGGCACTGGCCGTTCATCGTCTTCGCCCAGATCCTGTGGCCGGACGTGCCGTGGGCGCCGCTGGCGGCCGCAGTGCTCTCCTTCCTCCCGGCCATCGCCTCCTACTACGCGCTCGAGCAGCCGATCCGGGCGATCCGCGCTCTCTCGCCGGCACGGTTCGCCGCGCTCGTCGTCTCGACCCTCGCGCCGCCCTTGCTGCTCGCCGGCTTCCTGCTGTGGTCGAACGACAGGCCGACGCCGGAGCCGCCGGACGACGGAGGCGGGGTCGCGCAGCCGGTTCGGCAGGAAGACCTCTACGAGGCCGCCGCGTCCTTCCACCAGAGCAACGACGCCGGATGCCACACGCCCGTCCCGATCTCCGAGCGGTCGGTGAGCGACTGCACCTGGAACGAGTTCTCTGCCGGGGTGCCGATCTACCTGGTCGGGGACTCGAACGCCGATCACTTCAGCGAAGCCGTCATCGGCTCGGCGTATGGTCTCGATCGCCCCGTGACGATCGCGACCATCGACACGTGTCCCTTCCTCGACGCCTACGTGACTCGCGTGAGCGGTCCGGACCCCTTCCTCGAGCCGTGTCGGGACTACTTCGAGGCGACCTACGCCTGGCTTCAGGAACAGAGACCAGGCTTGGTGATCATCTCGAACTCCGACGAGGTGTACCTGGACCCCGACGTCGCGCTCGGCCTCGAACCGGACTCGTTGAGCACAGACCTCGAGGAGAAGGTCCAGTCGCGCGCCGACGGGCTGACCGACGTCGTCTCGACCCTGCAGGCCGCCGGCCACGTGGTTCTCCTGGTCCAGACGGTCCCGCACTGGGTCCCGCCCTACGCCTACGAGCCGGGCCTGTGCTCCAGCGGGGCGATCCACTCCGGCACGTGTGGCGAGACGATGCCTCGATCGTTCGCCGCTGACCTCCAGGGTCCACCGCGCGAGGGTCTCCAGGAGGCGGCCGACCGGACGGGCGCCGGCGTCCTCGACGTGTGGGACGAGATCTGCGGTCCCGAGACCTGCTCCACCCGCAACGACGACATGGTCCTGTACCGGGATTCCTTCCACATCTCCGTACCGGAGAGTGAAGCCCTGGTGCCGGTGTTCGAGGGCGCGATCGACGCAGTGGGCGTCCCGAGCCAGTAGGAGGGGCGAGCAACCCGCTCGAGCCGAGTTGATCACCCGCGCGGTGACGCGCACGGCCACCCGGGCGGAGGAGCCCATTGACGCCGTCCGAGGCGCCGACGAAATGCCGTGGTCGGACACGCGTCGGATTTGGTTGCGCGCGAGAGAATGCGCTCGGTCGGGATCCGTCCCGGCGCGTTGCCATTCCCCGTCTCGCCCGGCGCTGGGAGCGTCTCATGACTCCGAATCGGCCGCTCCGTCCTCACGCGGTCGTGGTTCTGGCATGCCTTCTCGCGCTGCCGGCGTGGATCTTCCTACCTCCGGGGGCGGTGGCGGCGCCGGCGTTCTCCGACGTCGTCCCTGGTGACGCCTTCTACGACGACATCACGTGGCTCGCGGATCAGGAGATCACACGCGGGGCGGTGGGCTCCGACGGTTCGGTGATCTTCGGGCCGGCGGATTCGATCACGCGCGAGGCGATGGCGGCGTTCATCTACCGCTTCCTCGGCGAGCCCGTGTTCGAACCGCCGACGGTCTCGCCGTTTTCTGATCTCGAGCCCGGTGCCGCATTTTATCCGGAGATCACCTGGCTGGAATCCGAGGGAATCGCTCCGGGAAAGGACGCCGGTGGTGAGGCCCTCTTCCGCCCCACCGAGATGGTCACGCGCGAGGTCATGGCGTGGTGGCTCTACCGCGCACTCGCCGAACCTGGGTTCGTCCCTCCGGCCGTCTCCCCGTTCGTCGACATCCCGGTCGATCATCCGTCCTACCTCGAGATCTCCTGGATGCACGAGTCGGGCATCTCGACGGGCGCCCCGCTCGGGGACGGCACCTACCGATTCGCACCCGAGGACGAGATCCGGCGTGAGGCGATGGCTGCCTTCCTGCACCGTGCGTCGGCACTCGCGCTCCGAGCCGGGTCGGCACCGCCGATCCTGGTCCTCGGCGACGCGGGGAACCGCTTCGCCGAGTACTACGCGGAGATCCTTCGCACGGAGGGGCTGAACGAGTTCGCGAGCCTCGACATCGCGCAGCTCACGCCGGAGACGCTCCGCGGAGCGGATGTGGCGATCCTGGCGGAGTGCTCGCGCGACCTCACGGAGCAGGAGGTCGGGGTGCTCACCGACTGGGTGACCGCGGGAGGCAACCTCGTGGCCATGCGGCCGACGCCGTCGCTCGCTGACCTCCTCGGGCTGGAGGTGGTCGGTGGAGTCCTTCCGGACGCCGGACGCCTCTATTCGTACCTGGCGATCGATCCAACCGTCCCGGTGGGCGCGGGACTCGTCCACGAGCCGATCCAGTTCCACGGGCCGGCCGACCTGTACGCCCCGAAGGGCGCGACAGTGGTCGCCGAGCTGTACTCGGACGCGGAGAGCGCGACGGGACACCCCGCCGTTTCGCTCAACTCGGTGGGGACCTCGGGCGGTGAGGCAGTCGCCTTTGCCTACGACCTCGCTCGTTCGGTCGTGGAGACCCGCCAGGGCAACCCCCGATGGGCCGGGCAGGACCGCCATCAACGCGATCCGGGTGGCTCTCGGGTGATGGCCCAGGACATGTTCGCCGGGGGCGCCCCCTGGGATCCTCAGCCGGACTTCGTCGACTTCGACCGCATTGCCGTCCCGCAGGCAGACGAGCAGATGCGGCTTCTCGCGAACCTCATCGAGTACGTGAACCGCGACGTCAAGCCGCTGCCGCGCTTCTGGTACTTCCCCCGTGGCGAGCGGGCCGTTGTGATCATGACCGGTGACGACCACGGCAGCGGGAACACGGCGGGGCGGTTCGACCGATACCTGGAACTGAGCCCGCCCGGATGCTCGGTGGAGGCCTGGGAGTGCGTCCGGGCGACCGCCTTCATGTTCGGCAACGCGACCGTCACCGACGCGATGGCGGCACAGTACGAGGCCGAGGGGTTCGAACTCGGACTTCATGTCGACACCGGATGCGTCGGGTGGACGCCGGACGCGCTCGAGGGGTTCTACGAGACGCAACTGGCCGCATGGGCCGCCGAGTACCCGAGCCTGCCCCGACAGTCGAGCATGCGAACCCACTGCGTGACCTGGAGCGATTGGGCCTCGCAGGCGAAGGTCGAGGCCAGTCACGGCATCCGGTTGGACGCTAACTACTATTACTACCCGCCCGCGTGGGTCGCCGAGCGACCCGGTCTGTTCACCGGATCGGGCATGATCATGCGGTTCGCGGATCTCGACGGAACGGTGATCGACGTCTACCAGGCGACCACCCAGATGACCGACGAGTCCTCCCTCCAGGGCTACGGGGCCTTCAACCCGCTCCAGGTGGTCACGCTCCTCGACAACGCCGTGGGCCCCCAGGGCTACTACGGGGCGTTCACGGCCAACATGCACGGGGACTCGGTCGAACATCTCGGCGCGGAGGCCATCGTCGAGGCCGCCCAGGCGCGCGGTGTCCCGGTGATCTCTGCCGAGCAGATGGTGACGTGGCTCGACGGGAGGAACGGCTCGTCGTTCGACGGCGTCGGGTGGGCCGAGGGCGTCCTCTCGTTCGACGTCCGACAGGGTCAGGGAGCCACGGGGCTCCAGGCGCTCGTTCCGACCTCGTCCGCGGCGGGTTCCCTGGTCGACATCGCGCACGCTGGGGTTCCCGTGTCGTACACCCAGGACGTCATCAAGGGCGTCGAGTACGCGGTCTTCGACGCCCTTCCCGGTGCGTACCGGGTGACCTACGGCCCTCGCTGACCCGGCGCCGGCGTCAGGCAGAGCGGACGACGACGACGGACTTCCCCTCGGCGCGGCCCGACGCGAGGTCGGTGAGCGCCTCGCCGGCCTGCGCGAGCGAGTAACGGCGCCCGACGGCGGGCGTCACGGCGCCGTCGTCGATCATCGCTCCGAGCCGCTCGATGTCGACGGTGAGTTCGGGACTGACGAACGTGGTGAGCCGCTGTGGGACGAACGGCGAGAGCGCCGAGGCGCGGAACTGCCGCCCGAAGCCGCCGGTCACGCGGCCTCCCCCCTCGCCCCCGACGATCACGAGCGTCCCGGTCCGGGTGAGGGCGCGGCGCAGCCGCCTCACGGGGCTACGGCCGCCGATGTCGATGATGAGGTCGTAGCGATCGGGGCCGTCGAGGTAGTCGGTGGTCTCGTAGTCGATCACCTGATCGGCGCCGAGCGACCGGACGAAGGCGGCCTTGCGGCCGCTCGCGACGGCTGTGACGGTGGCCCCGAGGGCATGGGCGATCTGGACCGCGTAGCTCCCCACGCCACCCGACGCGCCCGTCACCAGCACTCGCTGGCCGGCCTGGACGCGACCGATGACCGTGAGCGCCTGCAGGGCGGTGATGCCGGAGATCGCGGCGACGCCCGCCTCCTCGAACGACGCCCGCGCCGGCTTGGGTGCCAGCTTGGCGGCCTTCGCGACGGCGTACTCGGCGTAGGTGCCGCGGCCGATGCCGAACACGTCGTCGCCCACCCGGAAACGGGTGACGCCCGCGCCGACGGCCACCACCCGGCCCGCTACGTCGAGCCCGGGGGTGGGGGTCTTCGGCCGGCGAAGGCCGAACCCGGCGACGCGCACGAGCAGCGGCAGCCCGACGGCGAGGTGCCACACCCCGCGGTCCACGCCCGCGGCGTGCACCTCGAGGAGCACCTCGTCGGGCCCGGGCCGGGGGACCGCGACCTCGGCGACGGCGAGCCGGTCGCACCCGTACGCGTCCTGCACGATCGCGGTCATCTGGGCCGGAATCTCCTCCGTCGACTCGGCCGGTCGGTCGATCGCGGCCGGCGCATCGCGCCGGACGCTCTCCGCTGCTTCGGTCATGGCGTTCCCTCACTTCTTCCGTTCCCGTACTAAGTACGACGATGGTGGGAACCCTAGCCGTACTTAGTACGATGGGTCAACCCTCGACTCGACGGCGAACGGAGCACCATGACGGACGGCCCACCTCGCGCCCCGCTGAGCAGGGACCGCGTGCTGCAGGGTGCGCTGGACCTCGCGGACCGGATCGGCGTCGAGGACTTCACCATCCGGCGGCTCGCCGCCGCCCTCGACGTCAAGCCGATGACGATCTACCACCACGTCCCGGGCAAGGAGCAGATCCTCGACGGCATCGTCGACCTGGTGTTCGGCGAGATCGACCTGCCGCCGGAGAGCCTCCCGTGGGCGGACGCCATGCGTCGGCGGTGCGTCTCGGCACGGCACGCGCTGAACCGGCATCCGTGGGCGCCGCCGCTGATGGAGTCGCGGGTCTCGCCCGGCCCGGCCCTCCTGCGCCATCACGACGCCGTGCTCGCGTGCCTGCGTCGCGGCGGGCTCTCGCTGCCGCTCACGGCTCACGCCTACGCGATCCTGGACTCCTACGTGTACGGCTTCACGCTGCAGGAGGCGAGCCTCCCGCACGGCGGCGGGGAGGAGATCGCGGGCCTGGCCGAGCAGATCCTCGGGCCGTCGCTCGGCGAGCACTACCCGCACCTCGCTGCGTTCACGGCCGGCCACGTGCTTCGACCGGGCTACGCCTTCGGCACCTCCTTCGAGTTCGGGCTGGACCTCATCCTCAACGGGCTCGAGGTCGCGGCGGCGAAGGAGGGGGCCGACGTCGCGTGGTGAGGCCGGGCAGCGGCCCCGACGGCAGCGGTCGCGGTGGTTCGTCCGGCGGTCCGGTTCAGCCGCCGTGCTCGAGGTGGTCGACGAACGCGAGGACGTCTCGTGGCACGCGTGCGCTCGCCGCCGTCCGCATGTGGCCGAGGCGCCGGTACCAGATCAGGGTGCAGTCCGGGATGAGCCGGGCAGTCTCTTCGACAACGTCCTTGGCGAAGAAGAGGTCCTCGTCTCCGCAGATGAGCAGGGTGGGCGCGGTGATGCGGGGGAGGACTGCCCGCGCGTCCGACCCGGGCCCTGCCTCGATGACGACGTCCTGCACCGGGATGTCGCGCCGCGCGAGCAGGCGGCCGACAACCGGCCCGAGCGCCCGACGCAGCCCCCGCGAGCCGTCGCCCGGGATCACGTACTCGAGGAAGGCAGCCCCGGCGTCGCCCGGCCGCTCCGTCCGCAGCGCTTCCGCGAGCCGGCGGTCGACGGCGTCGCCCCAGTCGGTGGAGACCGCGGCGGCGCCGACGACGGCGAGGGCGGACATCCGGTCCGGATGGTTGGCGGCGAGGAAGAACGCGATCTGGCCGCCGTACGACTCGCCGAGGACCACGTCGACCCTCCCGCCGAGGTGGTCTGCGACGACTGCGGCGTAGTCGTCGGCCATGTCCTCGATGGTGTATTCGGCGGGCATGCCGCGCCGCCGGGTCACCATCCACACGGTGAAGCCGCGCCCGAGGTACGGCCTGATCGAGCCGGCCATCAGCCGGATCGCGGTTGGCGACGGCACCTCGCTCCCAGGCCCGCCGGGGATATAGACGAGGGTGCGCGGCCCGTCTCCGGCGGCCGCGTACGCCATGCCGTTCGGGAACGTGCCGCTTCGTACGGCCGGCAGTGGCGGCGCGAAGCGTCTCGCGACTGCGAGGGTGACGGCCAGCGCCGTCGTCGCGCCGGCGAGGCTGACGGCCCAGCGGCGGGCACGACCGTGAGGATCCATGGGCCTATCGTCGCGCGGTCCCGGCCTGGAGCGCCGGGTCGATGACTCGGCACACGAACCGGGCGGGGAACCTGCGCTACTCCGGCGTGTTCCCGGTGGCGGCTCCGACGGCGAAGGGCGTCGTGACCCCCTCGTACGCGAGGTGGGCGACCAGGCCCTCGCGGGCGTGGGGCAGGTTGTGGCAGTGGTCCATCCAGATGCCCGGGTTGTCGGCGAGGAAGGCGATCTCGTAGGTCTCGCCGTCGGCCACGTTGAGGGAGTCCACCCACCACGGGCTCCCCGTCGCGGCCACGCCGTCGCGGCTGAGGACGACGGCGTGATGGCCGTGCAGGTGCATGGGGTGGACGTCGCCGCTGCGGTTGGCGATGGTCATGCGGACGACGTCCCCCTCCGCGACCTCGAACATCGGGACGTCGGGCCACAGGTGGCCGTTGATCGTCCAGTAGAACCCCGGGCGCCCGTCGACGAACCCCGGCCGCCGGCCGATGTCGTAGCGGAACGTCCGATCGGGGTGCTCGACGTCGAACCCGATCGGGGCCGGCGTCCCGTAGGTGAGCAGGTCCACGGTCGACGTCGGCCGGGGCAGCGACGGGGCGTCGAAAGATGCGGAGCCCAGCACCACGGACGCCGCCCCCACCTGGACCCGCACGGGCGAGCCGTCGTCCGGCGCCGTGACCTCGAGGTCGGCGCGACCGCCGGCCGTAACAAGCACGGCGGCGTCCCCGATCGGCGTCCCCCCGGTCACGTCCGTGCCGTCGACCGCGACGAGTCGCGCCGGCGCGCCGGCCACCCACACCGGCGTCGGCCCGTTGTCGGTGTTGATCACGCGGACCCGCGCGCGGCTGCCCGGCGAGACCTCCACCTGGGTGTCTGCCTCCCGCCCGTTGATGGTGCGCATGCCGTCGTAGAGGTGCGCGAGGGCGACGACGTCGACCGCGTCGTCGGCCGCTGCCGGCAGCACCACGAGGGCGCCGAGCAGGCCGCGCGCCACCTGCTCGTGCGACATCTGGTGCGAGTGGTACCAGAAGGTGCCGGCCTGATCGACGACGAAGCGGTAGACGTGCTCCGCGCCGGGCGGCACAGCGTCCTGGGTGACGCCCGCTACGCCGTCCTCCGCGTTCGGGACGTCGACGCCGTGCCAGTGGAGCGTGATCCCGTCCGCCACGGACTCGTTCACCAGGCGCACCTCGACCAGTTGGCCGACCGTCGCGCGGATCACCGGGCCCGGCGACGTCCCGTTGAGGGTGTACCCGGCCACCTCCCGTCCGGAGGCTAGGCGGAACGTCTCCTCCCGGGCCGTGAGGGCGACGGTCACGTCGGCGGGACGATTGACGTCGGCCCTCAGGGTCTCGACGCTGCGGCTTCCAGCGGCTCCGGCGCCGTCGAGGGCGTGCCCTGCATGCCCCGACGACGTCGCCCCCGCCGTCGCGAGCACGCCGTCCTGGCCATGGTCCACGTGGCCCATCTCCATCGCCGAGTAGGTCTCCGGCAGGAGGCTGGACCCCCACAGCCAGGCGAGCGACCCCACGATGAGCGCACTGGCCACGGACGCCGCGCCGATCCGCAGCCCGCGGGACGGCGGCATGCTCGGATCCGTCAGACCGGGATCTCGACCGGTGCGGAGGCCCGGTCAGCGGACGTGCCGACCACCCGACGGGTCCGGCGTGCGGTGTAGAACGCCGTGCCGAACAGGGCGAGGGCGTTCAGGCCGTGCAGCGCGCCGAGCGCCGGCATGTCGTGGCCCGCGAAGCCGAGGGTGATCTGCACCGCGACGAGCAGCAGCACGATCCCTGCCCACTTCACGCCACCCGGGATCTTCGCGAAGAACGAGACCACGAGCAGGGCCAGGGCGATCACCGGGATCACCATGCTCCCGTTGATGCCGTGCACGATGAACCCGACCACCTCCGGGAACGCGGACTGCTCGCTCTCGAAGACCGCCTTGTCGAGCACGCCGCCCCCGTCGACCCACTTGCCCAGCCCGGCCACCGCGAAGACCATCGCCATCGCCTGGACCGCCACCTCGGCGGCCACCAGGTAGGCCAGGACCTTGTAGACCGTCCTCATGATTCCCCCTCCTCGAGCCGGTGGGCGCCGGCGCCTCCCCTCGTCGGGGACGACCCACGGACCGGGCCCACCGTGGGAAGCGTCCGGCGCGGGGCGTCCCGCCGTCACGGGACGTTGTCCCGGGACGGCCGGGAAATCGGGCGGGGGCGGGCGCCGTCGGGACGGGCTCCGCCAGCGCCGTCGTCGCGCCCGGCGTCGTGAGCCCGACGCCGTTACGCGCGGTGCCGCTGGGGCCCCTGCTGCTCCGGCCCGCCGAGTCCGGCCTCGCGCGCCCGGAGGATCGCCGCGGTGCGGTCGGTGACCTGCAACTTGGTCAGGACGGTGGAGACGTAGTTGCGCACGGTCTTGCCGCTCACGCCGAGCCGACGGGCGATCGCGGCGTTGTCGAGGCCGCGGGCGAGGAGGGCGAGCACCTCGTGCTCGCGGTCGGTGAGCTGCGGGAACGGCGCCGCCGTCGCTGCGCGGGCGAAGTGGGTGAGAAGCCGGCCCGCGATCGCCGCCCCGAACACTGCCTCGCCGCTCGCGACGGCGCGCACCGCCGCGACGATCTCCTCGCCGTCGGCGCCCTTGACCACGTACCCGTACGCGCCGGCGCGCAGGGCGGCCAAGACGTTCTCGTCGTCGTCGTACATGGTGAGGATCAGTACCCGGCTGGGTAGCCCGGCGGCCCGCATCGCCGTGGTGACCCAGAGCCCGTCGCCGTCCGGCATCCCGACGTCCAGCACGGCGACGTCGGGGACGTGCTCGGTGGCCGCGGCGAGGGCGCATGCCCCGGTGGCGGCGACGGCGAGCACGGCGATGTCCGGCTCGGACTCGAGCACGGCGCGCAGCCCCGAGGCGAAGACCGGGTGGTCATCCGCGAGGATCAGCCGGATCACCGGCACCTCCGAGGTCGGTCGTCGGGAGCCGAGCGTGCACCAGCGTGCCGCCCCCGGGCGGGGAGAGCACCGTGAACGTACCCCCCAGTTCCTCGACCCGCTCGCGCATGGAACGCAGCCCGACGCCCGGGGCGCAGGAGGGGTCGAGCCCGCGCCCGTCGTCGCGCACGGTGAGGTCGAGCGCGCCGTCGGTCGCGGTGATCATTACCCGGCACGTCGTGGCGCCGCTGTGCCGCACGGCGTTGGTCATGGCCTCGACGGCGATCCGGTAGGCGGCCGTCTCCACCGCCGCCGGGAGCGGCGCCGTGCTCGAGGGCCCGGTCACGTCGATCGACATCTCGCCGTCGAGGGACGCCGCGCGGGATCGCACGGCGCCGACCAGGCCGAGTTCGTCGAGGGCGGGTGGGCGCAGCGCCTCGACGAGCCTCCGAACGTCCGCCACCGACGCCTTGGCCTCGGCGGCGATCTCGCCCAGCAGAACCTGCGCGCGCGAGTCGGCCGGGACCTGGCGTGCCGCCAGGCCGGCCTTGAGCCCGATCGCGGCGAGCGTGGGGCCGAGGCCGTCGTGCAGGTCGCGGCGGAGCCGACGGCGCTCGTCCTCGCGGGACGCGACCACCTGTGCGCGGGACCGCACGAGGTCCGCCTGGAGCCGGACGGCTTGGACGGCGGGACCCGCCTGCTGGGCCAGTGAGGCGATGAGACGGAGGTCCAGAGGGTCGAGCGGGTCCTCCCGGCCGCGACCGGAGACGAGGAGGCGGCCGACCACCTCCCCCTGGTGGCGCAGGTCCTCGGCGTGCACGGCACCCACCGGGGCGCCGTGCACCGCGCCCGGCGCATACCCGCCCGCGCCGTCGGCCAGTTCGATCGCCGCATACGGCAGCCGCAGGGAGGTCGCCACGGCGTCGACGACGGCGGGCAGCACGTCGTCGGGAACCAGCACGGTCTGCAAACGCTCGCCCAGGCGCGCGAGGGCGGCGACCGGCTCCCGCCGGTCGCCGTACATCAGGCGGTTCACCCCGCGCTGCGCCGCGTTCCGGAGCGGGGCGAGGGCCAGTGCCGCCCCGACCGCCGCGAGCGTGGCCGCGGGCGTGGTCGAGAGCTGCAGGACGCCGACCGCCAGGGCGACGACGGTGGCGTAGGCCGCGGCGAGGACGGCGATGGTGACGGCGTAGACGAGCGAGCGGTTGGCGAGACGTTCGATGTCGAAGAGGCGGTGACGCCGCAGCGCCACCGCGATCCCGGCGACGAACGGGAGCGCCGAGAGGCCGAGGGCGCCCCAGGGCAGCGCGCTCCCGCCCGTGATCAGATCGGGGAGCAGCCAGCCGGCGATGCCGAGCACGCCCGCGACGGCGGCCCCGCCGGCCAGCCAGCGCAGGCGGGCGCGGGTCGCCGCGTCGGCGGCCGAGCGGTAGGAGACCACGCCCGAGACGATGGTGAGCAGCAGCGTCGCCACCACCACCGCGGTCTGCCCGGCGTGCACCAGGCCGATCCACGCGAGCGCGTCCGGTGCGACCAGACCGGCCGCGCCCGACCAGAGGACAACCACCGCGAGGGGGGCGGCGTATGCGATCGCGACCGCGTGCCGGCCACGCCGCCAGGGGTGGGCCGGCGCGATGAGGAGCGAGAACGTGATCGTCGCGCCCCACGCGACCGAGTACGCCCCGACCGCGTTGAGATGGAACAGCCACACCTGCGGCCCGCCCGTGGCGAGGGCGACGGCGGGCAGCCCTCCCACGACCACGAACGTGCTGCCGAGCAGGCCCGCGGCCAGGACGAGGAGAGGCGCGGTGGCGGGCTCCTCCGGACGCCGCACGTAGAGCGCGAGCGCGAGAACAGCCAGCGCGACGACGAAGACGAGGTTCCCCCACCCCTGCACCAGCAGCGGGTACGGGTCCACCCGGACCATCGTGACCGCGAGCGACGTCGCGACGTCGCGCACCACCTCGTAGGGCAGCACGGCCCCGATCTCCGGCCGGGGCACGCCGCCGAGGCCCGCCGCGAGGTCATGCCCGGCGATAGCGGTCACCATGTCGCCGGTTCGCAGGCTCGTGCCCGACGGCGCGGGCACGTCGACGACGACGCCGGACGCCTGCCAGGTGGACCGGGTCAGGCGCAGGAGGCTCCCGTCGTCGGGGGCGTCCAGCCGCGCCGTCGTCCCGAGGACCCCGAGCACCACGAGGGCGATCGCGACGGCTGCGGGCGCCCACCGCGATCGCGCCGGTGGCGCTGGCTGCCCTGTGACCACGCCTCATCATCGACGCAGGCCGCGCCGTCGTACAGCCTGGAGGGGCGCTCTCCGGCGCCGGGCCGCGATGCGGTCCGCGCACCCGTGATCAGGACGAGCCCTCGAGGGACATGTGGATCTGGTACCGATCGCCGCGGTACCAGGACGTGACGTACTCCACGGGACGCGAGCCGGCGGTCGAGGTCCGCCGGAACACCATGAGCGGGGCGCCCACGGCGACGCCGAGCACCTCGCCGAGCGCCTTGTCCGCGGGCTCGGCCCACACCGTCTGCTCGGCGTGGTCGATCTGGAGCCGGTACGCCGAGGCCAGGGTCGTGTAGAGCGATCGCGTCAGGTCGTGAGCGCCCAGGTCCGGCACGAGCGCCTCGGGGTAGAAGCCTCGTTCGAGGGCCATCGGAACGCCGCCGGCGAGGCGGAGTCGCTCCAGGTCCCAGACCCGGGCTCCTGCCCCGAGGCCGAGCGCGGCCCGCGCCTCGAACGGTGCCTCCACCAGGGACACGCCCCGCACGATGGTCGCGGCGACGAGTCCCCGACGGCGCATGTCGTCGGTGAACGAGGCCAGGTGGAGCGCGGCCTCGATCCGCTCGCCCGCCACAAAGGTCCCTTTGCCGTGGACCTTGTAGAGCCTGCCGTCTTCGACGAGTTGCCGGATCGCCTCCCGGACCGTGGCTCGGCTCACCCCGTACTCGGCCATGAGGTCGCGCTCCGAGGGGATGGCGGAGTGGGGAGCCCAGGTGCTCTCGATCTGCGCGAGCAGGATGGACCGCAACTGGGCGTGCTTCGGAACGGGCCCCTCGATGAGGGCCGAGCGCTCGTCCTCGGGCGCCCTCGGCGCTGATGTGACGTCCGTCATAGCTCGCCACCCTCGATCGGTGTTGACACGGGCCCTCTTACGGCTGATCATCGATGCACTGGTTCGTACCAGTACGGACCAGTAAGGTCCGGTGAGACCCACCATACGTGAAATGCCAGCGCCAGAGAGCGAAGCCAGGGCCGCGAGGTCCGTACCAGTCAGGGGAAGTTATGAACACCACCACCGATCCCAGCCCCATCGCCCGCGGCCTTGGCGCCACCGAGGACGACGGCGCGGCGCGCGTCCTCGCTCCGCTCCGCGGCCGCGTGGTCCGCCTCGACGAGGTGCCGGACCCGATCTTCTCCCAGGCGATCGTGGGTCCCGGCGCGGCGATCGACCCGCCCCGCGCCGTCGTCGACGTCGTCGCTCCGATCAGCGGCCGGCTCCTCAAGGTGTTCCCGCACGCCTTCGTGGTCCTGTCGACGGACGGCGTGGGCGCGTTGGTCCACCTCGGGATCGACACGGTGGAACTCGACGGCGCCGGCTTCGTCCTCCGCCTCGCGCAGGGCGACGAGGTCGCGGCGGGCGACGTCGTCGTGACCTACGACGTTCCCGCGATCGAGGCAACCGGTCGCAACACCATCGTGCCCGTGATCCTGCTCGAGCAGCAGGCCGACCGCATCGCGTACGCGGGCGGCGTCGTCGACGGCGATGACGTGATCGGCGGGCAGGCCTTCCTCACCCTCAGCCGCTGACCGCGGCGCTCACCACCTCGCACTCAAGGAGAGACCCTCGTGACTGAGACGACCACCACGCAGGCCGCCGCGAAGGCGCCGCGGTCAGGACTCCGGATTCCCGGCTTCGCGCAACTGCAGCGTCTGGGCAAGAGCCTGATGCTCCCCATCGCCGTCCTCCCTGCCGCCGGCATCCTCCTGCGGCTCGGGCAGGACGACCTGCTCGGCGGGATCGACACCCCGATCATCGGTCCCTTCTTCGACGCGATGAGCGCCGCGGGCGGCGCGTTGTTCGCCAACCTGGCGCTCCTCTTCGCCGTCGGCGTCGCCATCGGGTTCGCCAAGAAGGCCGACGGCTCCACCGCGCTCTCCGCCGTCGTCGGCTACCTGGTCATGTCCGCGGTGTTCAAGGCCATGTCGCCGATCGTCCTCGCCGGCCACGTGGACGCCGCCGGGAACCCGGCCCAGATCAACTACAGCGTGTTCGCCGGCATCGTGGCCGGACTCGTGACCGCATGGCTGTTCGACAAGTACCACACCATCCAGCTGCCGACCTACCTCGGCTTCTTCGGCGGACGCCGATTCGTGCCGATCGTGGTCTCCCTCGCATCCCTGGTGATCGCCTTCGGGATGAGCTACTTCTACCCGATCTTCGACGCCGGCCTCACCGGCCTGGGCGAGTTCATCGGCGGCGCGGGGGCCTTCGGGGCGTTCGTCTACGGCTTCTCCAACCGGATGCTCATCCCGATCGGCCTGCACCACATCCTGAACTCCTACGTCTGGTTCCTCTACGGCGACTACCAGACCCCGGACGGCGCCGTCGTCACCGGTGAGCTCACCCGGTTCGCCGCCGGCGACCCGACCGCGGGCATCCTGACCTCGGGCTTCTACCCGATCCTCATGTTCGGGCTCCCGGCCGCCGCGCTCGCGATGATCCACGTGGCCAAGCCCGGGCAGAAGAAGGTGGCCCTCGGCATCCTCTCCGCCGCCGGTCTGACCGCCTTCCTCACCGGCGTCACCGAGCCGCTCGAGTTCGCGTTCATGTTCGTCGCGTTCCCGCTCTACGTGGTGCACGCGCTGCTCACGGGCCTGTCCCTGGCCATCGCGTACGTCCTCGACATCCACCTGGGCTTCTCGTTCTCGGCCGGCCTCATCGACCTGCTGCTCTACGGCACCGCCCCGGCCGCGAAGAACATCCCCCTCCTCCTGATCATGGGAGTGATCTTCTTCGTCGTCTACTACGTGATGTTCCGGTGGGTCATCGTGAAGTGGAACATGCGCACCCCGGGCCGTGAGCCGGAGGAGGAGTTCGAGGCGGAGCAGGCCGCGAACCTCACCGACGAGCCCGTGCTCGTTGTCGCCGGCCCCGCGGCCTCGGCCGCCCTCGCCGGCGCCGAGACGCCCGCCGGAACGGCTGCGGCCGTGGCCGTCGCCACCGCGACGGGTGCCGGTCTCATCGCCGAGAGCAAGGCCGAGCAGCTGATCGCCGCGTTCGGCGGACGCGAGAACCTCGTGAACGTGGACGCCTGCATCACCCGCCTGCGGATGGAGGTCGCCGACAAGAGCAAGGTCGACAAGGCCCGGCTCAAGGCCCTCGGCGCGGCCGGCGTCATCGAGGTGGGCAACAACGTCCAGGCGGTCTTCGGCACCCAGGCCGAGGCGCTCAAGAACGAGATCAAGGACGTCCTCTGATGGAAGTGATCATCGTCGACAGGCCGGAAGACGCCGCTCCGATCGTGGCGGAGGCCTATACCCGGCTCCTGACCCGCAAGCCCGCCGCTGTCCTCGGGCTGGCCACCGGCTCGACGCCGCTCGGCGTCTACGCCGAACTGATCCGCCGGCACCGCGAGGAGGGTCTGAGCTTCGCCGAGGCGCGCGCCTTCCTCCTCGACGAGTACGTCGGGCTTCCTGCGGACCACCCCGAGCGGTACCGGGCCTTCATCGAGCGGGAGTTCACCGGGCACGTCGACTTCGAGCCGGGCGCCGTCGTCGGCCCGGACGGGCTCGCCGAGGACCTCGAGGCCGCGGGCCACGCCTACGACCAGGCGATCAAGGCGGCGGGTGGGATCGACATCCAGATCCTCGGGATCGGCGCCGACGGCCACCTCGCCTTCAACATGCCGATGTCCAGCCTGGCGAGCCGCACGCGCCTCAAGACGTTGACCCCCAAGACCAGGCAGGACAACGCCCGGTTCTTCGGCGGCGACATCACGCAGGTGCCCACGCACTGCCTCACCCAGGGCCTCGGCACGATCATGGAGAGCCGCCACGCGATCATGCTCGGCTTCGGCCGGGGCAAGGCGCAGGCCATCCGCGAGTGCGTCGAGGGCGCGGTCTCCTCGCACTGGCCCGCCTCGATCCTGCAGATGCACCCGCACGCCACGGTCGTGGTGGACGACGACGCCGCGAGCCAGCTGGCCTTCACCGGCTACTACCGCGCCACGTACGCAGGCAAGCCCACCTGGCAGGGCATCTAGGTCCACCCGCGACGCGCCCGCCCCGCGGCATCCGCGGGGCGGGCGCTGGGGGACCGGACCGACGAGACAGACACGGCGACGAGACAGACACGGAGACGAGAGAAGATGACCACGATCCTTGCCGAGCGAGCGCTGCTGGGCGGTCGGCTGGTGGGCCCGGTGCGGCTCGCCGTCGACGGCGCCCGCATCACCTCGGTCCTCACGGGCGCGGCCGCCCTGGAGGGCCCGCCGGCCGACGTCGAACTGACGGGTGGCACCCTGACGCCCGGGCTGCTGGACCTGCAGAACAACGGCTCGTTCGGCGCCGACTTCGCCGACGCCACCCCCGAGCAATGGGAGCAGGTGCTCACCGGGCTCGCCTCCCGGGGGGTCACCGGGGTCCAGCCCACGATCATCACGGCTCCGATCGAGGACCTGAACGAGGCGTTCGACCGGATCCACGCCGCGCAACGTGCCCACGCCGAGGAGCCCGTGTGCCGCATCCTCGGCGCCCACCTCGAGGGCCCGTTCATCTCGCCCGAGCGCAAGGGCGCCCACCGGGCCGAGTGCATGCTCGACCCGACCACGGAGGCGCTGGACGCCCTGCTCGGCCACCCGGCCACGGCCGCCGTTCTGACCACGCTCACCCTGGCGCCCGAACGGCCGCACGCGCTCGAGGCGATCCGGCGGCTGGTGGCGCGCGGCGTCGTCGTCTCGGTGGGGCACTCGAACGCGACCGCGGAGCAGGTGTGGGCGGCGGCCGACGCCGGCGCCACGATGACCACGCACATCTTCAACGCGCAGCGCCCGCTCGGGCACCGGGAGCCCGGCGTCGCGGGGGCGGTC
Source organism: Actinomycetales bacterium (assembly GCA_029975645.1). GTDB lineage: Bacteria > Actinomycetota > Actinomycetes > Actinomycetales > JAHECE01 > JAHECE01. The sequence continues at coordinate 25,380 of JARKOU010000077.1, forward strand.
CTGGCCGATGAGCGCTTCTACATCGGGACGATCATCGACGGCCAACACCTGCACCCCAGGACTGTCTCGATCGTCCTCGCCGCGGCCGCGGGGCGGGTGGTCGGGGTGACGGACGCGATCGTGACCGCGGGCCTGCCGAACCACACCCCGCTGATGTTCGGCGGACAGCCCGTCGCCAACGACGAGACCGGGCTCGGCCGGCGCGAGAACGGCACGCTCGCGGGGGCGGGGATCGTGCTCGACGAGGGCGTCCGCCGCATGATCGCCGCCGGGCTCGACCCCGCCGTAGTGCTCGCCTCGTGCACCGAGGTGGCCGCGCGCTCCCTGCGGCGGGACGACGTCGGGCACCTGGCCCCCGGCGCGCTCGCGGACCTGGTCTGGTGGGACGCGGACTGGCACCCCCGGCGCGTGTGGGTCGGTGGGGCGGCGGTCGCGGTGGCCGAGCCTCTGGCTGCGTAAGGAGGCGGGCCCGCGCGGCGCACTAGCAGGGGAGATCCGTTCTCGCCGGGAAGATCCGTAGCCCATAGGGCGACGAATCTTCCCGGCCGGTACGGATCTTCCCGGGTCGTCCCGGCCCGGTGCGCCGATCCGGCTGCGAGTAGCCTCGTCGGGTGTCGACGGCGCCCCGCCCCTTCGCCCTCACCACGCCTGAGGGGATCTACTCGTCGCTCGCGATCGCCGTCGTCTGCCTGGCGTGGTACGGGGACGATGTGCGGGATCTCGCCCTCGAGATCTTCGTCTACAGCCTCGCGCTCTGGCTGTTCCACATCTACGCCCGCGTGATCCACGGCGGCTGGGAGGTGCGGAACTGGGCGGGGCTGCGCCGCTGGGCGATCCACGAGTGGCCGCACCTCGAGGCGGCCGTGCCCGCGCTCATCGCCGTGGCGATCGGGTGGTTCGCCCGGCTCGATCCGGTCGCCGTCTCCGACGTCGCGATGTGGGTGACCATTGCGAACCTTCTGGCGTGGCAGGTGGCCATTCTCCGCCCGGCGGGTCGGGGCGCCGGGATGCTCGCGATCACGATCGGCGTCAACGCCGTCGTACTCGCGGCCCTCATCGCCCTGCGACTCCAGGTGAAGTAGGGCTGCGGAGGCGGCCGACGGCGCGCAACCGGGCGGCCGTCCGCCGTCGGGCCGTGACGGCGCCGGGCCGTGACGATCAGGCGGTGAGCAGCGCGACCAGGAACGCGGCGTACAAGGCCCCGGCGGCGACGGCGAGGGCGTTCGATGCGTGTTCCCAGCGGCCGGTCGCCGCCGCGATCCCGAGCGCCGCGGTCAGGAGCGCCCAGACGACGGTGTGCCCGTAGTCGACCAGAGCGCCGCGCAGCCCGCTCGCCTCCACGTCGACGCCGTCGCCCACGGTCGCGAAGACGGCCGTGACCACGAGCGCCACGCCGGCACCGACCCCGAAGAGCAGTCGGCGCCGCCTCGCCGCACCTCGTTCGCTCACTGCCGGGTGAGGGCGAGCCTCAGCCGGTCGTCAGGGCTGACCTCGTGGTCCAGCGCGTCGTCGCCGAGGTCGATCTGTACCCACCGGATGGTCCCGGTGAAGCGGTTCGTCCCGGCCGAGTACTCGTCGCTCACCGGACTCGCGAGGTCCTCGCCGACGTCCGTCGTCTCGTCCGGGGAGAAGATCATCGGCACCGTCGCGTCGAGATGGCCGCCCCCGACGTCGTCGCCGTCGACGCGGAGCGTCACCGTGCCGCCCTGGCCGAGGCCCCCGCCGTCGTAGGCGAACTCGACCCGGACCTCGTGCTCGCCCGGCGTGAGGGCCTCCGAGCCGTGCCACGTGGACCGTGTCAAGCCGAGCAGGTTATAGCAGAAGGCGGGAGCTCCGCCGTGGACGTACAGGCTCCAGCCGCCGAACGCCCCGCCCTGCGCGATCACCACGCCCTCGACCCCGCCGTCGGGCACGACGACGCGTGCCGTCACCGCGAACGACTTGTTCTTCACGTTGAGCACGCAGTTCTCCGGCAGTCGACCCATGCCGGCGAAGAGCCGCTGACTCGTGCCCACGATGAGCGCCGGGCGTCCCGCCAGGTCCGGGTTGAACCTCTCGATGCGACGGTCGTCCAGCGGGAGCACGCCGTACCGCGCGGCCTCGATGAGGAACAGCCGCTGGAGCTCGCGGAGCTTCTCGGGGTGCTCGCGGGCGAGGTCGCGCGACTGGGTCCAGTCGTCCGGGCCGTAGAGCTCCCAGACGTCGTCGTCGTACGGGCGCAACGGCTCCACGATCCACGGGGTGCTGTGCCGTGTCACCGCTGTCCAGCCCTGGTGGTAGATCCCACGGTTGACGAAGCACTCGAAGTACTGGAGGTCGTGCGTCTCGGGTGCGTCCGGATCGAGGAACGAGGGCACCATGCTGGCGCCGTGGAGCGGCATCTGCTGGATGCCGTTGACCGCCGTCGGGACGGGAAGACCCGCCACCTCGAGGACGGTGGGGACCACGTCGGTCACGTGGGTGAACTGCGCGCGGTGACCGGCCTGCGCAATCCGCCGCGGCCAGTGCACGATCGTCCCGTTGCGGGTGCCGCCCCAGTGCGAGGCGACCTGCTTGGTCCACTGGTAGGGCGTGTTCGTCGCGTGCGCCCAGCCGACCGCGTAGTGGTTGTAGGCCGTGGGCGTGCCGAACTCGGCGATCTTCGAGCGGAGGAACTCCGGCGTCTCGAGGTGGGCCGCCCCGTTGAAGAGGAAGCCCTCGTTGAAGCTTCCGTTGACCGTGCCCTCGCCGGAGGCGCCGTTGTCTCCCACGATGTAGAAGACCAGGGTGTTCTCGAGCACGCCCAGTTCCTCGAGCGCGTCGACGAGCCGCCCGACGTGGTGGTCCACGTGCTCGAGGAAGCCCGCGAAGACCTCCATCTGCCGCGCGAGCACCGGCTTGAGGTCGTCCGGCATGTCGTCCCACGCCGGGATCTCGGCCGGGCGTGCGGTGAGCTCGCCGTCGGGCGGGACCACGCCGAGGTCCTTCTGACGCGCGAACGTCCGCTCCCGCAGGGCGTCCCAGCCGTCGTCGAACTCACCCGCGTAGCGTTCCGCCCATCCGGGCGGGACCTGGTGCGGCGCATGGGCCGCACCGGGTGCGAAGTACAGCAGGAACGGCCGGTCGGGCGCCAGCGAGTGCTGCTGCCGGAGCCAGGCGAGGGCGTGGTCGGTGAGGTCGTCCGTGAGGTGGTAGCCCTCCTCCGGTGTCCGTTCCGGCTCCACCGGCGTGGTGCCCTGGAAGAGCGACGGGTAGTACTGGTTCGTCTCGCCACCGACGAACCCGTAGAAGTGCTCGAATCCGCCGCCCCCGGTGGGCCAGGCGTCGAACGGCCCCACCGGGCTCGACTCCCACACCGGAACCTCGTGGCACTTGCCGAACTGCGCCGTGGAGTAGCCGTTGAGACGCAGCACCTCGGCCAGCGGAGCCGCCGAGCGCGGCCGCACGGAGTTGTAGCCAGGCGCCGACGTCGCCACCTCGGTGACCGCGCCCATCCCGACCGCGTGGTGATTCCTGCCCGTCAGCAGTGCCGCCCGCGTCGGAGCGCACAGGGCGGTCGTGTGGAACCGGTTGTACCGAAGTCCGGCAGCAGCGAGGCGGTCGGCGGTGGGGGTTCGCACCGGCCCGCCGAAGGCGCTCGAGGCGCCGAAGCCGACGTCGTCCAGCAGGATGAGCAGCACGTTCGGTGCCCCATCCGGGGGCCGCACGGGCTCCAGGGGCGGATACGTCGCTCCCGGCTCCTTGGCGTCGTACGCCGCCGGACGAGGCGGATGCGGGTCCGCCATCGGCAGCACCGACCGCCGCCACTCGGGTATGGGCATCGCCTCACCTTTCCTCAGGCTGGGACCCTAACCCGAGCCACCCCGGCCCCGTCCGGGAACCGCACCAGGCGGTCGGTCGGGATCGACGGCGCGAGGATCGCCGGGCACGGCCGCGGACCGCGCCGGGCGAAGATAAGCCCGTGAAGGTTGCCGCTCGTGCCCAGGTGCCGCCGTTCGCGGTCATGCAGATCATCGCGGCGGCGAACGCGCGCCGCGCGGCGGGCCGGAACGTCCTGAACCTGGCGGCGGGCGAACCGGCCGCGGGCGCCGATCAGGTTGTGCTGCAGCGCGCCGTCGACCTGCTCAGCGCCGGAGAGAGCCTGGGGTACACCGAGGCGCTCGGGGTCCCGGCGCTGCGTACCGCGATCGCCGCGCACTACCGCGACTCGTACGGCGTCGCACTCGATGCGCGCAGCGTCGCGGTGACCACGGGTTCCTCCGGCGGGTTCGTGCTCGCCTTCCTCGCCGCGTTCGACGCCGGCGACCGGGTCGCGCTGGCCCGGCCCGGGTACCCGGCGTACCGCAACATCCTCGCCGCGCTGGGGTGTCAGGTGGTCGACCTGCCGTGCGGGCCGCAGACGCGCTTCCAGCCGACGGTGGACATGCTCGCCGTCGCTCATGCGCAGCAGCCGCTCGACGGCCTGATCGTCGCCTCGCCCGCCAACCCGACGGGCGCGATGATCGACGCCGACCGCCTCGCCGCCATCGCCGAGTGGTGCGCTGCGCACGGCGTTCGCCTGATCAGCGACGAGATCTACCACGGGATCACCTACACCGACGCACCGGCTGCGTCCGCAGCGCGCTACCTCGACTCCGGTGCGATCGTGGTCAACTCGTTCTCCAAGTACTGGGCGATGACCGGGTGGCGCCTGGGCTGGCTGGTGCTCCCCGAGGACCTCATCGGCCCCGTCGACGCGCTGGCCGGCAACCTCGCGCTCTGCCCGCCGACCCTGTCCCAGCACGCCGCGGTCGAGGCTCTGAGCCCGGCAGCGATGGACGCCGCACGGCGCAACGTCGCCGGGTACGCCGCGGCGCGGGCCCTGCTGCTCCGGCGGTTGCCGGACCTGGGGTGGACCGGCTTCGCCCCGGCCGACGGCGCGTTCTACCTGTACGGGGACGTGTCGGCGTCCGGCGTGGACTCGACCGCGTGGTGCGCCCGGCTGCTCGACGAGGCGGGCGTGGCTCTCACGCCGGGCACGGACTTCGACCCGGTCGACGGGCATCGGTACGTGAGGCTCTCGTTCGCCTCGCCGCTCGCGGTGGTCGAGGAGGCCATCGACCGGATCATCGTGTGGCAGCAGGGACGCCAGCGGTAGCCGAGGTGCCGGCACGCCCGAGGCTGCGGATCCGGTGGTCGCATCCCCTCGTGCGCGTGAGCGCGGCCGTTGACCGGCAGCGTCACCCCGTCGTGTCGAGCGCTCAGGGCAGGGCCTCGACCGCCCGCTTGATGGTGGCCATCGAGGCGTCGACCTTCTTGTCCGAGTGGTAGATGACGGCATCGAGCGCCCTCATGAAGGCGGAGGGGGCGTCCCAGGTGAGCGAGAGCGTTGTCCCTGTGTCGTCGGGCTCGAAGGTGATCGTGAAGACGACCCAGGGGGTGTGGTCGACAATGCGCTCGTTGACCACGTACTCGTCCCTGGTCATGAGGTAGTGCTTGCCGGTCTCGCCGAACTGGGTCTCGTAGGACGTGACGACGCCATCGGGCGTCCGGTGCACCGCCGCGACAGTGGCGTGCGTGCCGCGGGATTCCCACGGCGCCGCGGCGACGAAGTTCGCTGGGTCCGCGAGGTAGGTGAAGACCTTCTCCACGGGCGCGTCGATGTGGATGCTGTGAATGTGCTTGTCCGTGGTCACGGTGTCCGCTTCCCTTCCGTTGAGGGCGATCCGAAGGGGGTCGCGCGGTGGCGGTTCGTCGGAGGTCGACTCGCCCCTCACTCTTGAGGCTCCGCTCGACGTGGGTGCGTACAAGGGACCTACGGCCCGAAGACGACGCCGGACCGGCCGTGCCCACGCCGCGGTTCGCTGAGATGCCCGGCGGCGTGTCACCATCGGCGTGAGCCCGCGCCGGCCGGCGGCGCAGGCGCCAAACGCGGCACCGTCGGCGCCCGATGTCAGCGCCCTGGTGAGGGTTGCCTGAGGCACGGGGCAGGGGCACGGCCCGGCGCCCGACCGTTCGCGGGCGCAGCCGCGGCACGGCGCCGTGCGCCGGTCGCGGTGCGGATGCCGCGAAGGAGGAGATGTGGCACGACCAGGCCAACGTCGGGCGGGAGGCGCACGCACCGACGCCGGCGCCCAGCGCAGTCGCGCCCCGCGGCCGGCCGCCGAGCAGGGGATCATTCCGGTGCTCGCCGAGATCGCCCGCGAGGTCGACAACGCCGTGCGGCGACCGCCCACGCGCCCGTCGGTGCGCACGAAGTTCCAGGTGGTCGCTCTGCTCGTGCGTGAGGAGCGGGCCCGGGTACTGGCCGACGGCGGCTCGAGCGACGCGCGGCGCGCCAACCAGCTCAAGCGGCTCGACGGCGTGGCGACGCTCCTGGCCAGGACGGCGGCCCGGGACACCTCGCTGCTCGCGCTGCTCGCCGAGGACGCCCGGGTCTCCGACGCCGCGCGCGCGTACAAGGCGACGCTGATGCGGGCCGGCGGCCTGAAGCCACCCGAGGAGCCCGCGCCCGCAGCGCCCGCGGCGCCGGTGCCCGCCCCCGAGGGTCGGGTGGTGCCGCCGTCGGTGATTGCGCGGCAGCTCGCGAACCCGTTCCTGGCCCCGGACTTCGAGGCGGCGGCCGCGCGGGCCACCCCGCGGGCCCGTCGACTGGCCGGCTGGGAGCTGCTCGAGCCGCTCTTCCGGTCGTTCGAGTACGGGGCCACCGGTGCGCCGTCGTGCATGACGCTGCCCGCGCCGACGTCGGTGCCCGTCCCCGAAGGCCTGGAGCTGATGCCGCACCAGGCCCAGGTGGTCGCGGCCACCGCTCGCGGTCACCGCACTTTCCTGCTCGCCGACGAGCCTGGCCTCGGCAAGACCGCCCAGGCCTTGCTGGCCGCCCAGGCGGCGAACGCCTACCCGCTCCTGGTCGTCGTGCCCAACGTCGTCAAGACGAGCTGGGCGCACGAGGCCCAGCTGTGGACCCCGCACCGCCGGCACACCGTGGTCTACGGCGACGGCGACCGGGTCAACGGGTTCGCCGACATCGTGATCGTCAACTACGAGCTCCTGGACCGGCACGTGGGCTGGCTGGGCGACCTCGGCTTCCGCGGCATGGTGGTCGACGAGGCGCCCTTCATCAAGAACAAGGGCTCCCAGCGGTCCCAGCACGTGCTGGCGATCTCGGAGCGGATCCGTTCCCGTACGGCCCGCCCGCTGCTGATGGCGCTCACCGGCACCCCGCTGATCAACGACATCGAGGACTTCCGCGCGATCTGGCAGTTCCTCGGTTGGATCGACGACACGATGCCGCGCCGAGAGCTGATGGACGCCCTGGAGGAGACCGGCCTGACGCCGGCCGATCCGGGCTTCTACGCCGCCGCGCGAACCAGCGTGATCGACCTGGGCATCGTGCGTCGCCGCAAGATCGACGTGGCCGCCGACATCCCCGCCCGACGGGTGGCGGACCTGCCGGTCGAGCTCGACGGCGCCGCCGCCCGCTCGATCCGCGACGCCGAGGCGGAACTCGCCCGGCAACTGGTCGGGCGCTACCGGGCCGCTTTGGAGTCGCGCCCTGTCGGTGAGGTCGGGGACGGGATCGACCTCGAGCTCGCCCGCCGGGTGGCGGCGGGGGCGCTGCGGGACGCGAGCTCGCAGAGCGGTGGCGAGAACGTGTTCACGATGGTCCGACGCATCGGCCAGGCCAAGGCGGGGCTGGCCGCCGACTTCGCCGCGCAGCTCGCCCGCAACGTCGGGAAGGTGGTGTTCTTCGCCAAGCACGTCGACGTCATGGACCAGGCCGAGGAGACCTTCGCCCAGCGCGGCATCCGTTACGCCTCGATCCGAGGCGACCAGACGCCGACGGCGCGCGAGAAGAACATCGCCGCGTTCGTGAACGACCCCGACGTCGCGATCGTGGTGTGCTCGCTCATGGCCGCAGGCGTGGGGCTGAACCTCCAGGTCGCCTCCAACCTGGTGCTGGCGGAGCTGTCCTGGACCGACGCGGAGCAGACCCAGGCCATCGACCGGATCCACCGGATCGGCCAGGCCGAGCCGGTCACCGCGTGGCGGATCATCGCCGCGCAGACCATCGACTCCACGATCGCCGAGTTGATCGACAGCAAGTCCGGCCTCGCCGCCCGGGCGCTGGACGGGGCGCCGGACGACGACGCCTCACCGTCCAGGACGGTGCAGGTCGAGGCTCTGGTCCGGCTGCTCACCGACGCGCTCGCCGCCGAGGGCGTCGGCTGAGCCTCCTGACGACCACCGCGCCTTGCGCGGGTCATGGGTGGAGGCCGCGGCGTTCGCCTCGTGGAGCCCGCAGGCCGGACGTTGCGAGCGTCCGCCGGCTGACATCCGGTGTCGTGGATGACTCGGGCTCGGAGTGGTTACTCGCCGATCGGGTTGCTCTGAGCGGGCCCTCCATGGAAGCCATCCCATATGCCGATCGGAGTCGCGCCGTCGCTCGCGTAAACGGTGAGCGGGCGGGTACCCCGAACGCCTCGCTCGTTCTCCCAGGCGAGGGCCTCCTCGGGCGACGTGACGTCAGCCGCTTCCGCTGCGACGAGCTCTGTCGCGTAGATGTACCCGGTCTCACCGCCCGCGTATTCCACGAGGACGAGGTCCGGTGCGGCCGCAGCCTCGGCGGAGTCATCAAGAGGTCCGAAGGTCTGCCCCGCCGCGTTGCGGGGGAACGAACTCGGCGCCTGTGCTGCGGTCAACGCTGCGGCAGGGGTGCGCGCGCCCTCGCCCGCGAACGCGACACCAGCGAGTCCACCGATGAGTAGGCCGGCGACGGCGCCCGAAGTAATCAGGCTCATTCTTCGGGAGCTCGAGCGTGCTGTGCGTTCGACCCCCGTCGTTGTCTTTGCCATCGACATCAACCGTTCTGGTTCGGGCTTGGCGAACGTCGCGTAGGTGCTATTGGAAGTCCCGACCTACTGGTCGAATCATGAACCATATGCGTGCAGGGTGCAATGTATGCCGAAGGGGCATGGAACAGGCGTGCGCGTGAGGGTCCAGCGGCGTGCCCGCCGGTATTCGACGGCGCCCGGCGGCGGGTCCGGTCAGAAGGGCCGGTAGGCGTCGCGACGGTGGTCGATGCGCAGGACGACGACCTCGTGGGTGTCGTCGTTGATTCGGTAGAGGACGCGGTAGGTGCCTCGGCGGGCAGACCAGATGCCCGTCAGGTCGTCGCGGAGTTGCTTTCCGACCCGGTGGGGGTTGTCGACGAGCGCGGTGGTGAGGAACTCGATGACAGCAGTCGCGACCGGCTCGGGCAGTCTCTGGGCGATGGCTCGTTGCGCCGGGGGAGTAAGGACCAGTTCGTACGGGGTCGTCGTGATCACGGCCGCAGGCGGCGTACGGCGTCGGCGCCGCGGATCACGTCGCCCCGGGCGTAGGCGGCGTCGGCCTCTCGGATGTCGGCGAGGGCGTCCGGGTCGGAGAGGACGGCGAGCGTCTCTTCGAGTTGGGCGAGGTCGTCGGTGCTGATGATGACGGCGGCGGGGTGGCCGTTGCGGGTGACGATGACGCGCTCGTGGTGGTGCTCCACGCGGTCAACGACGTCACTGAGGTGGTCGCGCACGGCGCGGAGCGATTCGGTACTCATGGCCACAATTGTGGCGCTCTGGGATCCGACTGTCGACTGTCCCCTCGTTCCCGGGCACTGCCGTTCGAGGGCGGCTCAACGGGGGCCGTTGACGAAGGTGAGGATGTCGCCGGGGACTCGCTTGTCGGCGGCGGTGCCGCCGTGGCCGCGGCCTTCGTACCGGATGACTGTGCACCTCGGGATGAGCCGACTGGTCTCCTCGACGATGTCCCGCGTGAAGAAGATGTCCTGGTCGCCGGCGATGATCAGCACGGGTGCGGTGATCTGGCTCAGGACGGGCCTGGCGTCGAGGTCCATCTCGGCGCGGGTCTCGACGAGGACGTCGGCGAGGTTGTAGCCGGAGCGGGCCAGTACGCGCCCGAGGAGCGGTGCGAGGATGCGGGTGGCCGCGCGCCGGGACCGGCCGGGCGGGAGCATCTCCTCCAGGAGCGGGCCCGCGGCCTCGGTGAACCGGCCGTGGCCGAGGGCCTCACCGAAGCGGCGGTCGGTCTCCTTGCCTGCTTCGGTGATCGCGGCGGAGGAGGCGACGAGGGCGACGCGGCCGACGGCGTCGGGATGCCGTGCGGCGAGGACGAGGGCGATCGTCCCGCCGAAGGAGAGCCCGACGACAACGTCGACGTGGCCACCGAACCTTTCGTCGATGACGTCGGCGACGTCGTCGGCCATGTCGGCGATGGTGTGTCCGGGTGGCATGTTGCGCCGGCGTGAGAGGCGCCAGACGGTGAAGCCTGCGGCGGCCAATGGTCGGAGGATCCCGATGCCCAGGTGCGCCCAGATCCCGGTGAACGGCACGGTGCCCGGTCCGCCGGGGAGGAAGATCACCGTTCTCGGGCCGTCGCCGATCGCCGCGTACTCGATGCCGTTGGAGAACGTCCCGGTGCGGATCCGCGGCCGCGGCGGCCGGGGGGTGCGGCGGGCTGCGGTGGCGACGGCGACGGCGACTCCCGCTGCAGCCGCGAGGATCAGGGCCGTCCGCCGTGCGTGCATCTCCCGCTCCCTCGGCTCGACGTGGCCGTGGCGGGGGGCGCGGCTCCCGCCACGGGACCGGGACCGGCGGCCACCGCCGAAGCGGTGACTCGATCTCGCCGAGCCCACGGTACGCCCAGGGCCGGTCGGTCGGGGCTGTCAGGGGTGCCCGGGCGACGGTGTCAGGTGGGTGGGGCGCTGAGCCGGGCGAGCACTGCCAGGGCGGCGTCGGCGTCGTGGGCGGGGACGAAGACGTGGTCGTGGTGGTGCCCGGCGATGACGTTGCACGCGATCCCGGCGTCGGCGAGGCGGGTGGCGACGGCGGCGGTGAGGCCGACGGCGTCGAGGGCGGAGTGCACGCGCAGGGTGATCCACGCGGCGGCGAAGTCGTAGTCCAGGCCAGCCGCATCGGCCTGGTGGTGGGGCAGGACGAGGGTCAGGCCCTCGTCCTCGAGCACGGTGGCGACGGGTGTGGCGCCGGCCGGGACACCGGTCGTGGTGGTGGTGAAGACGTAGGTCCCGGGGTGGAGCTCGGGGCGCAGCGTGGCCAGCAGCACGCCCAGGTCCCGCTCACCGCCCACGCCCCTGAGTCTGCCAACCCTCGGGAGCGCTGGACCGCCGCACGGGCCGGCGGACCGGACAGCGGATTCTCAGGCCCACCACAAGGCACACCGGAAGCGCCGCTGATGAGTAGGCCGCGACGGCGCCCAAAGTGACCAAGCCGCAACGAATCGAGGTCCTGCCTCGAATTCTTTCTCTCTCCCCGCGCGGGCGATACGATGGATTCTTCGGCGCGGCGTCAGGTCGAGGGCCGGAATCCGGGGTCGGAGCGCAGAATGAACATCATCAGCGTGGGTGCAGTTGCCGCAGAGCGCGAGCGTCGAGTCGGCCCGGGCCTGTCCTGGGGAGTGGCCGCGCTTCTCGTGACCGTCGGTGTCATCGGCTTGACCGTGTGCCTGGGCGCTCAGCGGTCGCTCGACGACCTGGCCGCGAACGGGACTCCCGTCACCAGCACCGTCCTCGTGGTGGGCATGGGGGGCATGAGCCCCACGGTCACGGCGGAGTACACCACCGCCGACGGCTCGACCGTCGTCGCGCAAAGCAATCGGTTCGACATGGGAGTGCTCGACCTGCGAAACGGGGACAAGCTGGACATCCTGTACGACCCTGCCGACCCGACCCGCTTCCAGGGTGCGGACTGGTCGCCCCCGCGGAGCCTGCCCTGGCTGGGAGCGTCCTGGCTGGTCCTCGCCGTCGGGCTCGCTGTGGTGATCGTCGTCCGGGCGCGGTCGGCACGCGCGGACAGCGAGACGCGTCCTGCGGATGCAGGGTGATCGGTGCCCTCGAACGCAGTAGAGCCGTCGGCGGTTACCGGACGAGTCCGACGCTCCCCACGGATGTCCACGGACGAACGGTTCCCCAGGCCAAGCGGTGCCGCGAGTGGGACTGGAATGCGCTGACCGCCCGCTGACTTTCAACCGCGCAATCGATACCGCAGGTGAAGCACGCGGTTGCCTCGAATCACCACGTCAGGATCCGCCAGCAGATGCTGCGCGTGGACCGACCCGAAGTAGCGCTTGCCGGAGCCGAACACGACGGGTGCGACGTCCATGCGCACTTCGTCGATGAGGCCCGCGGCGAGCACCTGGCCACCGACGTCGCCGGCGGCGACCTCGATGAT
>JARKOU010000080.1 GCA_029975645.1 Actinomycetales bacterium
CCACTTTTTCGCGCGGGAACGGCGACCTCGCGGCGAGATCAGGCCTTGCCGATGGGCGCCGTCGTCGCCGCGGTGAGGCGCACGAGGTCCGACGGCGCGACCTCCACCTGCAGACCGCGGCGCCCCGCGCTGACGATGACCGTGTCCAGGTCCTGCGCGGAGGTGTCGACCACGGTGCGCAGCCGCGTCTTCTGGCCGAAGGGCGAGATGCCGCCGACCACGTAGCCGGTCGCCCGCTCGGCGGCGGCCTTGTCCGCCATTGACGCCTTCTTGCCGCCGACGGCGCTCGCCAGGGCCTTGAGGTCGAGTTTCCCCGAGACGGGAACGATCGCGACCACGAGGTCGCCGTCCACGGAGGCGAGCAGCGTCTTGAACACCTGCGCCGGATCGGCGCCGAGCGCCGTCGCCACCTCCATGCCGAAGCCCAGGTCGGAATTCGGGTCGTGCTCGTAGGGCCGCGGCGTGTGGGGGACGCCTGCCTTCTCGAGGGCGACGAGGGCGGGCGTGCCGGCGCCGACGGCGCCCTTCGACTTCTTGGCCGTCTGCTTGTTGCTCACTGGAGCATCCTTCCCCACCTCCCGCCGAACACGTGATTGGTCGTCATATCCGGGCGGATGAGACGACCAACCACGTGTTCGGCAGGGGCGCGGAGGCGCGTTCAGGCTGTCGCGACGGGCAGCGTGTCCGCGATCACCGGCAGCGTGGTGGTGTGCAGGGCGCCGTCGGGCCCCCACGCCACCGGCATCGGGTCGCTGAGGGCGCCCACGAACTCGCCGTGCGGTCCGCCCAGGTGGAACGCGAACAGCCACCACGCCCCCTCGCGGTCCTGGACCAACCGGCCGCAGTAGAGGGATTCGTCGGTCAGCCGTGTGGCACGCGAGATGTCGAACGGCCCGGTCGGGGATTCGATCGGCACGGCCCACACCCCGCCGCGCTCGCCCGCGGCGCGACGCTCGGGCGTGAGCTCCCCGTGGAGGCAGTTGAAGAGCAGCACGCCGCGGCCGTCCACCTCGGCCACCTGGAGCACCTCGAGTTGCCCGTAGCCGCTGTCCGTCGCGCTGAGCGGCTCCCGCACGGTCCAGGTCTCGAGGTCGGACGACGTGGCGTGCCCCACCACGCCCCGTCCGTACGGCGCGCCATCCTTGGCCCGGGCGGTGATGAGCATGTGCCAGCCGTTGCCGTCGGGGTCGGCGTAGACCCACGGGTCGCGCCAGGCCTCGTCGAACCACGCGCCCGAGTCGAGCTTCTCGTACCAGCGCGGGTCCGCCTCGAGCAGCGCGTCGCGCGAGGCTGCCTCCCAGGTGTAGAGGTCGCGCGACGTCGCCACGCCGATCCGCTGCACTTGGCCGGACTCGGCTCGGCTGCACCCCGTGTAGAACATGCGCCACACCCGGTCGGGGCCGCGGACGATCGATCCGGTCCACGTGGCGTAGTCGTCGAACGCGGGGGAGTCGGCCGCGACCAGCGCGTCCTCGACCTCTTCCCAGTGCCGCAGGTCGGTGGACACGGCGTGGCCGATCGAGGCGCGCAGGTGGCGCCGGCCCGGGTCTCCGAGCGCCCGTGAGGCCTTCAGGTAGAAGCAGTGGAAGCGCTCGCCGTCGTCGGCGAACCACATGTCCCACGTCCAGACGTCGGGCAGCACGTACACGCGATCCTCGCAAAAGGGGAGTGGTTGAGCAGGGGGTCCAGGCAGGGCAGGCCAGGGAAACGAATGGAGCGGGGTGGGGTCCGGGTCGCCATCGACGTCACGCCGGCGCACGAGAGTGCCCGACGGCGCGACGGCGGTCAAACCCTCGGCGCGTCGCTCGCCGACAGCGCCTCCGACGCCGCCCCGCCGCCTCCTTCTTCCCGCCGTGCCCCCCTCGACCCGCCCCCGTCGAGCCGCCCCCTGCTCGCCGAACACGTGGTTAGTCGTCCCATTTGCTCGCATCAGACGACTAACCACGTGTTCGGCGGAAGAGCGAGGGGGCGGGACGAGCGAGGGGCGAGCAGAGCGAGGGGGGAGGGTGGGAGGGGGTGGGATCAGACGGCGGAGTGCGGGCCCACGGACAGGATGCGCAGGACGACGGCGCCCGCCTCGTCACTCGCGTCGAGGTCCACCTCGGCGGTGATCGCCCAGTCCCGATCGCCCTCGGGGTCCTCGAGGGCCTGGCGCACGCGCCAGGTCCGACCCTCCTCGGAGATCTCCACGAGCGACGCCGCCCGTGCCGAGGCCCCGATCCCGATCGCGTCGTACTCGGACCAGTAACCGGCCAGGGCCTCGTCCCAGGCGGCGGCATCCCACCCGGAGGCGGCGTCGAGCGCCCCGAGGCCGGTGTAGTCCTCGCGTGCGGCGAGTTCCACCCGCCGGAAGAGGGCGTTGCGCACGAGCACACGGAACGCGCGCGGGTTCGCCGAGACCGGCCGGGCGCCGTCGTCGCCGCCGAGCCGTGCGTCGCGGGACGCGCCGCCGTCGGCGACGACGGCGCTCGCCCCGTCGGATCCGGCCGCGAGGAGCCCTTCCCACTCGGCGAGCAGGGAGGAGTCCACCGAGCGGACCACTTCGCCGAGCCTCTCGATCAGGTCCTCGACCTCCTCGGTCCGGGCCTCGGGTGGGACTACCTGGCGCAGCGCCTTGAAGGCGTCGGAGAGGTAGCGCAGCACCACGCCCTCCGAGCGGGCGAGGCCGTACCGCGAGATCAGGTCGGAGAAGGACATCGCCCGCTCGGCCATCTCTCGCACCACGGACTTGGGGCGCAGCGCGTAGTCCGCCACCCACGGGTGCGAGCGCCGGTAGGCCGCGAGTGCCGCCTCGAGGATGTCGGCGAGCGGCCGCGGATATGTCACGCCCTCGAGCAGGGCCATGCGCTCCTCGTACTCGATCCCCTCCGCCTTCATGGCCGCCACGGCCTCGCCCCGGGCCGACTTCTCCTGCGCCACGAGCACGGGACGCGGGTCCTCGAGCGTGGCCTCGATGACGGAGACGACGTCGAGGGCGTAGTCCGGGGCCTCGGGATCGAGCAGGTCCAGCGCCGCGAGGGCGAACGGCGAGAGGGGGGCGGTGAGGGCGAAGTCGTCCGGGAGGTCGATGGTCAGCCGCACCCGCCGTCCCTGGGCATCGGGTCGGGCCAACCGTTCCACCACGCCGGCGGCGCGCAGCGAGCGGTAGATCGCGATCGCGCGGCGCAGGTGCGGGTCCCGCGCAACCGGCGGTTCGTGGTTCTCCCGGAGCAGCCGGGCCATCGCGGCCACCGGATCGCCCGGCCGGGAGAGCACGCCGAGCACCATGGTGTGGGACACGGCGAACTGGCTGGTCAGCGGCTCGGGCGGGGAGTCGCGCAGGCGCTCGAAGGTCTTGTCCGTCCAGTTGACCACGCCTTCTGGCGCCTTCTTGCGGACGATCTTGCGCCGCTTGCGCTCGTCGTCACCCGCCTTTGCCAGCGCCTTGGCGTTCTCGATCACGTGCTCGGGCGCCTGGACGATCACCTCGCCCAGGGTGTCGAACCCGGCCCGCCCCGCGCGCCCGGCGATCTGGTGGAACTCCCGCGCCGTGAGGTGGCGGGCGCGAACGCCGTCGAACTTGGTGAGTTGCGTGAGCACCACGGTGCGGATCGGGACGTTGATTCCCACGCCGAGGGTGTCCGTCCCGCAGATCACGCCGAGCAGGCCCTGCTGGGTGAGGCGTTCCACCAGGCGCCGGTAGCGCGGCAGCATCCCCGCGTGGTGCACGCCGATGCCGGCGCGCAGCAGCCGAGAGAGCGTCGCGCCGAACCCGGGCCCGAACCGGAACCCGCCGATCGCCTCGGCGATGGCGTCCCGCTGCGCTCGCGTGGCGATGGGCACCGAGGTCAGCGCCTGTGCACGCTCGACCGCCGCGGCCTGCGTGAAGTGGACCACGTAGGCCGGCACGCGGTGGGTGTGGACGAGTTCGAGCAGCAGGTCCTGGAGCGGTTCGAGGGAGTAGGCGAAGGTCAGCGGCACCGGCCGGGGGGCGTCGGCGATGACGGCCACCTCGCGACCCGTGCGCCGTCGCAGGTCCTCGGCGAAGAACGTGACGTGGCCGAGCGTCGCGGACATGAGCACGAACTGCGCGCCGGTCAGCGCCCGCAACGGCTCCTGCCAGGCCCAGCCGCGCTGCGGGTCGGCGTAGAAGTGGACCTCGGCGGCGACGACGCCGGCGCGCCCCGCCTCGCCGGCGGCGCC
>JARKOU010000087.1 GCA_029975645.1 Actinomycetales bacterium
CGCGTTCGATCCCGGCCGGACGGTCGCCGTCCACGTCCGGCACATCCGGGAGAAGATCGAGGCCGACCCCAAGCACCCCCGTTACCTGAAGGTCGTCTACGGCCTGGGCTACAAGGTGGCGTCGGCATGAGGCGGCTCGCACCGACGCTGGTCACGCTGGTGAGCTTCACCGTCGCGGCGTCCGCGTTCGTCACGGGCCTGTACGGCCGGGTCACCCCGTTCCAGCGCTACCGCTGGGTGTTCGACGGGACGCCCGTGCCGCTGGACCGGGTCACCGACGGCCGGCTCGAACTCGGCGTCTTCCTGGTCGCGCTCGCCGTGGGCAGCCTCGCCTGTCTGTGGGACGCCGAACGCCGCGCCCGGAGCCTGATCCACCGGCTCGACTACTTCTTCGTCGTGATCGGGATCGTCGCCGGCTCCACACTGCTCGGCGGCTTCTTCGTGCTCGGCCGGACGCAGGTGGTCTGGCACGTCATCAGCCTGACCGTGCTGCTCGTCCTCGGTGGCTACGCCCTCGCGACCACGCTGATACGGCTCCGGGCGGGCACGATCGGCCGGACGGTGTTCTGGGTGCGGGTGTTCCACACCTTCGGTCTGCGCCAGTTCTCCGGCATCTTCATCCTCAGCGTGGTCGTCGGCGCCGTGCTGCTACTGCTCAGCGGCGTCCGTCCGCTGCTCGGCTGGACGTCGGGCTACGCCGCCATCGTCAACGGCTGGACCGGCACTTGGGTGTGGCAGTGGTTCTCGACGATCGGGCTTCCCGTGGCGGCGCTCGTCGTCGTCGCGGTGCTGTGCCGCGACCTGCTCGCGATCACCGCGGCGAAGGAGCGGGCCGTGGAGGCGAGGCTGCGCGAGGAGCGGTTCCGCGCGGAGCTGATCACCAACGTCACCCACGACATCCGCACGCCGCTGACCTCGATCGTCAACTACGTGGACCTGATCGACAAGCTCGACCTGGACGACCCGAGGCTCGCCGAGTACACCGAGGTGCTGGGCCGCAAGGCCGAACGGCTGAAGGTGCTGATCGGCGATCTGCTGGACGCGTCCCGGGCGAGCGCCGGCAACCTGCCCGTCCGGCTGGAGCCGATCGAGGTGATCGAGATCCTCGCCCAGATCGCCGGTGACTTCGACGACGCCTTCGCCGCCCGCGGGCTGGTCTGGGTGGGGCCGCCGGCCGGTCACGACGTGGTCGAGGCGGACGGCGAGCACCTGTGGCGGATCCTGGAGAACCTGGTCGGCAACGTGGTCAAGTACGCCAAGC
>JARKOU010000091.1 GCA_029975645.1 Actinomycetales bacterium
GATGTCCGTCCAGTCCGGCGCGACGATCACCGCAGCGTCTCCGCCCAGTTCGGTGATCACGTGCTTGTTCGGCGCGGCCGACCGGATCGCCTCGCCGACCCGATCGGATCCGGTGAAGGAGATCACCGGCAAGCGGGGATCGGTCAACAGTGGCTGGAGCTGCTCGAGGGTCATCGGCAGGACGGAGAGCATCTGCGCCGGCAGGTCGGTCTCGGCGATGAGCTCGCCGAGCAGCAGCGAGGACAGCGGAGCCTTCGGGGTCGGCTTCAGCAACGTCGGGGCGCCGACCGCGAGGGCGGGTGCCACTTTGTGCGCGACCAGGTTGAGCGGAAAGTTGAAGGGGGTGATGGCCAGCACCGGCCCGCGCGCGAACCGGCGGACGAGCGCCAGGCGGCCGACCCCGGCCGGCTCGGTGTCCAGGCGCATCAGGTCACCGGAGAACCGCCGGGCCTCCTCGGCCGCCCAGCGGAAGGTGGAGATGGCCCTGCGGACCTCGTTCCGCGCCCACATGTCGGCCTTGCCACCCTCGGTCGTGATCAGGTGCGCGACCTCGTCGAAGCGCTCACTGATCCGGGCGTGCACGTGGTCGAGCGCGGCTGCCCGGACGTGGGCCGGCAGCGCCTGCGCCTCCGCGCGGACGGCCGCGAGGTCGGCGACGGCCTGCTCCACGTGAGCGTCGGTGGGGACCGAGACCTCCGCCACCGGGCGGCCGTCGTACGGCGAACGGATCTCGAAGCTGTCGGTGCCGGTGGTCGGTTGGCCGGACAGGTAGAACGGGCGGATCATTCCGCTTCCTCCTCGGTGCTGGGCGGCGATGCCCGCTGGGTGTCGGGACTCGCGCCCGGACGCCTCAGCGATACATATATCTCACCAAGAGAGCGTAATGACCGCTAGACGGTAGAAATGCTGAGGGCTCTGTCACTGCCACCACTGGTGGAAGTGATGGACGGGTCCGTGGCCGCTGCCCACGTCGAGGTGGTCGGCTGCCCCGATGGCTGCGGTGAGCCAGCTCTTGGCGGCGCTGACGGTGTCGTGCCAGTCGGGTTGTCTGGTGTGGATGGCCGCGATGGCTGAGGACAGTGAGCACCCGGTGCCGTGGGTGTTCGGGGTGGCGATCCGTTGTGCGCTCAGCTCCACCGTCCGGCCGTCCGCGTAGAGCACGTCGACCGCTGCCTCGGTGAGGTGCCCGCCCTTGACCAGCACTCTGGGTGTGCCCAGGGCCGCGAGAGCTCCGGCCTGTCGGTGCATGGCGGGGATGTCCTCGGCCACGGGCTGGCCGAGCAGCGTGGCTGCCTCGGCGAGGTTCGGCGTGATCAGCGAGGCGCGGGGGAGCGCCTCCCGGATGGCGTCGAGCGAGTCGGGGGCGAGCAGGGAGTCGCCGCTGGTGGCCACCATGACCGGGTCGAGGACCACGGTCGGGCAGGGGTGGTGGTCGAGGAAGTCGATCACCGCGCGGACCAGCTCTGCGGTGCCGAGCATCCCGATCTTGATGGCGTCGATCCGGACGTCCGCGACCAGGGTCTGAAGTTGCTCGATCACGAAGTCGACGTCGACGGGCCGGACGCCGGTCACCGCGCGGGTGTTCTGCGCGGTGAGGGCGGTGATCACCGCGGTGCCGTAGACGCCGAGGGCGGAGAAGGTCTTCAGGTCGGCCTGGATGCCGGCGCCTCCGCTGGGGTCGCTCCCGGCGATGGTCAATGCGATCCGGGCGCTCATCGGTGTGGTCCCTGTGCCGCTCGGTCCCAGGCGGCCCGGAGCTCCCGGGTCGCGGCCTCGGGGTCGGGCCGGCCGCAGACGGCGCTGACCACCGCGATGCCGTAGGCGCCGCTGGCTCGTGCCACCGGTACCTGCGCGGTGCCCACGCCACCGATGGCCACGCACGGCCACGGGCTGCGCGCGGCGATCCGCGCCAGACCGTCCGGACCGCAGGGTGGCGCGGCATCCAGTTTGGTCGACTGCGTCCAGACCGGGCCGACGCCGAGGTAGTCGATCACGGTCCTGAGGTGGCGGACGCGGCGGACCTGGTCCGGGTGCTGGATCGAGAGGCCGAGGTGGCGGCGCGGGCCGATCAGCGCTCGTGCGGCGGTGACGTCCAGGTCGTGCTGGCCGACGTGGAGCCCGTCCGCGCCGATCGGGTGGACGAGATGGGCGCGGTCGTTGACGATCAGTGGCACACCCGTGCCGGCCAGCACCGCGACCAGGTCGCGGCCCAGCGCGGTGAAGTCGCGATCGTCGCAGTCGTGGTCGCGCAGTTGGACGGCGGTCGCGCCGCCCCTCACCGCGGCGGCGACGGTGGCGGACACACCGACCTCGGCGCACAGGCTGCTGTCCGTGATCAGGTACACCGACCAGTCCGCCGGGGCGCGGTGGTTGCGGCCAGTCATCTCAGCCGAGCCTGACCCGGACGGTCAGTTCCGCCGGGGTGAGATTGTGCAGTTCGTCCAGGAGCGCCGTGGCGAAGGACCCCGGTCCGGCCGTGCGTGCGGCGGCCACGTCCGCGGCGACGGTCAGCATGGCGGTCGCCGCGGACGCGCCGACCAGGGGATCGTCGCTGACCGCGGCGAAGGCCGCGGTGAGCGCGCCGAGCGCGCAGCCGACGCCGGTCACCCTGGTGAGCCAGGGATGGCCGTTGGCCACCCGCACGACGCGGTC
>JARKOU010000097.1 GCA_029975645.1 Actinomycetales bacterium
CGCATCGCCCTCGAGCTGCGCGGGCTCACCCGGGCGCTGGAGGGCTTCGGCTCCCACGACCCGGCGGTGCTCGAGCCGCTGCGGGACCGCTGGCGGGCGATCCGCGAGGACCTGCCCGCCCCCGATCCCTCGTTCGTGGAGCTCGACGAGTCGTTCCACATGGCTCTGTGCCGCTCGGCGGGGAACGTGGCGCTCGCGGACACCCTCGAGACGGTCAACGCGCGCATCCGGCCCATCCGGATGCACGACTTCCTCACCGAGGACCGGATCGCCCTCACGGTCACCCAGCACCTGGGGATCGTCGAGGCCGTCCTGGCCGGCGAGGTGGCGACCGCCGTCGAGCGCCTGCGCTACCACGTGGGGGAGTCCATGGAGGTGGTCGAGCGGCGGGCCGCCCGCGCGATCACGCAGATGATCCTCGGCCGGGGCCGGCGATGACCGGGCCCGCGCCGCAGCGCGCAGCCAGCCGCATCGGGGAGCCGGCCGCCCTCCTCGAGGCGCGCAGCCTCACCAAGCGGTTCGGCGAGGTGCTCGCCAACACCGACGTCGACCTCACGGTCCTGCCGGGCGAGGTGCACGCCCTCATCGGGGAGAACGGCGCGGGGAAAAGCACCCTGCTCAAGATGATCTACGGGGTCTACACGCCCGACGACGGCCGGCTGTACGTCGACGGCGCCCCCGTCCCCCCGGGGAACCCCACGGTCGCGCGGGGCCTCGGCATCGGCATGGTGTTCCAGGACCTGCGGCTGGTGCCCGCCCTGACCGTCGCCGAGAACATCGCGCTCGCGATCCCCGGCGGCCCCATGCTGCGCCTCGACGCCCTCGCCACGCGGATCGCCGAGGCGGCGACGGCGTACGGGCTCGCCGTGGAGCCGCGGGCCCGCGTCCGGCACCTCTCGATCGGCGAGCGCCAACGGGCCGAGATCCTCAAGGTGCTGATGTCCGGGGCCCGGCTCGTGATCCTCGACGAGCCGACCAGCGTGCTGGCGCCGCAGGAGGTCGAGGCGCTGTTCGGCGTCGTCGCCGAACTGCGCTCACGAGGCCTCGGCGTCGTCATCGTGACGCACAAGCTGGGCGAGGTGCGCGCCATCGCCGACCGGGTCACCGTCCTGCGGGGCGGCCGGGTGATCCTCAACGGCGTCGACCCCGGCGACTACACCGACGCCGAACTCGTCGAGGCGATGGTGGGCCGCCAGGTGCCGCCGCTCTCGGCCGAGCGCGCTCCCGTCCCGGACGGAACCGACGTCGCCCTCGAGCTCACCGGGGTGAGCGCTGCCGGCGACCGCGGGCACCTGGCGCTCAAGGAGGTGGACCTCACGGTCCGTCCCGGCGAGATCGTCGGTGTCGCCGGGGTCGCGGGCAGCGGCCAGCGCGAGCTGTGCGAGGTGGCGCTGGGCCTGCGCCCGACGACGGCCGGCTCGGTGCGCAGCGCCGGTGCGTCGGCGTCGAACGTCCCCACTCCCGCCGCCGCGATCCCCGAGGACCCGGTCGCCGACTCGGTGGTGCCGGGGTTGTCGGTCCTGGAGCACATGGTGCTCGACGGCAGGCCGGCACCGCGCCGGGGCCTCGGCATCGACTGGAAGACCGTGGCCACCCGGACGGAGGACCTGGACCGCCGGGTCGGGCTTCGGATCGCCCCGCGGCACCGGACGCTGAGCGCCCTGTCCGGCGGCAACATCCAGCGCGTCCTGCTCACCCGGGAACTCGGGCAGGACTCGGCGCTCGTGGTGGCCGCCTACCCGAGTCGCGGCCTCGACATCGCCAACACGCGCCGCACCCAGGAGGTGCTCCTGGAGCACCGGGAGCGCGGCGCCGGCGTCCTGGTGGTGTCCGAGGACCTGGACGAACTGCTCTCCCTGGCCGACCGCATCGCCGTCATGCACGACGGCCACGTGGTCGGCGTGGTCGACGCCGCCGGCGCCGACCGGATGTCCATCGGCCGACTCATGCTGGGAGGTGCGGCGGCATGACCGAGATCACGACGCCGTCGGACGTGACAGCCCCGGGCCCGACGCTTGCGGGCGCGACGTCCTCGCCCGCACCGGCCGCCGCCACGCGACCACGCTGGAGGAGTAGCGGGGCCACCGCGGTGCGGTGGGGCCTCGCGCTCCTGGGCGGCTTCCTCGTGTTCGGGGCGTTCGTGCTGGCGAACGGCGCCGACCCCCTCGGGGTGTTCGCCGACATCTGGTTCTCCACGCTCACCCAGCCTGGGCAGTTCCAGCAGATCGTCGTGCGGGCCGCGCCGTTGGTGCTCGCCGGGCTCGCCGTCGTGATCCCGGCGCGTGCCGGGATGGTGAACGTCGGGGGCGAGGGCCAGTTGATCATCGGGGCCGTCGCGGCGGCGGGCGTGGCGCTCGCGCTGGGCGAGACGGCCGCTCCGGGCGTCGTCGTCCCCGCGATGGCGGTCGCCGGGGCGCTCGCCGGGGCCGGCTGGGCGGGGATCGCCGCCGTCATGCGGATCACGGTCAAGGTCAACGAGGCCGTCACCACGCTGCTGCTCAACTACGTGGCCCTGTTCGCGATGCTCTTCCTCATCCTCGGGCCCTGGAAGGACCCGGCGGCGCTCGGGCAGTCCACGAGCGTGGAGGTGCCCGACGCCGTCAAGTTGCCCCTGCTGTCCGGCACCGCGATCAACGTGGGCGTGGTCATCGCCCTGGTGGCCGCCGTCGCCGTCTGGTTCGCCCTCTCGCGCACCGCCTGGGGCTTCCGGCTCGGCGTCGTGGGCGGCAACCCGGAGGCGGCCCGCCGGGCCGGAATCCCGGTGGTGGTGCTGCTGCTCTCGGCGCTGCTCATCGGGGGCGCGCTCGCCGGCCTCGCGGGCTACATCCAGCTCGCGGGCACCGAGTACAAGTTGCGACCCACGTTCGGCTTGACCATCGGGTACGTCGCGTTCCTGGCCAGCTGGCTCGCCCGCCACCGCCCGCTTCCGCTGCTCCTGGCCTCGCTCGCCCTCGCGGCGATCGCCGTCTCCGGCAACAGCCTCCAGATCGGCTCGGGCCTCCCGGCCGCCAGCGTGAACATCCTCATGGGCCTGGTGCTCATCGCCGTCCTCGGCTGGACCTCCCCGCGAAAGGCCTCCTCATGATCATCGACCTGCTGGCGGGGGCCGTGCGCGGCGGCACCTCGATCATGTTCGCCGGGCTCGGCGAGACCGTCTCCGAGCGGGCCGGGGTGATCAACCTCGGCACCGAAGGGTCGATGCTGCTCGGCGCGCTGGGCGGGTATGCCGTGACCGCGCAGACCGGCAACCCGTGGCTCGGGGTCCTGGGCGGTGCCGCAGCCGGGGGTCTGCTCTCCCTGGTCCACGCCGTGCTCGTGGTGAGCCGCCGGGCGAACCAGTTCGCCAGCGGCCTCACGCTCTACTTCTTCGCGCTCGGGATCACGGCGCTGTTCGGCGTCTCGTACGTCTCCCGCCAGATCAATGCGTTCACCCCGGTGAAGATCCCGGTGCTCGGCGACATCCCGGTGCTCGGCCCGGCGCTGTTCACCCATGACCCGCTCGTCTACGTCGGTTTCGTGGCCGCACCGTTCATCTGGTGGGTGCTGTTCCGTACCCGGGTGGGGCTCCTCGTGCGCACGGCCGGTGAGCGCTCGGACGCGCTCGGCGTCCACGGCTACAGCGTCACCGCCATCCGCTACGGCGCCGTCGTCGCCGGCGGCGCGCTCGCCGGCGTCGGGGGAGCGCACATCTCCATCGCGTACGCGAACAGCTGGTTCGAGGGGATGATCGCCGGCCGGGGGTTCATCGCCGTCGCCCTGGTGATCTTCGCGATGTGGAACCCCCTGACGATCATGGGCGGCGCCTACCTCTTCGGCGCGGCGCTGTCCCTCGCCTCGGTGCTGCAGTCGAGCGGCGTCGCCGTCAACCAGTTCGCGCTCAACGCCGTGCCGTTCGTGCTCACGCTCGTGGTGCTCGCCGTGCTCGGCCGGCGCACCCTCCAGTCGGCCCCGGACGAACTCCTCAAGGTACTGGACAACACGCGTACCGCGTGACGTCTCGTTGCGCCCGCCGGCATGCGGCGCGGCGCACCCCCGACCCCCGCCCTGCCCGGCGGGTCCGCCCCCAGGAAGGACCATCCCCATGCGCATCCTCCGCTCCGCCCGCCTCGCGCTCGCCGCGGTGGCGCTCACCCTGCTCGCGGCCTGTAGCCCCGCCGCCTCGAGCGGCGACGACTCGGCGTCCGCCGAGGAACCCGGCGCCGCGGCCACCAAGGTCGGCGTCATCGCCGTCGGGCCGAAGGACGACTTCGGCTACAACCAGGCCGTCTACCAGGGCGTCGAGGCGATCCGCGAGGCGTTCCCCGACGTCGAGGTGCTCGACGCCTACAACATCCCCGAGGACGACACGGCGGCCACCACCATGGAGAGCATGATCGCGCAGGGCGCGACGATCATCTTCGCCACCTCCTACGGCCACCTCGACGCCGCGAAGCAGGTTGCCGCCGCTCACCCCGACGTGGTCGTGGTGCACCAGGGCGGGCTCCTGGACGAGGTCCCGGCCAACATGGGCACGTACTTCGGCACCGTGTACGAGCCGGTCTACCTCGCCGGCATCGCGGCGGGGGCGGCCACCGAGACGGGCAAGCTGGGCTACGTCTACGCCATCCCGATCCCGCAAACCCTCGCCAACATCAACGCCTTCACCCTGGGCGCGCAGTCGGTGCGGCCCGACGTCACCGTGACGGCGGTCTCGACCACCTCGTGGTGCGACCCGGCCACCCAGGCCAACCGCGTGCAGTCGCTCCTGTCCAGCGGCATCGACGTGGTGACCCAGCACCAGGACTGCACCAAGACGATCATCGAGGCCACCGAGGCCGCGGGTGCCTACACGGTCGGCTACCACGCCGACGCCTCGGAACTCGCCCCGAACGGCTGGCTCACAGGCTCGGAATGGAACTGGGGCCCGCTGTACACCCAGATCGTGCAGACCGCGATCGACGGCGACTTCACGGGCAGCGAGTTCAACGGCAACTACCGCGCCAACATGGCGTCCGGTGAGAACCCGTTCGTCTCCTCCCCGTTCGGCCCGAGCGTGAGCGAGGAGACCAAGGCCCTGATCGCCGCGGCCCAGGCGGACCTGGAGGCGGGCGGCAGCCCGTTCACCGGGCCGATCACCGCCCAGGACGGCACGGTCGTGGTGCCCGAGGGCGTGACGCCGTCGATCGAGGAGATCGAGCAGATGAACTACTTCGTCTCCGGCGTCATCGGGACCATCTCCTGACGCCCTGACCTGCTCACCTCCGACGCCGCCGATCCACCGATCGCGCCCGGCCGGCCCACTGCCCAGGGCCGGCCGGGCGCCCCGGCAGCCCGCCGCGGCGGATGCCCCTGCGAACCCCTCAGCCCCGAGGAGGGCCCGGATGAGCCCGCACGTCGTCGGTACCACCCCCTATCCCTGGCCGTTCGACGCCGACCTCGCGGGCGCGGCCACGGCGCTCGTCGTCGTCGTCCCCCGCGGAGGGCCCCGGCCCTCCGCCGACGTCGCGGGCTCCGTCCGAGCCCTCGCGGCCGCAGTGCGCGGCGCCGGTGGCGTGGTGATCGCCGCGACGACGACGGCGCCCGCCCGGGTGGGGCCGCCCGCTCCCCACGCCGGCGTGACCGCCCGCGACCTGCTCGACGGCGTCGCCCCCGACCACGAGGTGGTCGCCGGCGGCGTCGACGCCTTCTACGCCAGCGACCTCGACCTCCTCCTGCGCACCCGAGGGATCGCCCGGCTGCTGATCGCCGGGGTGGGCCTCGAGACCAGCGCCCACTCGACCATGCGCGACGCGAACGACCGAGGCTACGAGTGCCTGCTCGTGGTGGACGCGTGCGAGCCGCTGGAGCCCGACCTCGTCGGGCCCGCGGTCTCGATGGTCGAGATGTCCGGCGGGATCTTCGGGGCCGTGGGCCGCACCCGGGACGTCGTGGCCGCACTCGGACACACCGCCCCTGCACTTGCCCCGACGTCGACCCCCGCCCCGACGTCGACCGCCGCCCCGACGGCGACCGCCGCCCCGACGTCGACCCCCGCCCCGACGTCGACCCCCGCCCCGACGTCGACCCCAGATCCGGACCAGCCCCAAGGAGCCCTGCGATGACCGAGCAACTCACCCGCCCGTCGCCGGCCGCCGTGCCCGCGACGCCCCCCGCGACCGGCGCCCGGTTCGGTCCCGTCGACGCCGAGCCCTACGCGTGGCCCTTCGACGGCTCCTTCTCCCCGGCCACCACCGCGATCCTCAACATCGACTGGCAGGTGGACTTCTGCGGCCCCGGCGGCTACGTGGACGCGATGGGCTACGACCTCTCGCTCACCCGAGCGGGCCTGGAGCCGACGGCGCGCGTGCTCGCCGTCGCCCGCGACCTGGGCTTCCACGTGCTGCACACGCGGGAGGGGCACCGTCCGGACCTCTCGGACCTCCCCGCCAACAAGTTGTGGCGCTCGCGGCGCATCAACGCCGGGATCGGCGACGCCGGCCCGTGCGGGCGCATCCTCACCCGCGGTGAGCCGGGCTGGGACATCGTGCCCGAGGTCGCCCCGCTGCCCGGCGAGGTGATCATCGACAAGCCCGGCAAGGGCTCGTTCTACGCGACGGACCTGGACTTGGTGCTGCGCACCAAGGGCGTCACGCACATCATCCTCACCGGGATCACCACGGACGTCTGCGTCCACACGACCATGCGGGACGCCAACGACCGCGGCTACGAGTGCCTCCTGCTCACGGACTGCACGGGCGCCACGGACTACGGCAACTACCTCGCGGCGCTCAAGATGGTGACGATGCAGGGCGGGGTGTTCGGGGCGATCGCGTCGTCGTCGGCGCTGCTCGAGACCCTGGCGCAGCCGCTCCCGGCCGCGCCCGACGGCGCATGAGGTCGCTCGAACGGACGGCCCTCCACCGCGCGTTCCGCGCCGGCACCCTCACCCCCGAGGACGTGGTCGCGGACGTCTACGACCGCATCGCGGCTCGGGGGGAGGACGCCGTCTGGATCCACCTGGTCCCGCGCGAGGACGCGCTCGCCGTGGCCCGCGACCTGGCCAGGCGCTTCCCCGGACCGGACCTGCCGCCGCTGTTCGGTTTGCCGTTCGGGGTGAAGGACAACGTGGACGTGGCGGGTCTGCCCACCACGGCGGCGTGCGCCGACTTCGCGTACATGCCGGCCGAGACCGCGCCGGTGGTGCAGCGAGCCCTGGACGCCGGTGCGGTGCTGATCGGCAAGACGAACCTCGACCAGTTCGCCACGGGCCTGTCGGGGACACGCTCGCCCTACGGGATCGTGCGCAACCCGCACAACCCCGAGGTGATCTCCGGCGGCTCGAGTTCCGGCTCGGCGGTCGCGGTCGCGGCGGGCCTGGTCACCTTCGCGATCGGGACGGACACGGCCGGGTCCGGGCGGGTGCCGGCCGGGCTCACCGGCACGGTCGGGGTCAAGCCGAGCCGCGGCCTGGTGAGCACGCGGGGGATCGTCCCGGCGTGCCGGTCGCTGGACTGCGCGAGCGTGTTCGCCCTCACGGTCGACGACGGCGCAGCGGTGCTCGCTGCCGTCGCCGGCCCGGACGCGGGGGACCCGTTCTCGCGGGACCTCCCGGTGCCGACCGACGCGCCACCGGCCACGGACCTCGCGGGCCTGCGTATCGGGGTGCCGGCCGCGCTCGACGTCACGGCGGACTTCGACGGCGACTGCGCCGCCGCGGCCGCGTTCGCCAGGGCGGTCGAGCGTCTCGACCGCGCGGGCGCGCGCCTCGTCCCGGTGGACCTCGAGCCGTTCCTCCAGGTCGGAACGCTGCTCTACGGCGGACCGTGGATCGCCGAACGCGCGGCCGGCCTCGAGGACTTCCTCACCGCGCGCCCCGACGCGCTGCACCCGGTGACCCGGACGGTCCTCGCCGGTGCGAGCCGAGTGGCCGGGCCGGAAGTCTTCCGAGGCCTGCACGCCCTGGCAGCGGCGCGGCGGCGGACGGCGCCGGTGTGGGACGGCGTCGACGCCCTCCTCGTGCCCACGGCGCCCACCGCGCCGACGATCGACCGGATGCTCGACGACCCCGTCGGGGCCAACACCGTGCTCGGGCGGTTCACGAACTTCGTCAACCTGCTCGACCTGGCGGGGATCGCCGTCCCATCCGAGGTGGATCCCGACGGCGTGCCGATCGGCGTGACGTTCCTGGCGCCGTCGGGTGCGGACGCCCTGCTCCTCGGCTTGGGCGCGGCGTGGCAGGACGCGGTGGGGCTGCCGCTGGCCACCGGGCACGCCCGGGCGCCGAAGCCGCACGAGGTCCTGCTCGCCGTCGTCGGGGCCCACCTCGAGGGCGAGCCGCTGCACGGGGACCTCCTGCGCCTGGGGGCCCGGCTCTCCGAGAGGACCACCACCGCCGCGGAGTACCGCCTCTACTCCCTGGCGAGGGGCGAGGGGCCGGCGCGCCCGGGGCTCGTGCGCGTGTCCGAGGGCGGTGGAGCGATCGAGGCCGAGGTGTACCGCCTGCCGGTGGAGTCGCTCGGGCGCCTCGTGACGGGCGTGCCGGCGCCCCTGGCCATCGGGACGGTGCGACTGGCCGATGGCCGTGGCGTACCGGGGTTCCTCTGCGAGCACGCCGGCGTCGTGGGCTCGCAGGACATCAGCGCCTACGGCGGCTGGCGCGCCTTCCGGCGTGCGTCGTCCTCCGCGCGGGCGGCAGGCGCCCCCGTCTAGCCTCGGGGACGTGAGGTTCGAGATCCGCGTGCGTCCCGGGGCGTCCCGCACCCGGGTGGGCGGCTCCCACGGCGGGCGGCTGGTGGTGGCCGTCTCGGCGCGCGCCGTCGACGGCGCGGCGACCGAGGCGGCGCTCGCCGCGGTGGCAGAGGCGTTCGGTGTGCGGAGGCGCGACGTGACCCTCGTACGCGGGGCGACCTCCCGTGACAAGGTGGTCGAGATCAACTTGGGCGGCGTCACGTCGGGCGGCAGCACGTCGTCAGACGCCGACGAGACCGACCTCGCCTCGCGGTTGGCGGAGTTGCTCGGCTGAGCCGTATCGGAGGGGGGTGGCACGTCGTGACGAGCGACGGACGCGTGCCCGCCGAGGCACTGCCCGCCGGGACGATGCCCGCCGGGACCTTGCAGGCTGAGACGCTGCAGGCCGAGGCGCTGCCCGCCCAGACTCTGCAGGTCGAGGCGCCGCCCGCCGGGACCTTGCAGGCCGAGACGCCGCCCGCCGAACCCGTGCGCGACCACCGCGTCCACTGGCTCGCCGCCGACCTCCTGGCCTGGCCGCGCGACCTCCTGCCCGGCGACGGCGCGGGGCTTGCCCTGGAACTCTGGCTCGGTGGGGGTGCCGAGCCGGGGTGGTCGGGCGCGCGGGTGGTCGACCTCGCCCGGGTGCCCGGCGGCCTCCCCGACGGCGTCGACGCGCGGTTCCCGCACCTGCGCGATCACCTCGTCCTTCGCCCGGTGGGCCTGACCCGTCCGGACGCCGCCGAGGCGCTGCGCGGCGCCGTCGTCGCCGTCGCCCGCCGGGCCGGCGGGAGCGCCGGGGTGCTCGTCCGCACCGGGGTGCAGATCGGCGGCGTGCTCGACGACGTCTACGCGGACGCCGCCGCGCGCACGCTCGGTGCGACCTGGACGGCGGGAGCGCCGTCGCTCGCCGTCTGGGCCCCGACGGCGCGGCTGGTGGACCTCCTTCTGTACCGCGACGGGCCTGCGGGCGCGCCCACTCGCGTCGCAATGCGACGGGAGAACGACGGCGCCTGGACGTCTGCCGGCCAGGCGGGCTGGGCGGGCCTGGCCTACCGGTACGAGGTGACGGTCCACGTGCCCGCGCGGGCCGGCCTGGTGGTCGCGGAGGTCACCGATCCGTACTCGGTGGCGCTCACGGCCGACTCGACGCACTCGGTGCTCGTGGACCTGCGCGACCCGCGCGTCCGCCCTGCGATCTGGGAGCACACGCCGGTGCCCCGCGTGCCGCGCGCCGTCGACCGCACGATCTACGAACTCCACGTCCGGGACTTCTCGGCCACCGATCCCTCGGTCCCGCCCGAGCACCGCGGGACGTACCTCGCCTTCGCGGGGGAGGGGGGCGGCGTCGCCCACCTGCGGGCACTGGCGCAGGCCGGCCTCAACACGGTGCACCTGCTGCCGGTCTTCGACTTCGCCGGGGTCCCGGAGCGGCGCGCCGATCGCCGCGAACCGGCCGCTGACCTCGGCGCGTTCCCGCCCGACGCCGAGGACCAGCAGGCGGCGGTGGCCGCCGTCGCCGATCGCGACGCCTACAACTGGGGCTACAACCCCTGGCACCACCTCGCGCCGGAGGGCTCCTACGCGAGCGAGGGGCACGCGAGCGGCGGGGAACGGGTGGCGGAGTTCCGGACGATGGTCGGGGGGCTGCACCGGCTGGGGCTGAGCGTGGTCCTCGACCAGGTGCACAACCACACCGCGGCGCACGGGCAGGACCCGCGCTCCGTGCTCGACCGGATCGTGCCCGGCTACTACCACCGGCTCGACGCGAGCGGCGCCGTCGTCTCCTCCACCTGCTGCTCCAACGTGGCGACGGAGCGGTTGATGGCGGGAAAGATCCTGGTGGACACGGTGGTGCACTGGGCGCGGCACTACCGGGTGGGCGGGTTCCGTTTCGACCTCATGGGGCACCACACGCGGGAGAACCTCGTGGCCGCGCGGGCCGCGCTCGACGCGCTCACCGAGGAGGCCGACGGCGTCGACGGGCGCGGCGTGTACCTCTACGGCGAGGGCTGGAACTTCGGCGAGGTGGCCGACGACCGCCTGTTCGTCCAGGCGCGCCAGGGGAACCTGGGCGGGACCGGCATCGGCACGTTCAGCGACCGACTGCGCGACGCCGTGCTGGGCGGGACCGCCGTCGACCACGGCTCGCTGCGGGCGCAGGGCTTCGCGACCGGGCTCGCGACGGACCCGAACGGGCACGACGTCCGGCGCTGGTCGGAGCAGGAGGCCGAGGCGGCACACCTCGCGGACCTCGTCCGCCTCGGGATGGCGGGAAACCTGCGGGCGTTCGCGTTCCTGACGGCCCAGGGCCGGGTCCAACGCGGGGACGAGATCGACTATCGCGGCGTTCCGGCCGGCTACGCCGACTCGCCCGAGGAGGTGGTCACCTACGTCGACGCGCACGACAACCACACGCTGTTCGACCACCTGGCGCTGCGGCTCCCGCCCGCGACGCCGATGGCGCAGCGGGTGCGCGTGGCGATGCTCGCGCTCGCGACGGCGGCGCTGAGCCAGACGCCGATGATGTGGCATGCCGGGACGGACCTGCTGCGTAGCAAGTCGCTGGACATCGACAGCTATGACTCGGGGGACTGGTTCAACGCCGTCGACTGGTCGGGACGGGAGAGCACGTTCGGCCGGGGGCTCCCGCCGGCCGCGCGCAACCGGCACCTCTGGGACCTCTACCGCCCGCTGCTGGGGCGCGCCGACCTGCGGCCCGGACCCGAGCACATCGCCCTGGCGCGGGAGTGGGCCCTGGACCTGCTGCGGCTGCGCTTCTCCACCCCGCTGCTTCGGCTCGGCTCGACCGAGCACATCCTGCGGAAGGTCAGCGTTCCCGGTTCCGGGCCCGGCGCACGGCCTGGGGTGGTGCTGCTACACGTGGACGACCGGGTCGAGGTGGGGCCCGACGGCGGCCCAGCGCTCGACGACGGCCCAGCGCTCGACCTCGACCCAGCGCTCGACGGCGTGCTGGTGGTGGTCAATGCCCGGCCGGACGACGTCCGGGAGACGGTGCCCGCGCTGGCGGGGCGGGTCTACCGGCTCTCGCCGGTGCAGGAGGCAGGCGTGGACCCGGTGGTCCGGGCGACGACGTGGGACGCAGCAAGCGGCACGGTCAGCGTCCCCGGGCGGACCGTGGCGGTGCTGGTGGAGCCCTCGTGACGGGACAGGCGCCGTCGCGGGCGTCGGATCGGCGCCGGTACCCGGCGTCGGACCGGCGGGCGGCCAGTGGAGGTACCTGCTAGCGGAAGATCACAGTCCGGTGGCCGTTGAGCAGGATCCGGTGCTCCGCGTGCCAGCGGACGGCGCGCGCCAGCACGCGGCGCTCGACGTCCTGCCCCATGGCCCGCAGTTCCTCGACCGTGTCCGCGTGGTCCACGCGCTCGACGTCCTGCTCGATGATCGGGCCCTCGTCCAGGTCCGCCGTCGCGTAGTGCGCCGTCGCCCCGATGAGCTTCACGCCGCGGGCATGCGCCTGGGCATAGGGGCGGGCGCCCTTGAAGCTCGGCAGGAAGGAGTGGTGGATGTTGATCACGCGACCGGCGAGGGCCCGGCACAGGTCCTCGGAGAGGATCTGCATGTAGCGCGCGAGGACCACGAGCTCGACGTCCAGGCTCGCCACGAGGTCCAGGAGGTGGGCCTCCGCCTCCGCCTTGGTCTCCTTGGTCACGGGAACGTGGTGGAAGTCGATGCCGTAGAACTCGGCCATCTCGGCGAGCGCGGTGTGGTTGCTGACCAGGGCCACGATGTCCACCGGCAGGCGCTCGGAGCGCTGGCGGAAGGCGAGGTCGTTCACGCAATGGGCCTCGGTGGACCCCATGAGGATGGTCCGCATCGGACGCCCGACGACGTCGAGGTTCCAGGTCATCGAGAACTGCTGGGCCAGGTGCGCCAAGGACCAGCGCAGCACCTCGTCCGGCGCGACGGCCTCGAACTGCACCCGCATGAAGAAGAGGCCGCTGTCGGCGTCGCCGAACTGCTGCGACTCCGTGATGTTCCCGCCGTGGTCCGCCAGCAGGCCGGCCACCGCGCGGACGATGCCGGGTCGGTCGGGGCAGGAGAGCGTGAGGACCCGGTGGACGGGCGGGCTGGTGGGGTCGTCGGCGGGCGTCACGGGTGCGAGGGTATCCGTCCGGTGCCGGGACCTGGCCCCGGAGATCGGCACCTGATCGCGCGCATGTCCGGCGCGGGGACACCCAACGATGGAATCATGACGCCCATGGATGAACTGCGGATCGACGTCGTCCCGCTCGAGTTGGCGGGGGAGCTCCTCACGGTGCGGCGTGCCGCGTTCGTGACCGAGGCCCAGTTGTACGACGACCCCAAGTTGCCGGCCCTCACCCAGACCCTCGGGGAGCTGAAGGCGGACCTCGCGCGCGAGGACGTCATCACGCTCGGGGCGTGGATCGGGCCGCGCCTGGTGGGATCGGTTCGGGTGGGCATCGAAGACGGCAAGGCGAACCTCAGCCGGCTCGCCGTGGTCCCCGATCTCCAGGGGCTGGGCATCGGGACCAAGCTCCTCCTCGGCGTCCTCGGGTACCTGCCGGAGGACACCCATGAGGTCTGGGTCTTCACCGGGCAGGACAGCAAGCAGAACCTCTCCCTCTACGCCAAGCACGGCTTCGAGCACCAGTACGTGCAGCACGCCGGGGACCTCACCTACGCCTACCTGCGCAAGATCCTCGGCGAGCTCGAGGTCGAGGAGGAGAGCGCCCGATAGGGGCTGGGTGGCGCGGCCGGGCTCGGCGAGCGGATCCGGCGCGCGCATCCGCCGAGGCTGGTCCGGCGTCGTCGTCGGGCTGAGAGCAGTGCCACACCAACCGGGCGGCCGACGTCGTACGCCCGGTTGGTAGACTCGGCGACGTCGCAACTGGCGCCATGAGGTGGGTCACCACCGGGGAGCGACGCACCACAGGACCTCGAGGTCGCCCGCCTGGGCCGAGGGTCACCCGAATGCGCAGCCCTGCGCGCCGCCCGAGTGACCCGACCCCTTCCCGCGGAGGATCGATCCATGAGCGCTTCGACCACACCTGCCGGCACCCACGACGTCCCTCTCGCCCAGGTTGACCCTGAGATCGCCGCCGTCCTCGAGGGCGAGCTGGTTCGTCAGCGCGAGACGCTCGAGATGATCGCGAGCGAGAACTTCGTGCCGCGTTCCGTGCTCCAGGCGCAGGGCTCCGTGCTCACCAACAAGTACGCGGAGGGCTACCCCGGCCGGCGCTACTACGGCGGCTGCGAGCAGGTGGACATCGCGGAGAACCTCGCGATCACCCGCGCCAAGGAGTTGTTCGGCGCCGAGTACGCCAACGTCCAGCCGCACTCGGGCGCGACGGCGAACGCCGCAGTGCTCCACGCGCTGATCCAGCCCGGGGACACGATCCTCGGACTGCAACTCGCGCACGGCGGCCACCTGACGCACGGCATGAAGATCAACTTCTCCGGCCGGCTGTACGACGTCTCCGCCTACGGCGTGGACCCGACGTCGCACCGGATCGAGGCCGAGGCGGTGCGCGAGGCGGCCCTCGCCACGCGGCCGAAGGTGATCATCGCGGGCTGGTCCGCGTACCCGCGCCACCTCGACTTCGCCGCCTTCCGCGAGATCGCCGACGAGGTCGGCGCGTTCCTGTGGACCGACATGGCGCACTTCGCCGGGCTCGTGGCCGCCGGCCTGCACCCGAGCCCCGTTCCTCACTCCCACGTGGTCTCGACCACCGTGCACAAGACCCTCGGCGGACCGCGCTCCGGCCTGATCCTGGGCAAGGAGGAGTTCGCGAAGAAGCTCGACTCGGCCGTCTTCCCCGGTCAGCAGGGTGGCCCGCTCATGCACGTGGTGGCCGCCAAGGCCGTCGCGCTCAAGATCGCGGGCTCCGAGGAGTTCCGCGAGCGTCAGGAGCGCACCCTCGAGGGCGCCCGGATCATCGCCGAGCGCCTGACCGCGCCCGCCGTGCGCGACGCCGGCGTCTCCGTGCTCACCGGCGGCACCGACGTCCACCTGGTGCTCGTGGACCTGCGCAATTCCGCGCTCGACGGCCAGCAGGCGGAGGATCTCCTCCACGCTGCCGGCATCACGGTCAACAGCAACGCCGTTCCGTTCGACCCGCGTCCCCCGCGCGTGACGTCCGGCCTGCGCATCGGGACCCCGGCGCTCGCCACCCGGGGCTTCGGCGCCGCGGAGTTCACCGAGGTCGCCGACATCATCGCGACCGCCCTGACCGACGGCGCGGGTGCCGACGTCGTCGCCCTGAAGGCCCGCGTCAAGGCCCTCACCGACGCCTTCCCGCTGTACGAGGGCCTGCAGCAGTGACGTCCCAGCGACTCGACGGGACGGCCACCGCGGCGGCGATCAAGGCGGAACTCGCCGAGCGGGTCGCCGCGCTGGCCGCCCGCGGCGTCACGCCCGGCCTGGGCACCGTGCTGGTCGGCGACGACCCCGGCAGCCACGCCTACGTCGGCGGCAAGCATCGCGACTGTGCGGAGGTCGGCATCGCCTCGATCCGGGAGGACCTGCCCGCCACGGCGTCGCAGGCCGAGATCGAGGCCGCCGTGGACCGGCTCAACGCGGACCCCGCCTGCACGGGGTACATCGTCCAGCTGCCGCTGCCGAAGGGGATCGACACCAACGCGGTCCTCGAACGTATCGACCCGGCGAAGGATGCCGACGGCCTGCACCCCACCAACCTGGGCCGACTCGTGCTGCGCGTGAACGAGCCGCTCGACTCGCCGTTGCCGTGCACGCCTCGCGCGGTCCTCGAACTCCTGGGGAGGCACGGGATCACAGTGGCGGGGGCGCACGTGGTCGTGATCGGCCGGGGCGTTACGGTCGGTCGGTCGATCGGTCTGCTGCTCACGCGACGCGAGCACAACGCGACCGTCACGCTCACCCACACCGGAACGCGCGACCTGGCCGCCCACACGCGCCAGGCCGACGTGGTCGTGGCGGCCGCGGGCGTCCCGGGAATCCTCACCGCTGACATGGTCAAGCCCGGCGCCGTCGTCCTCGACGTCGGCGTGAGCCGGGTGGTGGATCCCGCAACCGGCAAGGCCCGCCTGCGGGGCGACGTCGATGCCGGCGTCGCCGAGGTCGCGTCCTGGCTCTCGCCCAACCCGGGTGGGGTCGGCCCGATGACGCGCGCCATGCTGCTCGCGAACGTGGTCGAGGCCGCTGAGCGCGCCGGCGTCTGACGCGCGGCGATATCAGGCAGCGATATCAGAACGGCGGGGCCTGC
The DNA here is from genome assembly GCA_029975645.1 of Actinomycetales bacterium. Taxonomy (GTDB): domain Bacteria; phylum Actinomycetota; class Actinomycetes; order Actinomycetales; family JAHECE01; genus JAHECE01. The sequence goes on from JARKOU010000097.1 coordinate 15,915, forward strand.
TCCGTGCCGTCGTGAGCGTCACCGCCACGGACACCGTCGCCGGGCGTGCTGGGCGTGCTGGGTCGTCGGACGTCCTCATGGGCAGGACGGTCGTCGGGCTGTGCGCCGTCGCTGCGGCTCATCTGAGTCGTGGTGCCGTCGGCGTTGCGCCGATAGACGTGGCCGGAGGGCAGCCGGAAGTCGTACGTGCCGGGCCCTACCTGGGTCACGGAGTACGCGCCCGCCGTCTTGAGGGCGTGGTCGGCGGGGCACAGGGCCGCGAGGTTGTGCTCCGCCGTGGTGCCACCGTGTTGCCAGGGGATCGTATGGTCGAGGTCGCAGGAACTGGCCGAGGCGGCGCACCCCGGCCGGGTGCAGGTTCGGTCCCGGGCGCGGACGAGGTCGGCGAGGTCGGCGGGCGGCCGGTACCGCGCGCGGCCGATGTCCCTGACGATGCCCGTTTCGGGGTCCGTGATCAGCCGGGACCATGTGCCCCCGAGAGCCAGGGCGCGCGCGACGGCGGGCGTGAGCGGGCCGTATCCGTCGAGGTGGGCGACGTGGTCGGGGTCGATCGCACGGTCGAGCGGATCGAAGCGCGCAGGGTCGACTCCCTCTTCGGTCCTGTCGGCGCCCGAGTCCTCGCGCGCATCCTCGCGCAGGTCCTCGCGCGCGTTCCGGCGCGGATCGATGCCAGGGTCCGGGCCGGGTTCACCTCGGTTTCCGACCCTCTCCAAGCGCCGATCTGCGACCCGATCTGCGCCGCGGCCGGCCCCCGGCGCGGTGCTCGGCTCGGCGGGGGCCGCGTCGGGCAGGAGGACTGCGAGTGGGATGGTGACCCGGATCTGCGGGGCACGTCGACCCAGGTCAGCGAGACGGAAGGACGCTCCGTTCGTCGCTGGCCCCTTCGTCGCTGCTCCGTTGGCAGAAGCTCCGTCGGCAGGCCGGGTGGCCGCGTCCCCGGCCGGTCCGCAGTTGCAGCGGACCGGCGCGATGAGAGTCCCGGGCCACCTGAGCGTCCCGGTCGCCAGGGCCGAGTGGGCTAGCGCCGCGAGGATGTCGGCGCGGAGGTGGTCGCGTGTCCGAGGGTCGCCGTCCGCGCGCGCGGCGATCGCGCCTGCGTCGAGCGCGAGGTCGAGGGCCGTGGCGTCCGGCGCGGGCAGGACGCACCACAGGCCCGCCATGCCGTCGGGCAGGGGTGACGGGTGTGTCACCCGGCGGGTGCTCCGGGCGCGGGCGTGCCGCGCGTCGGCCTCGTCGGGATCGACCGTGATGAGGGCTGCTGCGATGTCCGCAGCGACCTGTCGCGCCGTGCGGTCGGGAGCGGTCGGGAGGACCCGTTCCTGCACGGCGAGCACCGTCGGGGCGGGCGTGTCGGTCAGGGCGGTGACGAAGGCGCGGGCGCGGGGCAGGTCGATGGCGCCCGTGCACAGCGCCTGGCCGACCTGCCCGAGCGGTCCGGCCAGGGCGCGCCCGGTATCGATCAGAGTCTGCGCGGCGTAGCGAGACACCCGCAGGCGGGTGGCGATCTCGGGGGCTGCGACGTTGTGCACGCGCACGATTCCGGCGCGGTCTGTGCCCGCGGCCGTGTCGGGGACCTGCTGCGAGGCACGCTCGCCCAGCAGTCGAGCCGCATCGGCCGCACCGGCCTGGGCCCAGGAGATCAGCCGAGTCCAGGCTGCGATGATTTCGACCAGGCCGTAGTCGTCCGCGACGTGCGGATCGGCGGCGTCCAGCCGCCAGGCCAGTTCCGGGCCTGGGGCCTGCGCGGCCAGCCACTCGTCGTCGACAGCGGCGAGCAGGGTGGTCGGGTCGATGAGGACGTCTCCGGGTGCCAAGCCGAACGGGTGGTCTGCGCATCGGCTGGCCCAGTCGGCAGCGTCCTCCTCGAACGTGTCCTCCAATGCAGGGGTGCCCGCAGTCAGCGAGGCCAGGAAGGCCTCATCCTCCTCACGGGAGGTTTCCCAGTCCGCGGCGAGCAGCGCCAGGGCTCGCTCGCCACCGATCGGCGGCTCCCCACGAGGCAGTGGATCGAACATGCGTACGACGATACGCCGCCGTTCGACTCGCGTCAAGCCTCCATCGAACATAGTGACGAGAGCGCGCGCGGTCAGGTCGCGCCACCCAGCCCTCGAGGTGCGCTCCGCGCGGCGCGGACCGTCAGGCGGAAGCAGCCTCCGGCATCACGACCACGCGACCCGCGATGACCCCGAGGTCCGGCGACGCCCCGCGCACCCGGCACAATCTCCCCTCGTGCTCACGATCGCCACGGTCAACGTCAACGGCATCCGCGCAGCGTTCCGGCGCGGCATGGGGGAGTGGCTCGAGGCCCGCCGCCCCGACGTCCTCGCCCTCCAGGAGGTCCGCGCCGGCGACGACCACCTCGCCGCGCACCTGGGCCCCGAGTGGCACGTGGCCCACGCGGAGTGCGCCACGCCCGGCCGGGCGGGCGTGGCGGTCGCCTCACGGCGACCGCTGAGCGCCGTCCGCGTGGGCCTGGGCGCGCCGCGCCCGGAGTTCTCCGGGCGCTGGGTGGAGATCGACGTCGTGATGCCCGACGGCGCGGACCTCACCGTCGCCTCGGTCTACGTCCACAAGGGCGAGGCCGGCACCCCCCGCATGGCGGAAAAGCTCGCCTTTCTCGACGAGGTGACCACGCGCCTCCGCGACCTCGCCGCGGGCGGGCGCCGCGCCGTCGTCGGCGGTGACCTCAACATCGCCCACCGCGAACTCGACCTCAAGAACTGGCGCGGCAACCGCGACCACGCGGGCTTCCTGCCCGACGAGCGCGCCTACCTCGACCGGTGGTTCGGCGAGTCCCAGCCCGACGGCGCCGCCTGGGTCGACGTCGCCCGGCACCTCGCCGGGGACGTGCCCGGGCCGTACACGTGGTGGTCGTGGCGCGGGAAGGCGTTCGACACCGACGCCGGCTGGCGGATCGACTACCAGGTGGCGACGGCGGCGCTCGCCGCCCGGGCGAAGGACGCCTGGGTCGACCGGGCGCCGTCCTACGCCGAGCGCTTCAGCGACCACGCGCCGCTCGTGGTGGCCTACGACGTCTGATGCGAGCGCCGGGTGGCGGGTGCGGGCATGAGCGCAGCCGTCCCCCCGCGATAGGTTGGTGCGCCGTGACCGTCCCACCCGAGGTGAGTGCCCGATGAGCGACTTCTCGGGCGGCATCGCGCTCGTCATCCTCGGCGTTCTCGCCCTGGGCGCCGTGCTCGGCCTGGTCAGCCGCTTCCTGCTCCGGGGTCGCAGCAGCATGTCGTGGACCGGCTCGGTCCTGGCAGGCATCCTCGGCTCGGCGATCGGGGCGGGACTCACCCACATCGTGACGGGCAGTCCGCAGAACCCACGCGTCAGCCTGATCCTCGTCTTCTCGGTGATCGGCACGATCGCCGTGCTCCTGGTGGCGGAGCGGTTCATCAAGCGGCCGGTGCCGACGGCGCTCGAACTCCTCGACGCGGGGGAGTCCGCCACGGTGGAGTTCAAGTCCACGGCGCGCCACAACCTCCGCTCGGGCCAGCGGGACGACCGCATCGAGGCGGTCATCGCCAAGACCCTCGCCGGCTTCCTCAACACCCGCGGCGGCACGCTGCTGGTCGGCGTGGACGACACCGGCGCGGTCCTCGGGCTCGAGGACGACCTGCAGTACATGAAGGCCCCCGACCTGGACCGCTACGAGTTGTGGCTCCACGACTTCCTCACCCGGGCGCTGGGCGCCCCGGCCGTCTCGCACCTGCGGGTGACCTTCCCCTCAGTGGCGGGAAAGGCCATCTGTCGGATCGACGCCGCGAAGTCGCCCCGCCCGGTGTTCGTGCGCCCTGCGAGGTCCGACCAGGTGCTCTTCTACGCCCGCATCGGCAACTCCACGCGCGAACTCAGCGTGGCCGAGGCCATCGACTACGCGATCGACCACTTCCACCGCCGCAGGCCCTGGCAGCGACGTCCCTGAGTTCGGCCGCGTCGCGCGCCACGCCGACCGGACGAACCTCGTCCGAGGGCTGGGCGACGGCGTCATCCGCAGCGCCTTCGTGACACCCCGTCAGCAAGATCAACTGCTCGCGAGGCGCGTCGCGGCCCCCCTCGCGAACCTGCGAAGATGGCGCCCATGCCTGACGCCGCGACGCCTGCAGCCGCCTCGACCGCGGCGCCGCCCCCCGCCCCCCGGCCCCGGGTCTTCTCCGCGATGCAGCCAACGGCGGAGTCCCTCCACCTGGGGAACTACCTCGGCGCCCTCACCCAGTGGGTGGCCCTGCAGGACGAGCACGACGCGATCTACTCGGTGGTCGATCTCCACGCCCTCACCGTGAACCCCGATCCGCGGGTGCTCCGGGACCGCACGCGCCGCACCGCGGCGCAGTTCCTCGCGGCCGGCGTCGACCCCGAGCGCTCCATCCTCTTCGTCCAGTCCCACGTGGCCGAGCACGCGGAACTTGCCTGGGTCCTGGGGTGCCAGACGGGCTTCGGCGAGGCCGGCCGGATGACGCAGTTCAAGGACAAGGTGGCCCGGCTGGGCGAGCAGGCCGCCAACGTCGGCCTGTTCACCTACCCGGTGCTCATGGCGGCCGACATCCTGCTCTACGACGCGGCCTACGTGCCCGTGGGCGAGGACCAGCGGCAGCACCTGGAGATCACCCGCGACCTCGCCGAGCGGTTCAACACCCGGTACAAGCGGGCCCTGCGCGTGCCGGAGCCGTACATCGTCAAGGAGGGCGCCCGGATCATGGACCTCCAGGAGCCGACGCAGAAGATGAGCAAGAGCCAGTCGTCCGACCTGGGCATGATCAACCTGCTCGACGAGCCGGGCCGCA
>JARKOU010000122.1 GCA_029975645.1 Actinomycetales bacterium
GACGGCAAGTCGATGCAGGACAACCGCATCCACGGACGTCGCGATGCGGTCGTCCAGGACCTGCCCGGCGTCACGCGCGATCGCGTGAGCTACGACGCGGACTGGAACGGCCGGGAGTTCGTGGTGGTCGACACCGGCGGCTGGGCTCCGGACGCGAAGGGCATGGCCGCACAGATCGCCGAGCAGGCCGAACTGGCGATCGCCGCCGCCGACGTCGTGCTCTTCGTGGTGGACGCCACCGTGGGCACCCAGGACGTGGACGAGGCCGTCGTGGACGTGCTCCGCCGCAGCCGGAAGCCGGTGGTGCTTGCCGCCAACAAGGTGGACGATGCCCGGACGGAGGCCGACGCCGCGTCCATGTGGAACCTCGGGTTGGGCGAGCCGCATCCAGTCTCCGCGATGCACGGCCGGGGCACCGGCGACCTGCTGGACGCCGTACTCGCCGTCCTTCCGGACGCTCCGATGGCGGGCGACGCCGAGGTGGGCGGGCCGCGTCGGGTGGCGATCGTCGGCCGGCCGAACGTGGGCAAGTCGTCGCTGCTGAACCAGCTGGCGAACGCCCGTCGCGCGGTGGTGGACAACGTCGCCGGCACGACCGTTGATCCCGTGGACGAACTCGTCGAGGTCGGCGGGATCGTTTACCGGTTCATCGACACCGCGGGACTGCGCCGCCGGGTGAAGGCGGCGTCCGGCCACGAGTACTACGCCGCACTACGGACGCAGAGTGCGCTCGAGCGCGCGGAGGTGTGCGTGGTGGTGCTGGACGCGGCCGAGACGATCAGCGACCAGGACCTGCGGATTCTCACGATGGTGGAGGAGGCCGGTAAGGCCCTGGTGATCGCCTACAACAAGTGGGACCTCACCGACGAGGAGCGCCGCCGCTACCTCGGCCGCGAGATCGAGCAGGACATCCGCGCGTTCTCGTGGGCGCCGAGCGTGAACATCTCCGCGCTCACCGGACGCAACGTCGACCGGCTGAGCAGGGCGATCGAGGAGGCGCTGGCGGGCTGGGAGACCCGGATCTCCACGGGCAAGCTCAATGCGTTCCTCGGGCGGCTCGCGGCTGCCCACCCGCATCCGGTGCGCGGTGGCAAGCAGGCACGCATCCTGTTCGGCACGCAGGCCCACGCCTGCCCGCCGACCTTCGCCCTGTTCACGTCCGGCCAGTTCGACCCGCAGTACGTCCG
>JARKOU010000034.1 GCA_029975645.1 Actinomycetales bacterium
GACCTCGTCGCGGCCGGGCAGGAGAAGCCTTTCGCCGAGGCGGTCGTGGCCGCGCTCCAGGCGGGCGGCAGCGACGTCCTGGCCGATCTCGCCCGCGAGGAGGACCTGCAGGACCGCCTCCTCGACGCGCTGACGTTCGACGCGGCGGGCAACCTCGTCGTCGCGCTGAGCCCGACGGAACTCCTCACCTATTGCGGCGACGCGACGGAGGCCGTCGTCCCCGCCGCCACCGCTGATGCGTTCCTCACCGACGCCGGCCGCACCGTCAAGGCGGCCTACCTGGCCGCCGGCTCGGTGGTGCCGACGGCGTCCGGGAAACCCTCCCCGACCCCCGCGACGGCGGCACCGGCGGCGTCCACGACCGCGTCGGGCGACGTGGACTGCATGACGGTTGCGTGCGTGGCGCTCACGTTCGACGACGGGCCGGGGCCCTACACCGAGGGCGTCCTCGACGACCTGTCGGCCGCCCACGCGCGCGCGACGTTCTTCCTCGTCGGGCAGAACGTGCACAAGCGGGCCGCCACCGTGGCCCGGATGGCGGCCGAGGGCGACGAGGTGGGCAACCACACGTGGGACCACCCGAAGCTGCCGACGCTGAGTGCGGCCGAGCAGGGCAGGCAGCTCGACCGCACGTCGGCTGCGATCGCCGCGGCCGGGGCGAAGGCGACGGTGTTCCGGCCGTCCTACGGGGCCTACAACGCGACCACCAAGCAGGTCGCGGGGTTGCCGCTGATCCTGTGGAACGTGGACACGCTCGACTGGAAGACCCGCAACGCCGACACCACCGTGCGCATCGCCCAGTGCGGCGCGCGACGCAACGCCATCGTGCTCATGCACGACATCCACGCGCCCAGCGCCCAGGCGGTGCCGCGCGTGGTGGCGGCGCTGCAGGCCAAGGGGCTGACCTTGGTGACCGTCTCCCAGCTGCTGCGCGGGCGGGGTCAGCCCGGGGTCGCGTACGAACACGGCTGAGGGATGACGCTGCGTGCCCGGTTGCTGAGTACGCTCATTTGTTGTGTCCTTCCCCGTTCGACCCTTCGTAGCCTTGTCCCTGCTCCTGTCCCTCCTGCTCGCCGCGTGCGCGCCCGCGCCTACTCCGGCCGCCACCCCGTCGTCCTTTCCACCGGCGGGTTCGGGGCAGGAGGTCCGCAACGACCCCGCCCAGCCTGTCTTCCTGGCCTGGCCCGAACTCCCGGACGCCCCCGGTCTCGGTGAGGCGATCCGAGCCGACCTCAAGGCGCGCGAGGAGGGCTTCCTCGCCGACTACGCCCCGAACGACGTGGCGCCTCCCGAACTGCACGCCGGTTGGGCGACGGTGGTGGACGCCCCCGGCGCGGTGATCGGCGTGCGGAGCGAGGTGTACGAGTTCGCGGGCGCGAGTGGGGCGGCCTCGTCCGAGACGCT
>JARKOU010000124.1 GCA_029975645.1 Actinomycetales bacterium
TGGGATTCGTGAACCCCGTTGCGCGGGACTCGGATGGCGCGACGCCCATCGGACGGTGCTCGTGTCGCCAGGGGGTCATCGCAGCAGGGTGCATGACGCAATGCGCGGCCGAAACAGCGGAATCGCCAAGCCCGGCAGCCGTAAGGGCTGATCGGACCGGGCGAAGCGAAGGGCGTGGTCCGGCCGGAGCAGTCCTAGCTGCGGGCCCCCACCCGAGGGTGGCGCAGCCCGAAGGCACGGATGGCGTCCAGGACCGGCTCGACGTCACGGCCGGCTCGGGTCAGGTGATAGCTCACCGCGACCGGCGGCCCGGCCTCGACGATCCGCTCGACCAGGCTGTGTGCGCACAGTTCTTTAGCCGGGCCGAGAGTACCGCATCGGTGATGCCCGGGACGGCCCGGCCGATCTCGCTGAACCGGTGCGCTCCGCCGAGCATCGCCTCGAGGACCGCACCCGCCCAGGCCCGGCCCAGAACGGCCATCACCTCCTCGATCACGCCGCAGGTGACGTCGCCGGCGGCGGGTTCCCGGCTCATTCCTGGCCCGCCGCCGCCAGCAGCGCGGCGAAGGGGTTACCTGCGCGAATTCATCCACCGGTGGCCGGCGCAGCGAACTGCCGGATGTCGACCCCCCGGCGGCCAGCCTCGCCAACTCCTGCGCGGCGCGAGTCACCGGGGCCGCCAGGGCGGGGGCATAGTCACCGCCGAAGTCGGCGGTCGCGGCATAGACCCCGGTCGGGACCGGGAAGGCCCCGAGGTGGGCGAAGAGCGGGCGCAGCGCGTGCTCGATCACCAGCGAGTGCCGCTCGGTGCCGCCGGTGGCGGCGAGCAGGACGGGGGTGCCGCGCAATTGGTCCATCTCGATCAGGTCGACGAAGGACTTGAACAGGCCGCTGTAGGAGGCCTGGAAGGTCGGCGAGACGACGATCAGGGCGTCGGCGGCGACGACATCGGCCAGCGCCTCGCGCAACTGCCCGGCCGGGAAGCCGGTCAGCAGCGCGTCCCAAAGCCACCGGAGGAGCGGCTGGGAACAGGTGTCCACGGGTGTCCATTCGTGGCCCGGGGATGTCGCCGAAAACAGCATGTTGGTACCGATGTTGGTACTTTGGCCAATTTGGGAGTGGAGGGTCTGAGTCCAAACTAACTCTGACTGGGCCTTATGGCTCCCCCGACTGGACTCGAACCAGTAACCCTCTGCTTAACAGTCAGATGCTCTGCCAATTGAGCTACAGGGGATCGCTCGCGCGAGAAGGAACTCTAGCAAAGCAGAGCTCAGAACGCATATTCGGCCCGGAGCTCGGCCAGCCTGTCCTGGACGAAGGCCAAGGTCTCGCCTTCCATCCGGACGCCGCGCGTCGGGTGTGCGGTCCAGATGACCCGATCGTCGTCGTCCGCGAGGTTGCGCCGAGCAGTGATCATGACCGCCTTGCCCGGCTGCGGGTACACCGCCTGCTGGAACAGGAACGTCGCCTCCACGCGCTCCCGGAACACCTCCGGCAAGTCGTTCGGCGCCGCCAGCGCGACGGACGCCTCTTCGCCCGTCGACATGCGCCTCCAGCGCAGCTCGCGCGTCTCGTCGTTCCAGCCGCCCCCCAGGATGTCGTGCCACGGCACGTCGGCCCAGCCGTCGGCGTCCTGCACGCACAGCCGGTCCCACGCCGCCACGACCACCCCGGACGCCGTCCTCCCCCACGCGAGGACGCGCGGGCGGCGTCCGAGATGGGCTTGGAGACTGGCGAGAACGTCAGCGGGAACGCGGGAGCCGAACAACTTCACGGCGTCCATTGTGCCTGCAGCGACCGATGGCCTCGGTCCGCACCCTTGGGGGGTCTGCGTCACGCGACGTGGCGCAGTCGCTCCAGGGCCGCCCGTTCGCGGCGACGCACGGTCGCCTCACTGAGGCCGACCACCTCCGCGACGCCCGCGTAAGACTGCGGGGGCGCCTCCCCCAGCCCGAACCGGCACTGCAGGATCAGCCTCTCCACCCCGTCGACGAGCGACAGCAGTTCGGTCACGCGCTCGTCCTGGACGACCGCCGGACCGGCCGGCACGACGTCGTCGTCCGCCTGGAGGTGGGCTGCCGCCCGCCAGGCCAGCAGATCGGCCACGGTCGTGACCGGCAACTGCAACTCGTCTGCGATGCGGGCCACCTCGAGCCCTTCACCCGGAGCGTTCTTCAGCCGCACGCACAAGCCCTGCACCCGCCACCACTGCCGCGCCCTCTTGGCGGGCAGCCCCAGCGCCCCGAACCGCGTCGCCGCCGCATCGTGCACCCGCAACCGGATCCAGTGCAGCGCGAACGTCGCGAAGCACCCCGTCGCCGGCTCGAATCGCTGCACCGCCTCCAACAGCCCGAGGCAGCCCTCCTGGTAGAGCTCGTCACGCGACAGGCCGGTCCGCGCCGCCACCGGATTCACCACGAGCCACACGAGCCGCTGATTCTCCGCGACGAGCTCGTCGCGCGCCCGCTGGCCATCGGACACGAGGAGCGCCAGCTCCAGGTCCGTCGCATCGGATGCGATCCGGACGCCGCCGGTGCGCACCGCCTCCGCGAGCACCCCCGCCTCGATGCGCCGGGCCAGCTCGGCCTCGCCTCGCCGGTTCTGAGTTGATGTCTGGGGGATGAGTGTCTGGGTCATGAGCAGCAGCCTCGGCGCACCGGTGAGCCCGATCCAGTGCGGGGGCGATATCCCCACCGCAACACATGACCAACACTGTTTCGCCCACGCCGCTCACGAAACGGCCGTTCGGGGGGCCTCTACGGCGAACGGCGACCTACTCGCCCACGGCCTCCGCCTGCAGGGTGCGCCGGGACGCCTCGAGTTCCAGCAGCTTCGCGAACCCCCGGTTGTACTCGGCCTGGTGCTCGAGGGGGTTGGTGCGCTGGAGGCGGGACTTGAGGTCATTGATGTTCCGCGTCACGTGGCCGAGACGCAGCCTCAGGGCGTACTCGCGCGCCATCGTCGCCGACGGGTCGCCGGCGAGCGGCTCCACCGACAGCGCCACGACGAGTTGCTCCCCCACCGGATCGTCGGCGGCGTCCACGACCGCCTGCGCGAAGCCGACGCCGCGCCGGTCGGCGTCCGCCACGAGCTCGAACACCCGCGCGTAGCTCGGGTGCTGGAAGTCGGCGGCGGTGACACCGAACCAGTCCTCCGCGAACAGCAGCGGCTGCTGGATCGCCAGCTTCAACAACCCCCGCTCGGTCTCCAGCCGGCGGTCGCGCGGGTCGGGCATGAGCATCATCGCCTCTTGTCCGGACGCCGCCGCTTCCGGTTCGGGGGCCGGGATGGGCGCTGGCTCGTCGGGGACGCGCCGGCTGTTCGCGCGCTGCACCTCGGCGCGCACCTCGCGCTCGTCCATGCCGACGAGACCCGCCAGTTCGCGCACGTAACCGGACACGTTCGCGGCGTCCCGCACGCTCGCCACGAGCGGGGCGGCGGCCCGGACGGCGGCCACCCGCCCGTCGGAGCGATCCAGGTCGTAGCGGACGATCGTGTTCTTCATGACGAACCGGTACAGCGGGATCCTGCGGGCGACCAACTCGCGCAGGGCGGCGTCCCCGGACCGGAGGCGCAGGTCGCACGGGTCGAGCCCCGACGGCTCGACGGCGACGTACGTCTGCGCCGTGAACGCGGAATCCGACGAGAAGACCTTCATGGCGGCGGCCTGGCCGGCGGCGTCCCCGTCGAAGGTGAAGATGACCTCACCCGTCTGCGCGTCGGCCGTCATGAGGCGCGCGATCATGCGCGAGTGGTCGGTGCCGAACGCGGTGCCGCACGAGGCGACGGCGGTGTCCACGCCGGCGATGTGACAAGCCATCACGTCGGTGTACCCCTCCACGACGACCGCCTGGTTCTTCTTGCCGATATGGGTGCGGGCCAGGTCGAGGCCGTAGAGGACGTGACTCTTCTTGTAGACGATCGTCTCGGGCGTGTTGAGGTACTTCGCGGGCATGCGGTCGTCGTCGAAGAGCCGCCGGGCGCCGAAACCGAGCGTCGAGCGGCCGGCGTCGCGGATCGGCCAGACGAGGCGTCCCTGGAAGAAGTCCCAGCCGTTCTCCCGCACCAGGCCTGCCTTCACGAGGTCCTCGCGGGGGAACTTCTTGGCCAGCAGGTGCTCGCGCAGCGCGGTGCCCGAGCGGGGCGCGAAGCCGATGCCGACGTGCTCGGCGTGGTCGCGCGTGAACCCGCGGCCGTCGAGGAACAGCCGCCCCTCGAGGGCCTCGGGCGAGGCGAGCGCGGCGGCGAAGAACTCGGCGGCCGCCGCGTTGGCCTCGAGGATGCGCATCCGCAGACCCGGCTCGTGGCGCGGCCCGCCGTCGCCCTCGGTGTAGCGCAGTTGGACG
>JARKOU010000125.1 GCA_029975645.1 Actinomycetales bacterium
GACCGCCAAGACTTGCCGGACGGTACTGGCGAGCATCCTGAAACTGTGCCTGCGCCGGGGGGTGATCAAGGTGAACGTCGCCCACGCGATCGGGGCCGTTGCTTCGGCGACTCCCACGGACACCGGGCGCGACCGCAGTCGCGCCTTCACCCGTGCTGAACGGGACACGGTCCTCCACGTGGCAGATCGCAAAGTGGAACAGGCGACCAACCCACGCTCCATCCGCAAGTGGCAGCTCACCGCCGACCTGATGGCGTTCATGGCCGGCACCGGATGCCGTATCGGCGAGGCTCGAATGGTTACGTGGGACGATGTGGACCTCACCAAGCAACGGGTGCGAGTCCGAGGCACCAAGACCACTGGGTCGGACCGGATGAATAACCTGCCCGAATGGCTCACCGATCGGCTGCTCCGCCGTCGCCGCTTCATGGCGACTTGGGAGTACAACGAGCCCTACGTGTTCTCGATGGGCCGCCCTCTCGAGGTGGAACTCTCCGACGGCCAGCTCACCTACCCAGGGTCCAATGTGGCGATCGACGCCACCAATCTCGCCCACTGGGTCCGCCAGGTCCTCGACGACGCAGGCTTCCCCTGGGCGATCCCCCACACATTCCGTCGCACGGTTGCCACCCTGCTCCACGAGGCCGGCATCCCACTGGCGTCCATCGCAGACCAACTCGGGCACGCCGACCCCACCATGACCATGAGCGTCTACCTCGGACGCGACTTGGAAGGTGACAAGTCGGATCTGGCGGCCGTGTTGTGATCCCGAAGTCAAGTCCGGCTCAGGGCTCGGGATCGCCCCTTCCGGCGGGTGTCCACGGGTGTCCCCAAGAAGGTTCTAGATGTCGCCGAAAATCGTTACTGGGTAACAAACTGGGTAATCTGGGGGTTTCAGCCAGCTATTCGGAACCTCCAACAGTGCCCTGACTAGGAGTGTTGGCTCCCCCGACTGGACTCGAACCAGTAACCCTCTGATTAACAGTCAGATGCTCTGCCAATTGAGCTACAGGGGATCGCTCGCGCGAGAAGGAACTCTAGCAAACGAGCGCTCAGAACGCATATTCGGCCCGGAGCTCCGCCAACCGGTCCTGCACGAAGGCCAGGGTCTCGCCTTCCATCCGGACGCCGCGCGCCGGGTGGGCCGTCCAGACGACGCGATCGTCGCCCTCCGCGAGGTTGCGTCGGGCGGTGATCATGACCGCCTTGCCTGGCTGCGGGTAGACCGCCTGCTGGAACAGGAACGTCGCCTCCACGCGCTCCCGAAACACCTCCGGCAGGTCGTTCGGCGCCTCCAGCGCCACCGCCCCCTGCTCGCCCGTCGACATGCGCGTCCACCGCAGTTCACCCGTCTCGTCGTTCCAACCGCCCCCGAGGATGTCGTGCCACGGCAGGTCGGCCCAGCCGTCGGCGTCCTGCACGCACAGCCGGTCCCACGCGGCGACGACCGCCCCGGACGCCGTCCTCCCCCACGCGAGCACGCGCGGGCGGCGTCCGAGATGGGCTTGGAGACTGGCGAGAACATCAGCGGGAACGCGGGAGCCGAACAACTTCACGGCGTCCATTGTGCCTGCGCTCCGAACAGCCCGGTCGGAGTCCCCCCGGTGGCCCGCGTCACGCGACGCGGCGCAGTCGCTCCAGGGCTGCCCGTTCGCGGCGACGCACGGTCGCCTCACTGAGGCCGACCACCTCCGCGACACCCGCGTAAGACTGCGGCGGCGCCTCCCCCAACCCGAACCGGCACTGCAGGATCAGCCTCTCCACCCCGTCGACGAGCGACAGCAGTTCCGTCACGCGCTCGTCCTGGACAACCTCCGGACCAGCCGGCACGACGTCGTCGTCCGCCTGGAGGTGGGCCGCCGCCCGCCAGGCCAGCAAGTCGGCCACGGTCGTGACCGGCAACTGCAACTCGTCAGCGATGCGGGCTACCTCGAGCCCCTCACCCGGAGCGTTCCTCAGCCGCACGCACACCCCCTGCACCCGCCACCATTGCCGCGCCCGTTTGGCGGGCAGCCCCAGCGCCCCGAACCGCGTCGCCGCCGCGTCGTGCACCCGCAGCCGGATCCAGTGCAGCGCGAACGTCGCGAAGCACCCCGTCGCCGGCTCGAATCGCTGCACCGCCTCCAACAATCCGAGGCAGCCCTCCTGGTAGAGCTCGTCACGCGACAGGCCCGTCCGCGACGCCACCGGGTTCACCACGAGCCACACGAGCCGCTGGTTCTCCGCGACGAGCTCGTCGCGCGCCCGCTGGCCATCGGCCACGAGGAGCGCCAGCTCTACGTCCGTCGCATCGGACGCGATCCGGACGCCGCCGGTGCGCACCGCCTCCGCGAGCACCCCCGCCTCGATGCGCCGGGCCAACTCGGCCTCCGTCGGTGGGATGCGGGTCGATGTCTGGGGGATGAGTGTCTGCGTCATGGCGACCAGCCTCGAAGCCAGACCCCTGCCGAGCCAGAGCCGGCGCGTTATCCCCAGCGCAACACATCGCCAACACTTCTTCACCGGCGGCGCTCACGGAAGAGGCGAATGGGGGGCCTCAAGGGCCAACAGGACGAGCCCCGTGGGCGCCCGGTGGCCTCGACCAGCGCGGGCTACTCGCCCACCGCCTCCGCCTGGAGCATGCGCCGGGCCGCTTCGAGCTCCAGCAGCTTCGCGAAACCCCGGTTGTACTCCGTCTGGTGCTCGAGCGGGTTGGTTCGTTGCAGGCGGGACTTGAGGTCGTTGATAGCGCGCGTCACGCGGCCGAGCCGCAACCTCAGCGCGTACTCGCGCGCCATGGCCGCCGACGGATCACCGGCCAGCGGCTCGACCGACAGGGCCATGACGAGCTGCTCCCCCACTGGGTCGTCGGCGGCGTCCACGACCGCCTGCGCGAAGCCCACACCGCGCCGGTCCGCGTCCGCGACCAACTCGAACACGCGCGCGTAGCTCGGGTGCTGGAAGTCGGCGGTGGTGACACCGAACCAGTCCTCCGCGAACAGCAGCGGCTGCTGGACCGCGAGCTTGAGCAGCCCCCGCTCGGTGTCGAGCCGCCGATCGCGCGGGTCGGGCATGAGCATGCCCGCCGCTTGTCCGGACGCCGCCGCTTCGGGTTCGGCGGCCGGGATGGGCGCCGGCTCGTCGGGGACTCGCCGGCTGTTCGCGCGCTGCACCTCGGCGCGCACCTCGCGCTCGTCCATGCCGACGAGCCCCGCCAGTTCGCGCACATAACCGGACACGTTCGCGGCATCCCGCACGCTCGCCACAAGCGGTGCGGCGGCCCGGACTGCGGCCACCCGCCCGTCGGAGCGATCCAGATCGTAGCGGGCGATCGTGTTCTTCATGACGAACCGGTAGAGCGGGATCCGCCGGGCGACCAACTCGCGCAGGGCGGCGTCCCCGGACTGGAGGCGGAGGTCGCATGGGTCGAGCCCCGACGGCTCGACGGCGACGTACGTCTGCGCGGTGAACGCGGCGTCCGACGAGAAGACCTTCATGGCAGCGGCCTGACCGGCGGCGTCCCCGTCGAAGGTGAAGATGACCTCGCCCGTCTGCGCGTCGGCGGTCATGAGGCGCGCGATCATGCGCGAATGATCGGTGCCGAACGCGGTGCCGCACGAGGCGACGGCGGTGTCCACGCCGGCGATGTGACACGCCATCACGTCGGTGTACCCCTCGACGACGACCGCCTGGTTCTTCTTGCCGATGTGGGTGCGGGCCAGGTCGAGGCCGTAGAGGACGTGGCTCTTCTTGTAGACGATCGTCTCGGGAGTGTTGAGGTACTTCGCAGGCATGCGGTCGTCGTCGAACAGTCGCCGGGCGCCGAAGCCGAGCGTCGAGCGACCGGCGTCGCGGATCGGCCAGACAAGGCGTCCCTGGAAGTAGTCCCAGCCGTTCGCGCGCACCAGACCGGCCTTGACGAGGTCGTCTTGCGCGAACTTCTTGCCGAGCAGATGCTCGCGCAGCGCGGTCCCCGAGCGCGGAGCGAAGCCGAGGCTGAAATGCTCGGCGTGCTCGCGGGTGAAGCCGCGGCCGTCGAGGAAGAGCCGCCCCTCGAGGGCCTCGGGCGAGGCGAGCGCGGCGGCGAAGAACTCGGCGGCCGCCGCGTTGGCCTCGAGGATGCGCATCCGCAGACCCGGCTCGTGGCGCGGCCCGCCGTCGCCCTCGGTGTAGCGCAGTTGGACG
>JARKOU010000136.1 GCA_029975645.1 Actinomycetales bacterium
CCGGCACCACGAGCGCGAGGTCGTCGGCGCGCCCCCCGGCCAGGGCGAGCGCGGCATCCAGGGCCCGTTCCCCGGCCGGGCTCCCGTCGACGACGGCGGCCACGGGCGCCGTCGTCCACCTCGCCTGCGGCGCGCCCGCCCCGGCGCCCGCCTCGCCAACATCCCCGAGCGCTCGCGCCACCCCCGAGGGTGCGGCCGGCACGAGGACGACGACGTCGGGCCCCGCCACCGCGGATACCGCCACCTCCACCACGCTGCCCCGGGCAACAGTGAACGACCAGGGCACCTCGAGGTCGCGCGCGGTCCGCTCGACGAGCCGTCGCACGTCGGCGGTCTGCCGCTCGAGGAGCCGCTGCGTCGGCGCCACCTCGATCGCCCGGACCGCGCCGGACGTCCCGCCCACCTCGCGGGTGACCGGCAGGGCGGCGGCGCGCAGCAGGTCCGACTCCTCCACGAACAGCCCCGCCAGTTCCGCCCGCATCCGCCGGGCGAGGGCGCCGGCCTCGGTGAGCAGCCGGACGTCCGCGCGCGTGCGGAAGGTGAGGACCACGCGCGAGACCCGGCCGGCGTCGGCGCTCACGAGCCCCGCCCCCGCGGCGGCGCGCCGGGTCCGAACATCCGCCGCCCCTTGCGTCGGGCCTGCATCCGGCGAACCGTGACGGTCGGCGCCGCAAGCGCCTGCCGCCGCGCGGCGAACTCCGCCAGCCGCGCGGCGACCAGCGCGTTCGGCGTGCCCACCGGGAACGTGCCCCGCTCGTCCGGCGTCCCGGCGTCGGCCCCCGCCAACACGCTGAGCGCCTGATCCAGCGTCTCCACGGCGATCACCCGGAACTCGCCCCGCTCCGCGGCGGCCACCACGTCCGCCCGCAGCATGAGGTGCTTGACGTTCGCGGCGGGGATCACCACGCCTTGCGTGCCGGTGAGCCCGCGCGCGGCGCAGACGTCGAAGAACCCCTCGATCTTGTCGTTGACCGCGCCGATCGGCAGCACGCGCCCGTGCTGGTCCACCGCGCCCGTCACCGCGACGCCCTGGTCCAGCGGGAAGCCGCCGATCGAGGAGAGCAGCGTGCACAACTCCGCGACCGAGGCGCTGTCGCCGTCGACCGACCCGTACGTCTGCTCGAACACGAGGGTCGCGGAGAGGGAGAGCGGCCGCTTGGCGGAGTAGCGCGTGGTGAGGAGCGAGGCGAGGATCAGCACGCCCTTGGAGTGGATGGGCCCGGAGAGCTCCACCTCGCGCTGGATGTCGACCACGTCGCCCTCGCCCATCCGCGTGTTCGCCGTGATCCGGGTGGGGAAGGCGAACGCCTGGTCGCCGGTGAGTGCGACGGTGAGTCCGTTGACCTGGCCGACGACGGCGCTCGCGGTGTCGATGAGCAGGTCGCCCCGGGCGATGGCCTCGTGGATCTTCTCCCGGATCCGGCCCGAGCGCCGTCGGTGGGCGTCGATCGCCGCCTGGACATGCCGGGCCTCCACGGCGACGGCGCCGCCCGCCCGGGCGTTGTGGTCGGACTCCCGGAGGAGGTGGGCGAGGTCCTCGAGTTGGGTGGAGAGGCGTTGGGCGTCGCCGGACCACCGGGCCAGGTGCTCGATCACCCGCGACACCGCCGAGCGGTGCAGCGGGAGCCAGCCCTCCCGGGCGGCGATGCTCGCGACCAGGCGCGCGTAGAGCGCCTCGTTCTCCGGCGTGCGGGCGATCTCGTCCTCGAAGTCCGCGGCGATGCGGAACAACTCGCCGAACTCGGCGTCGTACGCCAGCAGGAGGTAGTAGAGGATCCGGTCCCCGAACAGGACCACCTTGACGTCCAGTGGGATCGGCTCGGGCTCGAGCGCCGCGGTGTTGACCAGGCCGTACGCCTGGCCGATCGCCTCGGTGCGAATCTCACCCGTGCGCAGGGCGCGCTTGAGGCCGTCCCAGGCGAAGGGCTGGGTGAGGAGCCGGCGCACGTCGATGAGGAGGTACCCGCCGTTGGCGCGGTGCAGCGCCCCGGCCTTGATCTGGCTGAAGTCGGTGACCAGGGTGCCCAGGCGGGACTGGTACTCCACCCGCCCCAGGAGGTTGGGGAAGGTCGGGTTGTCCTCCACGACCACGGGTGCTCCGCCGTCGCCCTCCTCGTCCCCGACGATCACGTTGACGTCGTACCGCCTCGCGGACGGCTGCTCGGGGCGCAGCCCGAGCGGGCCGGGCTCGCCCTCGGCGGGCTTGCGGAAGTCCTCGAGGTTCTCCAGCACGTCGGCGCGGACCTCGTCGAGGAAGGCGACGACGGCGGGCAGGGCGGTGTAGGTGGTGCGCACATCGTCGATCAGTGCGCCGACCGTGACCCCGCACATCTCCCGCCCCAGTTGCTTGAGGCGTGCCCGCTTCTCCTTCTGCAGCTGCTGGACCTGGCGGATCACCTTCTGGAGCCGGTCCTGGAGCGTGTGCATCGCCTGCTCGAGGCGTGCCCGCTCCTGCGCCGGGAGCTGCGCGAAGTGCTCTGGCGTCATGACCTCGTCCCCGTGCGTGGGGGCGAGGGAGAAGCCGGCGGGCGTGTGCAGGAGCGCGATCCCCTCCTTGGCCGCGTCCTCGCCCAGGGACACGAACTGCTCCTGCTGGCGCTCGCTCACCTCCTCGTCGATCTGCTCGGCGCGGGTCCGGTACTCGTCGCTCTCGAACAGCGCGGGGACCGCCGCGCGGATCTCCTCGGCGAGTTGGCGCACGTGGGTGCGCAGAACCGGGCCCTTGCCCCGGGGAAGTCGGAGGGCGCGGGGCCGGTGCGGCTGGGCGAAGTTGTGGACGTAGCACCAGTCCGAGCGCTGGGCCTCGCCGGACGCTCGCGAGGCGAGCAGTTCCTCCACGATGGTCCGCTTGCCGACCCCGGGCGGCCCGAGGGCGAAGACGTTGTACCCGGACGCGCGAAGGTCGACGCCGAGGGCGATCGCCTCCCGCGCGCGTTCCTGGCCCGGGACGGGCGCCTCGGCGGGCGGCCCGGCGAGGTCGGCGGTGGTCTCGAAGTCCAGGCCGTCCAGCGTGCACGGGCGGTAGAGGGCGTCGACGGCGAGGGGTGGCGGCGCTGCCATGCGGCCATTGTCGACCCGGGAGGTCGCGCGCAACAGGTGGTCGGTAGGGTCGGGTCCCATGGCCCCCGCCGTACCTCCGATGTCCGACGCCGCGCCGTCGGACGGGCTGCCTGCCGCGCCTCACGAGCTGCGGGTGCCGCCCGGCCCGCAGGACGACGTCGTCGGCCTCTGCCGCGACCTCCTGCGGATCGACTCCTCCAACTACGGCGACGGGTCGGGGCCGGGTGAGCGCGAGGCGGCCGAGTACGTCATGGCGGCGCTCACCGAGGTGGGCTGGGAACCGGAGATCGTCGAGTCAGCGCCGCGCCGGGCGTCGGTTCTCCTGCGCGTCCCCGGCACGGATCCCACCCGTCCGGCGCTCGTGCTCCACGGCCACACGGACGTGGTGCCGGCCCAGGCCGCCGACTGGCAGGTGCATCCCTTCTCCGGCGAGGAACGCGACGGCATGCTCTGGGGCCGCGGCGCCGTCGACATGAAGGACATGGACGCCATGATCCTGGCGACGGTCCGGGACATGGCCCGGCGCGGCTGGCGCCCGCCGCGCGACGTCGTCGTCGCCTTCTTCGCGGACGAGGAGGCGGGCGGGGACTACGGGGCGCGCTGGGCCGTGGACCACCGGCCCGAGGTGTTCGAGGGCGCGACGGAGGCGGTGAGCGAGGTCGGCGGGTTCAGCGTCGAGATCGGCGGCCGGCGGGCCTACCTCCTGCAGACGGCGGAGAAGGGCCTGCTCTGGCTGCGCCTGATCGCGCACGGGCGCGCCGGCCACGGCTCGCAGGTGAACGAGGAGAACGCGGTCACGGCGCTCGCCGGCGCCGTCGCCCGGATCGGCGCGTTCGCGTGGCCGGTCCACCTCACGCCCACGGTCCGGGCCCTGCTCGACGGCGTGGCCGACCTCACCGGGCTGCCGTTCGACGCCGAGGACCCCGCCTCGATCGATGCGCTGCTCGCGGCGCTGGGCACCACGCGGCGGTTCGTCGGCTCGACGCTGTGCACCAGCGCGAACCCCACCCAGCTCTCCGCCGGGTACAAGGCCAACGTGATCCCCGGCTCGGCGGAGGCCACGCTCGATGTCCGGTTCCTCCCCGCCGAGGAGGCCTTCGCCGACCGCACGCTGGCGCATCTGGCCGGCCCGGGCATCGCGTTCGAGGACGTCCACCGCGACATCGGGCTCGAGGTGCCGTTCTCGGGCCCGCTCGTGGACGCGATGATCGGCGCGCTCGAAGCCGAGGACCCGGGCGCCGTCGTCCTGCCCTACATGCTCTCCGCCGGGACCGACAACAAGTCCCTCGCCCGCCTCGGGATCACGGGGTACGGGTTCGCACCGCTCCAGCTGCCCGCGGACCTGGACTTCGCGGGCATGTTCCACGGCGTCGACGAGCGCGTGCCGATCGACGCCCTGCGGTTCGGCGTGCGCACGCTGGAGCGCTTCCTGCGGACGTGCTGAGGCCGGGCGGGTCCATGCCGGGGGAGCGGCTGACGGCGGAGGCCGTCACAACGTGCTGCTCACCCGGATGATGGGCCGGCGTAGCCAGACCTTGCGGTGGCCCCCGGCGTAGACGCGGGTACGGATCAGTTCCCACCGGCCCACCTCGGCCTCCTCGGTGAGCAGGCGCCGCACCTCGTTGCGGCTGGAGGTCGCGGGGATCGTCAGCACGCGGACCTCGTACTCCCGGCTGCGTTGCCGGGAAGGTGCCACGGCCCCGCCCGACGCGGGCATCCAGGCGTCGGATGTCACGTCGATCACCTCCCGGGCCCGGGGCGGGTATGCGGCTGCCATTGTGCCCCCGTGGGCGATACGGTCATGTCATGGCCACTGATCCGCGCGCCGCCTTCGATCGACTCGTCGCCGCCCTCGAGGCGCACCTCGGCGCCGTCGCCCGTGACCGCACCGACGACACCCCCGCGGTCGTCGCGGCGACCTCCACCCTCATCGATGCCTTCGAGACGTACGACGAGGCGATCTACGACGCGTACGGCGTCGACACCCCGTTCGTCGTCTACGACGACACCGAGGATGACGAGGAGATCGAGGAGGAGGACTTCTCCGACGACGACCTCGAGACGCCGGAGGACGACGACCTCGAGGACGACGAGGTCTGAGTCACCGCCTGAACCACCGCTCCGGCGGAAGCCGCCCGGATGACCCCGGCTCCCGTCACCACCACCGCGTGCGTCACCACCGCTCGGGGTAACCGGCTCCCGGGGCGGTCACGTCGTCGAGCGCGGCGCGGATGGCCTCGGGAAGGTCGAGGTCGTCCGCGGCCAGGGACCCCCGCAGTTGTGCCGCGGTCCGGGCCCCGACGACGGCGCTCGCCACCCCGGGCGCATCCCGCACCCAGGCGAGCGCGACCTCGAGCGGGGCGCGGCCGAGCCCGTCGGCGGCGGTGACGACCGCCTCCACCACCCCGTGCGCCTCGTCCGTGAGGTACGGCCCCACGAATCCGCGCAGGTGGGGCGAGGCCGCGCGGGAGTCCGCCGGGATCGAGCGTCGGTACTTGCCGGTGAGCACGCCGCGCCCCAGGGGTGACCACGCGAGCAGTCCGATGCCGAGCGCCTCGCATGCCGGCATCACCTCGCGCTCCACTCCGCGCTGGAGGAGCGAGTACTCCACCTCCACGGCGGCCAGGCCCGTGCCGTCCGCCTCGAGCAGCGTGGCGGCCCGCGCCGTCGTCCACGCCGGGTGGTTCGCCAGGCCCACGTAGCGCGTGCGCCCTGACGAGACGGCGAGCCTCAGCGCGGAGAGCGTCTCCTCCAGCGGGGTGCCGGGATCCGGCGCGTGGACCAGCCAGAGGTCCAGGTGGTCGGTGCCGAGGCGGGCGAGCGAGGCGTCGAGGGTGTCGAGGAGGTTGGCGCGCGAGGCGTCCACCGACCGTCCGGCGCGACTCCTGCGCGCCCCGGCCTTGGTGCACAGGACCACGTCCTCGCGTGCCACGGCGGTTCCCACCAGGGCCCCGATGAGGGCCTCGGCGGCGCCGTCGCCGTAGGAGGAGGCCGTGTCGAGCAACGTGCCGCCGACGTCGAGGAACGCCTCGAGTTGCTCCGCCGCCTCGTGCTCGTCCGTGTCGCGGCCCCACGTCATCGTGCCGAGTCCCACCGATGAGACCCGCAACCCGCTCGCCCCGACCCTGCGCTGTTCCATGGCGCGCCAGGCTACCGGCGTGGCCGGTCGGAACCGGGGAGGCGGTCGCGCGCCCGGTAGCCTGGCGCACCATGACGTTGTGGGACGCCGTGATCCTCGGCCTGGTCCAGGGCCTGACCGAGTTCCTCCCGGTCTCCTCGAGCGCGCACCTGCGCATCGTGGGCGAGTTGATGGGAGGCGTGGACCCGGGCGCGGCGTTCACCGCCATCACCCAGATCGGCACCGAGACCGCGGTGCTCGTGTACTTCCGCCGCGATATCGCGCGGATCCTCCGGGCGTGGTTCGGCTCGTTGCGCGGGCGCGTGCCCCGCAGCGACCACGACGCCCGGATGGGCTGGTACGTGATCCTCGGCTCCCTGCCGATCGTGGTGCTCGGGCTCCTGTTCCAGGACACCATCGAGAGCGTCTTCCGCAACCTCTGGCTCATCGCGGGCACGCTCGCCGGGTTCGCGCTCATCCTCGGCTGGGCGGACAAGCGCGGCGCCAAGTCCAAGCCGCTGAGCGAGCTCAACGCCCGCGACGGCGTCATCTTTGGCTTCGCCCAGGCCCTGGCGCTCATCCCCGGCGTCTCGCGATCGGGCGGCACCATCACCGCGGGCCTCTTCATGGGCTACACCCGCGAGGCGGCCGCGCGGTACTCCTTCCTCTTGGCGATCCCCGCGGTGCTGGGGTCCGGTCTGTTCCAGTTGGTCAAGAGCGTGGAGGAGCCCGGCGGCGTCGGCCTGGTCCCCACGGCGGTGGCGACGGTGGTCGCGTTCTTCACCGGCTACCTGGTGATCATCGCCTTCCTGAAGATCGTCTCGACGTACTCCTACCGCCCGTTCGTCTACTACCGCCTGGGGTTGGCCGCCCTCGTGGTGGTCCTCCTGCTCACCGGGGTGCTCAGCCCGCTCGGCTCTTCCGCCTGAGGCAGGGCGCCGGGTTCGCCGCCGGTCCCGGTGCGGTGATCGCGTCCCTGATCGGCACGCGTCGGTAGGCTGCCGAGCATGCTGACGTGGCCGGCCCCGCACGTGCCTCAGATCCCCGGGAGCGGGCAGGCGCTCCGCCTTCACGACGGCCTCCTCGGCCAGCCCCTCACCGCGGGTGGCCCCGGTCGTGGCGGCCTCCTGATCTGCGCGCCCCTCCCCGACGGCGCGCCCAGTCTCGCCGACGCCGCCACCGCGGTGGTGCTCGACGTCCTCGTGCGCGCGTGGCACGACGCGCGACTCGAGGTCGCCTCCCTCCGGTGCCTGCACGGCATCGCCGACGACGTCGACCACGCGCGTCTCGCGCCCACCTACCTCGCGTGCACCGAGTTGGGTCTCCTTCCGCCGGACCACCTCGTGGCCGTCCCCGACCCGCAGCCGGCCGCCTGCGCCGCGGCGGTTCGGGACCACCTCGGCTCCGCAGTGGACGTGCTCGCCGGGGCCCGCGGTCAGGCCGACCATCTGGCCCGCGTGGCCGCGGCTCTCGCGACGGCGACGGCGGAGCGCCCCGCGGACGCGCTCGACGCGCAGCAGGCCCTCGCTCACCGGATCGTCACGGTGGACGCCACGTGGATCCTCGACGCCGCCGGGGTGCCGCTCGTCCCCGGGGGCGAGGACGAGGGGGAGGACGTCCTCGCCCTCCTCGACCGCGGCGTCCCGCCCATGGCCGTGCGCCTCATGGTCCTTGCCGGGCACTACCGCGGCGCCCGGCCGGGGATCCGGAGCCTGAGCCGGGAGGCGCGCGTGGCCGACGCCGTCGCGCGCCTGGACCGCTGGATAGCGGCGGTGAGCGGGAACGGCGGACCGGCCACCGAGGCGATGGTCGCGGAGATCCGCGCCGCCCTGGCCGACGACCTCGACACCCCGCGTGCCCTGCGCGCCGTCGACGCCTGGGCGGACGCCGCCCTCTCCTACGGCCAGGAGGGCGGGCTCACGGACGAGGACGTGGTCGAGGGAGCGCCCGGGATCGCGGCGCGCGCCGTGGACGCGTTGCTGGGCGTCCGCCTCTGACGGCTCCGGCGCGCACTCGCCTCTCCTGACCGACCGCACCCAGGCCGATCTCCTCCTCATCAGCGCGAGGGCGGGTCTGTGCGCGCAGGGCGGGTGCGTATCCAGCCGCCCCGCGCGCACACACCCGCCCTCGGGTGTGCCGACGGGGGCCTGCGACCGGTGGGGCTTGGACGCCCGTGTGCCCCGGGGCCTCAGGCCGCGCCGGGGCCGCCCGGCCCCTTCTCCCGCCGGCGCAGGTAGCGCTCGAACTCCCGCGCGATCGCCTCGCCGCTGGCCTCGGGGAGCTCGGCGGTGTCCTTGGCCTCCTCGAGCTGGCGCACGTACTCCGCCACCTCGGGGTCCTCGCGGGCGAGTTCGTCGACGCCGCGCTCCCAGGCCTTCGCCTCCTCGGCGAGATCGCCCAACGGCACCGGTTCGCCCAGGATCTCCTCGAGGTTGCCGAGCAGGGCGAGGGTGGCCTTGGGCGAGGGCGGCTGGGCGACGTAGTGGGGGACCGCCGCCCACACCGAGATCGAGTGCAGGCCCGCCGCGCGCGCGGCCAGGGCGAGGACGCCGACGATCCCCACCGGTCCCTCGTAGTCCGAGACCTCGACGGCGAGCAGCGCCTGGACGCGCGGGTCCTCGGAGGTGACCTGGACGGGGATCGGGCGGCTGTGCGGGACGTCGGCGAGCAGCGCGCCGACGCAGACGACGGTCCCGACGCCGAGTCGCTGGGCCTGGTCGAGAAGTTCGCGGCAGTAGGAGTGCCACCGCATGGACGGCTCGATCCCGCGCACGAGCACCACGCGCCGCCCGGAGACGGGGGTGCGGGCCACCGAGACGCTCGTGCCGGGCCAGGTCAGGATGCGCTCGCCGTCGTCGTCGGTGGCGACGTGCGGCCGGTTCACCTGGAAGTCGTGGTAGTCCTCCGGGTCCACCTCGTGGACCACCTCGGCGTCCCAGGCGTCCAGGAGCAGGTCGATCGCCTGGCTCGCGGCGTTCCCGGCGTCGTTCCAGCCCTCGAACGCCGCCAGCATGAGGGCCGGGGGGACCTCCGCGCCCGCCGGTCCGGGCTGGTCGCGGGAGACGTCCTTCCTGGCCATGCGAGCACCCTAACGGCGCCCGCACCGCGCGGGGGTCCGCGGGCGGACCCGCGTGTGGGCCGTCTAGACTCCGCGACGTGCACCCCGACGACCAGTCCACGCTCGGTCCGCTGCCCGACGCCGTCCTGTGGGACATGGACGGCACGCTCGTCAACACCGAGCCGTACTGGATCGCCGCCGAGTTGGCGCTCGCCGAGCGCGACGGCGGCACGTGGACCGCGGCGGACGGCCTCTCGATCGTCGGCTCCTCGCTCACCTACGCGGCGCAGCAACTTCGCGAGCGCGCCGGGGTGCGCGGGAGCGACAACGAGATCATCGAGGACCTGCTGGACCGGGTGGTCGAGCAGGTGCGCGTCCACGGCATCCCGTGGCGGCCGGGTGCGGCCGAGTTGCTCGAGGCGTTGCGGCAGGCCGGCGTCCCGTGCGCCCTGGTGACGATGGCGTACTCGGCCCTGGCCCACGTGGTGGTCGAGGGGACGCCGGAGGGGAGTTTCGCCGTCGTCCTCACCGGTGACATGGTCACCCGCGGCAAGCCCCACCCCGAGCCCTACCTCACGGCGGCGGAGCGGTTGGGCGTCGACCCGAGCCGGTGCGTGGCGATCGAGGACTCGACCACGGGTCTCGCGTCCGCCGAGGCGGCCGGGACGCGCGCGATCGGGGTGCAGCTGCTCCTGCCGATCCCGAAGGCGCCGGGCCGCAGCCGTCTCAACCAACTCGACGAGATCGTGCTCGACGACCTGCGCCACGTCATGGCGGGCGAGGTCATCGACCTGCTCTGACGACATCTGCTCTGACGGCGCTGCTCTGCCCGCACTGGTCTGCCCGCACTGTTCTGCCCGCACTGTTCTGCCCGCACTGCTCTGACGACGTCCGTCCACGTCGCCCCTCGCGTCGACTCCACTCGCGCCGCGTCCTCGTGGTGACGTCTGTTACCGGCGCACCCTCACGCCGATCCTGCCTCGACGCCGAGAAGTCGCTCGGCGCCGTCGGCCGGGAACGGCGGCGTGGTGCCGCCGAAACTGGGGCACAGGGCCTGGTGGGAGCACCAGTCGCACAGGCGCGAGGTCCGCGGGGCGAACTCCCCGGCCAGCGTCGCGCGCCGGATCGCCGCCCACACGGCCTCGACGGTCCGCTCGGTGGCCAGCAGCGAGGCCTCGTCCGGGTCGTAGGTGAGGACCTGGCCGTCGCCCAGGTAGAGCAGTTGGAGGCGGCGTGGCACGACGCCGCGCAGCCGCCAGATCAGGAGCGCGTAGAAGCGCATCTGGAACAGCGCGCTGCCTGCGAACTGCTCGGCCGGGGAGCGCCCGGTCTTGTAGTCGACCACGCGCAGGGCGCCGTCGCGCGCCACGTCGAGCCGGTCGACGATGCCCCGCAACAGCACGCCGGAGGGGAGCTCCACCTCGCACAGCATCTCCCGCCCGGCGGGCTCGAGGCGCCGGGGGTCCTCGAGCCCGAAGTACGTCTCGAGGAGTGTGGTCGCGCCCCGCAGCCAGGCGCCCGCCTCGGCGTCGTCGGCGAACAACTCGGCGACCGCAGGCTCCCGCTCGCACAGCTCCTGCCACTGCGGGCCGAGCAGGGCGCGCGCGGACTCGACCGTGCGCTCGCCCGCCGGTAGGTCGAAGAGCCGCTCGAGTACGGAGTGGACCAGCGTGCCGCGCGTCGCGGCCGGACTCGGTGGCTCGGGGAGCCGGTCGATCGTGCGGAGGCGGAAGAGGAGCGGGCACTGCTTGAAGTCGTTGATGCGCGAGGGGGAGAGCGCGGCGCGGCCCGCGTGCGGGCGCTCGGGGGACGGGGCGGGACGGGTCAGCACCTCGGGGCTCGCGCTCATGGCCGTCACTGTAGGAGGGGGCACTGACATCCTCGCCCGACGGCGCCCGGAGCACCGCCAGGAGGCCTCGACGTAGGCTGGCCGGGTGAGCGTCTCCCCTCCCGCCCGGTTCGGCACGCGCACGCGGTCCGGCTGGGTGCTGGGGCGGATCGCGGGGGCGCCGGTAATCCTCGCGCCGTCGTGGCTGGTGGTCGCGGCACTGCTGATCTGGCTCTTCGTCCCCACGGTCCAGTCCGCCGTGCCCGGCATCGGGACGATCGCCGCGTGGCTGGCCGCAGCCGGCTTCCCCTTGCTGCTCGCCCTCTCGGTGTTCCTGCACGAACTCGGGCACGGGCTGACGGCGCGCAGCCTCGGCATCCCGGTGACGGAGTACGTCATCACACTCTGGGGCGGGCACACCCAGTTCGACCGCGAACTGCGCTCGCCGGGGGCGTCGGCGCTGGTGAGCATCGCCGGCCCGGCGGTCAACGGCCTGCTCGCGTGGGTGAGCTGGTGGGCCGCGGGTCCGCTGCGCGGCATCCCGGCCCTCCTGCTGGCGGCGTCGGCCGTCGCGAACGGCTTCGTCGCGGTGTTCAACCTCCTTCCCGGCCTGCCGCTGGACGGCGGGCGCGTGCTCGAGGCCGCGGTGTGGAAGGCCACCGGCGAGCGGGTGCGCGGCACCCTCGTGGCCGGCTGGTCCGGGCGGGTGCTCGCGGTGCTGGTCGCCCTCGTCGGGCTCGCCTGGCCGCTGCTCCAGGGGCGCCAGCCCACGGTGGTCACGGCGGTCACCGTGCTGCTCGTCGCGGGCTTCCTGTGGAGCGGCGCGAGCCAGACGATCGCGGCCGCCACCGCCCGGCGCGCCGCCGAGCAGGTGGACCTTCTCGCCCTGGCGCGCCCCGCCGTCGTCCTGCTCGCGTCCGCCAGCTTGGCGCAGGCGGACGCGACCGCACCGCCCGGCAGCGCCGTCGTGCTCCTCGCGGCGGACGGGCGACCGGTCGCCCTCGTGGACCCGGCCGCGGCGGCCAGCGTCCCCGGCCCGCTGCGCGCCGGGACGCCTGTCTCCGCCGTGGCGGTGCCGCTGGCCCCGGTGTCGATCGTGACCGAGGTGCGGGGCGTCGCCGCCGTCCGCGCGATGGCCGCGGCGCAGCACGCGGGCCCGGCCGCGGTGCTCGTGGATGCGCAGGCGTGGCCGCCGCGCGTGCTCGGCGTGGTGCCCGTGGCCGGCGTGGCGGAAGCGCTGCGGTCGCCGCGGCGGCGCTGAGCGTCCTGCCGTCGAGGACGGCCCGGCACGTAGACTCCCCGGCCGTGACCGACGCCCCGCGGCCCGAGCCGCGTCAGGACCAGCCCGTGCACCCGGACCTGCCCACCGGGGCCGCGATCCGGCGGGGTCCGCTGCGCGAGGGCGACCGGGTGCAGCTCACCGATCCCAAGGGCCGCCTGCACACGATCACCCTGCGCCGGGGCGGGGCGTTCCACACGCACCGCGGCGCCTTCCACCACGACGCGCTGATCGGCAAGCCCGAGGGCACGGTGGTGGAGACCGCCGCGGGGATCGAGTACATGGCCTTCCGGCCGCTGCTGTCCGACCACGTCATGTCCATGCCCCGCGGCGCCGCGGTGATCTACCCCAAGGACGCGGGCCAGATCGTCACGATGGCGGACATCTTCCCCGGCGCCCGAGTCGTGGAGGCGGGCGTGGGCTCGGGTGCGCTCACGATGTCGCTGCTGCGCGCCGTCGGCGACGGCGGCAGCCTCCTCTCGATCGAGCGGCGCGAGGACTTCGCCGCGATCGCGCGCGCCAACGTCGAGGGCTTCTTCGGGAGCCCGCACCCGGCCTGGCGCCTGGAGGTGGGCGACCTCGCGGACGTCCTGCCCGGCGCCGTCGAACCGGGGAGCGTGGACCGCGTGGTGCTCGACATGCTCGCGCCCTGGGAGAACATCGGCGTGGTGGCGGACGCCCTGGTGCCGGGCGGGGTGTTCCTCGCCTACGTCGCCACCACCACGCAGCTCTCGCGCCTGGCGGAGGACCTGCGCGACGACGGCCGCTTCGCCGAGCCGACGGCGTGGGAGTCCCTGGTGCGCGAGTGGCACCTCGAAGGGCTTGCGGTCCGCCCGGAGCACCGGATGGTGGGGCACACCGGCTTCCTCCTCACCACGCGGCGGATGGCTCCCGGGACGACGGCGCCCGAGCGGCGTCGTCGTCCGGCGAAGGGCGCCTACCCGACGGCGGAGGAGGACTGGACACCCGAGGACCTCGGCGAGCGGCCCGTCTCGGAGAAGCGCGTGCGCCGGGTCCGGCGAGACGTGACGGGGGCGCGGGTACCAGGAGCGTCGGTGCCCGCGCCGCCGGACGCGGAGGCACCCCCCGCCGGTGGAGGCGACACCTCGCCGTCACACGACTGACCTACGCTGGTGGGACGGGGAGCCGGAACGCACGCACCGGTAGCGCCCACGAGCCGCGAGGGGGTCGCATGACCGAGCAGCAGCCCGTCGAGATCCGGCTGCGCAACGCCGAGGCGCGGGTGCGCGAACTCGAGCGGCAGGCGTCCAGCCTCGCGGGGCAGAACGACCGGCTCACCTCCGCGCTCACCGCGGCCCGGGCCCAACTGGTGGAGATGCGGGCGCAGCTGGCGGAGGTGGCCAAGCCGCCCGGCTCCTACGCGCTCTTCGACGGCGTGAACCCGGACGGGTCCTTCGACGTCATCGCCTCGGGGCGCAAGTTGCGCGTCGCGGTGATCCCGAGTGTCGCGGCCACCAGCCTGCGCCCGGGCCAGGAGGTCATGCTCAACGAGGCCATGGTGGTGGTGGGCGTCGGGGGGTTCGAGGACGTCGGCGAGGTGGTCACCGTCAAGGAGGTGCTCGACGCCGAGCGGGTGCTCGTGATGGGCCGCGCCGAGGAGGAGCGTGTGGTGCGCCTCGCGGGGCCGCTGCTGGAGAGCGGGGTCCGGGTGGGCGACGCGCTGACCGTGGACGCGCGCAACGGCTACTCGTTCGAGCGGATCCCGCGCTCGGAGGTCGAGGAACTGGTGCTCGAGGAGGTGCCCGACGTCGACTACGCCGACATCGGCGGGCTCGGTCCCCAGATCGAGCAGATCCGCGACGCCGTGGAACTGCCCTTCCTTCATCCCGAGTTGTTCCGCGAGCACGGGCTCAAGCCGCCGAAGGGCCTCCTGCTCTACGGGCCCCCGGGGTGCGGCAAGACGCTCATCGCCAAGGCCGTGGCGCACTCCCTGGCCGGACCGGGCGAGGCGCGGTCCTACTTCCTCAACGTCAAGGGCCCCGAACTGCTCAACAAGTTCGTCGGGGAGACGGAGCGGCACATCCGCCTGATCTTCGCCCGGGCGCGCGAGAAGGCCACCCAGGGCATCCCGGTGGTGGTCTTCTTCGACGAGATGGAGTCCTTGTTCCGGACGCGCGGCACCGGGGTGTCCAGCGACGTCGAGACCACCGTGGTGCCGCAGTTGCTCGCGGAGATCGACGGCGTGGAGCGCCTGGACAACGTCATCGTCATCGGCGCCTCGAACCGCGAGGACATGATCGACCCGGCCATCCTGCGGCCCGGCCGCCTCGACGTGAAGATCAAGATCGAGCGCCCTGACGCCGAGGCGGCGCGGGAGATCTTCGGCAAGTACCTGACGACGGCGCTCCCGCTGAACGCCGACGACCTCGCCGAGCACGGGGGAGACCCGGACGCCACCGTGGCCGGGATGATCGACGCCGTGGTCCAGCGGATGTACGCGGAGTCCGAGGAGAACCGGTTCCTCGAGGTGACGTATGCGAGCGGGGACAAGGAGATCCTGTACTTCAAGGACTTCGGCTCCGGCGCGATGATCCAGAACGTGGTGGACCGCGCGAAGAAGGGCGCCATCAAGGAGGTGCTCGCCACGGGCCGGCGCGGCCTGCGGGTGGAGCACCTCATCGAGGCGTGCGAGGCCGAGTTCAAGGAGAACGAGGACCTGCCGAACACCACGAACCCGGACGACTGGGCGCGGATCTCCGGCAAGAAGGGCGAGCGGATCGTCTTCGTCCGCACGATCGTGCAGGGCAAGAAGGGCACCCAGACGGCGCGGCAGGTGGAGAACGTGGCGCCCACGGGCCAGTACCTCTGACGCGGGCGCCACTCTCCCCGCGACGCGAGGGCGGGTCGGGGGGGGGGGGG
>JARKOU010000151.1 GCA_029975645.1 Actinomycetales bacterium
ACACTGCTGCAGATGATCAACGAGGATCTGGGGACCAGCTACCGGATGCCCTGATCTTCTCCTTGGGCCGGACGCCGAGCGCCCAGCTGCGGCGTCCGGCGGGGCCACGGAGCGTCACGATGCGGAGCACCGGCCGGAAGCCCGCAGCGAGCACCGAGGCGCGGGAGGCGTGATTGGTGTCGGCCACGAGGATCGTGGCGACCTGCGCCCTCCGCGCCTCGGCCGCGTCCAGGCGCAGTGTGAGCAAGGCGACCTGCAGCCGGTTGCCCCGGTGGGCGGAGGCAACGTAATCGTCGAAGAGGTGCGCCACGCCGGGTTGGCGGCCGAGGTCCAGGCCCAGATGGTCGTCGCCGATGCGGCCATGAGTGATGTGGCCATAGCCACAGACCTCGCCGGTGGGCAGGGTCACCACGGCCACCTGGTGGTCGGGGTCGGCCGCCCGGCGGCGGATGAGCTCGGCCTTGGTGGCCGTGAGTTCTTCGGTGAGGTCAGCCTCAAGCCTGGCCAGATCGGCCGGCGTCGCGAGCCGCGCGCGGTAGGGGGGCGCGACGACCACCCGTGCCCCCGTGGGCCGGGCATAGAGGTGCGAGTCGATCCACACCAGTTCCTTGACGCGGGTGAGGAAGCCGCGCCGGCGGCGTCCGGATCTCATGGGCGGAGGCGGCGCAGCATCCGCACCAGAGCGCTGTCCCCGCGCCAGACGGAGCACTCGTAGGCGAGTGAGAACGCCGAGGTGAGCTCGAACTTCCACGGGTAGCGGCCGGCGCCGAGGTCGTAGGTGTCGGTGTCGCCGCGCGCGAAGAGGTCTTCGAGGACGCCGATGCGTGCGCGGGAGGGCCGGTACGCGGCGAGGTCGGGGTTGTACGCGGTGTTCCACGCCCAGACGCGCCGCCCGCGGCGCCACGCAAGCTCGTGGAACACGAGTTCGCCGGCGGCGGTGCGGGCCGTGAACGCGGTCGCGTGCGGCTGGTCGACGACGAGGGCGCGGTAGGCGGCGGCGCGCCGGGGATCCTCGAAGAGGGACCGACGCTCGCGGCGTCCTTGCTGGACCAACTCGTCCTTCTCGCGCCGGTGGAGCGCGACGAGCTCGTCGTACAGAGCGGCGTCGACAGGGGTGGTCTCGGTCACGGTGAGGCCGAGTTCGCGGCGGAGCTTGTTGAGGGAGGTGAGCGAGCTGCGGGGGACGCCGCGGCGGTACTGGGCGAAGCCGGCGAAGCGGTCGAGGTTGACCTTCGGCATCTCGACGAGTGGGCGGACGGCCGCGTTGTACTCCCCGGACTTGAGCAAGTGGTGCGTCAGGGGGGAATCGGCCGGGAGATAGCGGAGGAGGAGACGCTGGACGTCGTCGGCAGCCTCGAGCGCGGCGACGAGCAGGCTCTTGACCGTGCTGCTGGCTGCCACGCGGCGGGCGTCGACGACGGCGTCGCGGATGTCGCCCTCGGTCACGAAGCCCAGGTCGTTCCAGCGGACCGGGCCGGCGCGGCGTTCGGTGACGACGAGCGGGAGGACGCCCACCAGCTCGCCGTGGTCCTCAGCGACGGCCACGTGCAGGCGGGCATCGTCGCGCTCGTGCACCCAAGCGGCCACGTAGGCGTGGGTCAGCTGGGGCAGCAGGCCGGGGTCGGCCTCCTCGAGTGCGAGCCACGCGGGTGCGAGCGCGTCGAAGTCCGCGTCGGTGGTGACGATGCGCGTGTCCATGCCTCACTCCTGTCCGGGGGCCGCGACGGGGCGCCGAAGCGGGGGCAACGGCATGCGCAGGGCCCGGCCCAGGGTCCAGACGTTGCCG
>JARKOU010000162.1 GCA_029975645.1 Actinomycetales bacterium
GAGCAGCACCGCCGAGTTCTCCGGGTGCGCGATGGCCCACGACTTGGGGGCCATCTCGCCCACCACCAGATGGAGGAACGTCACGATGACGAGCGCCAGCACGAATGCCACCACGTCCGCGGCCACGGTCGGCAGCCCCACAGCCTCGAGCGGCCCCATCAGCACGTGGTGCACGGCCGGCTTCGTCACCGCGCCCAGGGCCAGCGTGCACACCGTGATACCGAGTTGCGAGCCCGCCAGCAGCAGCGTCAGTTCCGCCGAGTTCTTCAGCGCGGCCCGCCCGGCCGCGGTCGTCGCCCTCTCCTCCAGCCGGTGCTGCCGCGCGGCCATGAGCGAGAACTCGGTCGCCACGAAGAACGCCGACAAGGCGATGATCGCCGCCGTCGCCACCCAGACGCCCCAGCCGACGGTGGTCGCCGCTTCCAGGGCGATCACGGGGACGCCTCTCCCGACACCCCGGGCACGGTGATGAGCACGTGCGCCGGCACGTGCCGTGCGACCTCCAACACGGCGATGCGCACGAGCCGCTCGGGTGTTTCCGGGTCGAGCGCGAGTTGTGCGGGGGTGGGGTGCAGGTGCAACTCGACGACGTCCCCGACCGCTGGCAGGTCGCCGAACTCGGCGATGACGAGCCCGGCGATCGTCTCGTACTCCCCGGGCGGCAGCCGGAGTCCGGTCATGCGCTCCACCTCGTCGACATGGATTCCCCCCGCCACCTCCCAGATGCCTGCCTCGGCGGAGGCCTCCAGGGGCGGCGCCACCGGATCGTGCTCGTCGTCGAGTTCGCCGATGATCTCCTCGACCAGGTCCTCGAGCGTGACGATGCCCACGAAACTGCCGAACTCGTCGACCACACACGCGATCTCGGCATCGGCTTCGCGCAGCGCGTGCTCGGTGTCGGGCAGCGTCATGAACGTCGGGACGAGCACGGCAGGCCGGACCAGGCTCGTCACGGGGGCGTCCGAGTCGGGCGGCGCACCCAGCACGTCCACGAGGTCCACGATGCCGACGACGGCCTCGTCGGCGTCCAGCACCGGGTACCGCGTGTGCCCGGTCGCCATCTGCGCGCGCACCCCGGCGACGGTCGCACTCGAACGCACCGTCCCGACACGCACCCGCGGCACCATCGCGTGCTCGGCGTCCCGGCGCGGGAAATCGAGGATGCGGTCGATCACGAGCGACAGCTCCGGCGAGATCGAGCCGGCCTCTCGGGATGCCGCCACCACCTTCTCCAGGTCGGACGCCGACGCCGCCGATTCCACGTCGTGCACCGGCTCGATCCGCAACGCCCGCAGCAGCAACTCGGCCGCCTTGTCGAACACCCAGATAACGGGCCCGAACACCCTCAGATACACCCGCGTCGAGGGGGTCAGGGCGTCGGCCACCTGCGCCGATCGAGCGATCGCGTAGTTCTTCGGGAACAGCTCGCCGAACAGCATCTGGACGAGGGTCGAGAACCCCAGCGCCACGATGCCGCCCAGCGCCACCGACAACGCCGTGGACGCCCCCGGCGAGATCAACTCGGTGAACGCCTGGCCGATGAGGGGTTCCGCCACGTAGCCGACGAGCAGCCCGGTCACCGTGATGCCCAGCTGAGCCCCCGACAGCATGAACGACGTCCGCCGCGTGATCCCGAGCGTCGCCTCAGCCCGGGCATCCCCGGAGGCCGCGCGCCCCGCCAGCCGCGACCGGTCCACCGCCACGTAGGCGAACTCCTGGGCGACGAAGTAGGCCGTGGCGGCCGTGATCGCCAGCACCACGAGGACGCCGACGACCAGCGACAACCAAGGACTCATGCGCCTCTCCCGGTCGTCAGGACCCGTCGCGTCGCGTCCGGGTCGCTCCGGACGGCCCGCTCGGCGCGGCGCAGGTCGCGTGGCCGCGGCGTCCGGACCGTCACCGAACCGGTCACCCGGCCCCGCAGGATGATCCGTGGGTGCTCACCGGTCGGCCGGGTCGCGACACTGCTCGACACCGTCGACGTGGAATCCACCTGCAGCCCTTGGGTGTCGACACCCCACCCTTCGGGAACGATCACGAGTGCGGGCCCCATCCCGCTGCCGACGAGCACGACATCGACGACCGGCCACGGCGCCGTGGCGACCGTGAAGTCGAGCACCGTGCCACCCGTGCTGTACGCCACCTCGAGAAACGCGGGCACATCCCACGGCCCCAGCAGACGCACCGCGCGCAGCCCCGTCGCCGTCAGCCGCACCGGGTCCTCCCACCGGGAGCCGGGGCCCTCGGACCCCCCGGCTGGCGTGCCGAAGAACGCAGCGAGCTGGGCGGAGTCCAACAAGTCCCCGAGCACGGCGACGAGATCGTCGCGCGAGTGCGCCTGCAGCGCGCGTGGCACGCGGGCGTCCA
>JARKOU010000175.1 GCA_029975645.1 Actinomycetales bacterium
CAGGTGGGTGGACCGCGAACATCGCGGCCGGTTGCGACCCCCGGGAGTTCGCGCTCCGCCTCGTTGTTCGCGGTCCGGCGCGATGTTCGCGCTCAGGGAACGCATCGCCACCCGCCACCGCGGCGTG
Organism: Actinomycetales bacterium; assembly: GCA_029975645.1. Classification (GTDB taxonomy): domain Bacteria; phylum Actinomycetota; class Actinomycetes; order Actinomycetales; family JAHECE01; genus JAHECE01. The sequence continues at coordinate 128 of JARKOU010000175.1, forward strand.
CCTACGCTGAGGACCAGCCCGCGACCACCAGACCGCACCGGCACCCGCCTCCGCCCGCGCTGACCCACCTGCCCGAGCGACCCCTCCCCCGAAGGAGCACCCATGCCCCGCCTCGCCGCCGGCGACACCGCCCCCGACTTCACCCTCCCCACCGCCTCGGGCGAGCAGATCCGGCTGTCCGACGTCCTCGCCGGGGGCCGCGCGGCGGTCGTGTACTTCTACCCGGCGGCCGCGACCCCTGGCTGCACCACCGAGGCTTGCGACTTCCGGGACAACATCGCCTCGCTGCAGGGGGCCGGCTACGCCGTCATCGGCGTCTCCCCCGACTCCCCCGAGAAGCTCCGCCGCTTCGCCGAGGACGAGCACCTGCCCTTCCCCCTCGCCTCCGACCCGGACAAGGGCGTGCTCGAGGCCTGGGGCGCGTGGGGCGAGAAGTCGATGTACGGCAAGACGGTCACCGGCGTGATCCGCTCGACCGTGGTGGTCGCGCCGGACGGCACGGTCGCCCTCGCGAAGTACAACGTGCGCGCCAAGGGGCACGTGGCCGCCCTGCGCAAGGAGCTCGGCCTCGACTGATCGAGGCCTACCGGACGCAGCGCAGCCGGCTCAACGGCGATAGTCGCGAACCTGAGGGACGATCAGCGCTCTCGCACCCCTCCCAGGTGCGGCGTGTCGCGCACGACACGCCGCACCTCGCGGAGTTGATCATGCGCGATCGTCCCTGAGCGTCGGCCAACCCGCTGAGGCTCTACGCTCGTGCCTCGAGCGCGAGTGGCGTAACTGGCAGCCGCGCCAGATTTAGGTTCTGGTGCCCTCGGGCGTGCGGGTTCGAGTCCCGCCTCGCGCACGCAAGCCGACGACGACGGTGCGCACCAAGCGGAGGTGGGCGTGAGCGAGGTCTCGCAGGACGACATCAGCGGCTGGCTCCCGCCCGACCGCCTCGAGTGGGTTCGCCGGAAGTTGCCGATGGTCTATGTCGACATCGTCCCGGTGCGCATCGACGCACGTGGCGTGGTGCGCTCGGTCGGCCTCCTGCTGCGCCCCAACCGCGACGGAGGGCTCTCTCGATCGCTCGTCTCCGGCCGCGTCCTCTTCCACGAGCAACTGCGCGACGCGATCCTCCGGCACATCGAGAAGGACCTGGGCCCGGTCTCGCTGCCGCGCCTGCCCTCGGGCCTGCAGCCGTTCACCGTGGCCGAGTACTTCCCCACACCCGGCGTCACGGCGTTCCACGACCCGCGACACCACGCCGTCTCCCTCGCCTACATCGTCCCGGTCGACGGCGACTGCCAGCCCCAGCAGAACGCGCTCGACCTCGCGTGGCTCTCCCCCATGGAGGTCCTCGACCCCGTGGTCCAGGCCGAGATGGTCCCCGGCCACGCCGCGATCGTGCGCGCCGCGATGACGCACTGCGGGCTGGCGTAGCGCCTGCCTCTCAGGCGGCGCCAGGCTCGCCCAGCGCCTTACCCCTCGCCCAGCGCCTTACCCCTCGCCCAGCGTCTTCCCCTCACCCAGCGCCGCTGCGATCGCGGGGGCCAGCGCCCGGAACGCGGCTCCGCGGTGGCTCCGGGCGTTCTTCTCCTCGGGCGTCAGTTGTGCCGAGGAGCGGGTCTCGCCCTCGGGCACGAGGATCGGGTCGTAGCCGAAGCCGCCGCTGCCCACCGGGGCCCGCAGCAGCCGCCCGCGCATCTCGCCGTGCTCCACCACCTCGCGCCCATCGGGCAGCACCAGCGCCGCCGCACACACGAACGCCGCGCCGCGGTGGGCGTCCGACACCTCCGCGAGCTGCGCCAGGAGGAGGTCGAGGTTCGCGCGGTCGTCGCCGTGCCGGCCGCACCACCGTGCGCTGAAGATGCCGGGCGCGCCGCCGAGGACGTCGACGGCGAGCCCGGAGTCGTCCGCGATCGCCGGCAGGTGCGTGTGGGCAGCGATCGCCCGCGCCTTGATCAGGGCGTTCTCGGCGAACGTGACGCCATCCTCCACGGGCTCGTCGGCGCCGAGGTCCGGGGCGGAGACGAGATCCTCCGGCTCGAACCCGGGAATCGCCTGAGCGAGGATCTGGCGCACCTCGCGCACCTTGTGCGCGTTGTGGGTCGCCAGGACCAGACGCGGGCTCACGGATGCCCGCCCACAGTCCCGGCCAGGGGCTCCGCGAGCGCCGCCCGCTGGAGGTCCGCGAGGCGTGCGCAGCCCGACACCGCGAGATCCAGCAGCGTGTCCAGCTCGGACCGGACGAACGGCGCACCCTCCGCCGTGCCCTGGACCTCCACGAAGGCCCCGGAACCGGTGACCACCACGTTCATGTCCGTCTCGGCCGCGACGTCCTCCACGTACGGAAGGTCGAGCACGGGCCGCCCGTCGACGATCCCCACGCTCACGGCGGCCACGGAGTCCTTGAGGACGACGGCGCCCGCGCGGATCGCGCCGGAGGTGCGTCCCCACGCGATGGCGTCGGCGAGCGCGACGTAGGCGCCGGTGATCGCGGCCGTGCGGGTGCCGCCGTCGGCCTGGAGCACGTCGCAGTCCATCACGATCGTGTTCTCACCGAGCGCGGCGACGTCGACGACGGCGCGCAGGGACCGCCCGATGAGGCGCGAGATCTCGTGCGTGCGCCCACCGATGCGCCCCCGCACCGACTCACGGTCGCTGCGGGTGGTGGTGGCGCGCGGGAGCATCGCGTACTCGGCGGTCACCCAGCCCTGCCCGGACCCCTTGCGCCAGCGGGGCACGCCCTCGGTGAACGAGGCCGCGCACAGCACCCGTGTGCTCCCGAACTCCACCAGCACGCTGCCCTCCGCGTGGTCGAGCCAACCGCGCGTGAAGCGGATGGGGCGGAGTTCGTCGGGTCGCCGGCCGTCCGGGCGCAGGGCGGGCGTCGTCGGTGCAGAGGTGGGGGTCATGGCCCCATCCTGCCGCGGCGCTCGTGGCTCCGCCGAACGCGAGGACTCAAGACGCGCGCGGGCGTGGCGGGTGGCCCGCGGGAGCCCCGAGTCAGGCCGAACGGGGGACTCGAGAGGCGCGGGGGCGTGGGGGGGGGGGGCGGGCGCCGCGGGGTACGGGCGGCGGTG
>JARKOU010000182.1 GCA_029975645.1 Actinomycetales bacterium
GCCGCTCGAGGATCGCGCGTTCGGACCCCTCGAGGTGGGCCGAACAGTCCGGGGCAGCGGTCAGGCGGGCCACGTCCACCGGCGGGTAGATCACCGGCGCCTCGTCGTCCCCCGCGCGCCGGATCCGCTCGGCGAGGAAGCGGGGGGTGGCGGCGGAGGAGGTGCCGCTCTCCTGTGCCCGACGGCGGTCGTGCGCCGGGGGGGGACCCGCGCCGGCCCGCACCGCGCGGCGGGCGCCGCGCGCGTCGTGCTCCGGGGCCCACAGGTAGCGGGCCGGGGTGTGGACGTAGGCGAAGCGCGGGACCTCGTCGCACCCGAGCACCCGCGCATGGTGCGCGAAGACATACGAACTGGACAGCACGAAGTCCGGGGCGCCGTCGGGCACGGGGGCGTGTTCGGGGAGTGAGGCGCGAGCCGTCGGGCCGTGTTCGGGGCGTGAGGCGCCGGGGTGCGCCGGGGCCGGGATCCGCCGCCACGTGGGCGACATCAACGGAAGGGCGAGCGCCTTCCGGCCGCGCATCGGGGTGCGTGCGAGCCAGCTCTCGCCGACGCGCGTGCCGGGGAAACGATGGGGGGCGTCGTTCCACAGGGCCCAGAGGTCGGCGTCCGGGAACGTGCGGACCATCTCATCGAGCACGCGCTCAGCGCCGCCCGTCGCCTCGATCCACTCCTGGACGATCAGGCCGGGCAACGGCACCTCGGTGGGTTGTTGGGGGCGGTCAGCGGGCCGGCGGCTGCGCGGGGCTCGGGCAGTCTATCGGCGGGGGCCTTGGGCTCCCCCGGGGCGCCCGGGGGCAGAAGCGGGGCTGGGGCTGGTCGAGGGTGCGGGCGGGTCGAAGGCAGGTCGAGGGGGCGGATCACGCGACCGCCTCGCCGACTTCGGACCCCAGCAAGTTGCCCGCCGTCAGGACGAGGGCGACAACGCCGTCGAGCAGGTTCAGCGCCGCGGGGAGGCCGGAGAACGTCACGCCCGTCTCGGCGGCATCGGCCTGCATCAGACCCGGAAGGCACTGCCAGATCGCGCGGATCCCGGCGACGAGATCGTCGCCCGTGGCGCCGTCGGTCACCTGGCCCGCGAACGCCTGACCGCAGGCCTGGAGCGGCTCGGTGTACCCGCCGAGGTCCTCCGTACCGGCGATCCGATCCAGGAGCCGGCCCGGCAGCGTGGTGGCCGACTGGGCGAGGGCCAGGAGGCCCAGCGCCTTCGCCGCGAAGGCGTAGACGTCCAGGCCGAAGGCGATCGCGCTCAGCGCCCACGCGGGGGAACCCGCCTGGGCCGTGACGACGCCCGAGGAGCGCGGAGGGACCACCAGCGTGAGCGTGGCGCCGCCGCCGACCACCCACGCCTCGCGTCCGGGCTCGGCCGGGGGCACCACGCCCTCGTCCAGCGCCCGCGCGAGCGCGTCCGACGGCACCGCCCGCGCGCCGTCGTCCACCACGTCCCAGGCCTCGGGGAAGGTGACCTCGGTGAACGTCCGGCGGTTGTTGGCGACCTTCAGCACCTGGCGGCCGTCCTCGAACCCGAAGCACCAGGTCACGGCGTCACCGGGGTCCGAGATGACCTCGATGCCCGCGCCGCGCGTGGCCTGCTCGTCACCGCACGAGGGTGGGGCGACGTCGGCGCGGCCGGAGAAGTAGGCGTCGGCGGCGGCCAGGTGCTGCCGCGCCCACTCCCGCGCGTCGATCCGGGCGAGGAAGCCCCGACTGAAGAGGTTGGTGCGGGCCACGAACGCGCCGCCGCGCGTGCGCTCGGTGGGGAGGGCGCGCCACCCGCTGGACGGGTCCCGCCAGAGAAGGACGTAGATCGACTCGCTGGTTTCCGTCCCGAATTCGGTGCCGGAATCCGGGGGCTCGACGGTGATGACCGCCTCGGCGTCCGCCGCGAGAACCGCTCCACCCAGCGACGCCTCCATTCCGTCGCCGAGGAGGGTCATTCCTTGGGGGAGGTCCACGGGCGGGCGTGGGTCCTGTGACCCCTCGGCGGACCATCGGCGGACGGTCAGAGTGCCGGTGCCCGCCACATCACCCGGCGCGATCTCCACGGTCAGGCCGTCGACGGATGCGGAGGCGCCGCTCTCCGCGGTGACGGGGACGCGCCGCTCGGCGCCGCCGGCGCTGGACGGGCCGGAACAGCCGGCGAGGGCGAGCAGCGCGGCGAGGAATGCTGCGAGTACGACGAAAGGGACCCTGTTACGGGTGTCGATTCCGGCGTGCCGAATGGCCACGCGCCGCCATGCCACCTGCTGCTTTCTCGCGTACCGCATTGCCACGCGCTGCACCGTAACGGACCGCGCGCCCGGATCCGCGGAGGCGCCGAGCACGTGACGGAAGCGTGACCGTCCGCGGGCGGTGGGGACGTCTGGTGGACCTGAGGGACGTTCGCCTCTCCCGCGAGGCCTCGGCGACCGGCGTGTCGCGCCCTCCAGCGGCGTGTCGCGGCGATGAGCGTCCCTCAGGTTCACATCGGGGCGCCGTCTCGGCGCAGGTGCGGGGTCCGCAACCTACCGACGGGGACTGGCGGTCGCCGGTCTGATCGGATCTCCTCGCCCGATCGGGGCGCGGGGTCGGAGGATCGGGAGTAGACCGGGGGCGTCGGGCGCGTGGCGCCGGACGCGACTCGGAGGCCGGACGATGCCCCTCACCCTGATCCTGGAGAGCCTCCACTGCGACACCACCGAGGACTGGTGGAGTGACGAGGCCATGGTGATCGTGGAGTGCGACGGCGTGGTGCGAGACGCGCTCCCGCGATCCATGGAGGAGGACACCACCTGGACGCTGCGGCGCGTCTATACGTTCGCGACGACGTGCACCATCCGGTTGGTCGACGAGGACTGGCCCGATCCGAACGACGCACTCGGCGAGGTGACGCTGGGCGAGGCCGGAGCCGGGCTGCACCAGGAAGCCACCTTCACGCAGGACGACGCCGACTACACCCTGACGTACTCGCTGCTCGACCTGGGGACGCCGGCCGTCGCCGCGCTCGGGGTCGACGCGCTCACGCTCTGGGACCTCACGCTCACGATGCGCCTTGACCTGTACCGCGACCTGCACCAGGTGACCGAAGGTATCCGCGGGACGCGCCTGGACGTCTCGATCGCGGAGGTGGCGCGGCGGGTGCGGGACGCGATCGCGGAGTACGCGGCGCCGTCGTCCACTTTCGTGGAGGCGTACTGGACCGTGGTGTTCGAGCCCGTGGCCGACTGCCTGGGCCTGGTGGACGACCTCACGCTCGCGCTCTCGCTCGCGAACACCGCGACGTCGGTGGTGGACGCCTACCTGGCGATGGTGCAGGGCGTGGAGGTGATGCTCGCCGTCGACCGCGTCACGGGCCCCGGCGAGGAGGACCTCAGCGTGCTCATCGCCGACTACTGCGCCACCGGCGAGCGGGACTGCCACCATGGCGGGCCGGATCCGCGGACTCGACACGGGTCGCACTCGGGGGCGCCGACGGGCGGGCTGGCGGCGCTCCTCGCCGCCGAGCAGGAGGATGTGGCGCGACTGCTGGCGCGGGCGCAGGCCGGGGAGGTGCTCACGCCCCCCGCGGCGCGTGCCGAGGTAGGCGGGAGCCTGGAGGCGGTGGTGCGGCACCTCGACAGGCACGGCATGGCCGGGACGGCGCGTCGGTGGCATCGCTCGATCGGAGGCGCTGCGGGTGTCTCGGAGGAGACCAAGGCGTTCGTCCTGCCGATGCTCGACGTGCTGGCGAGCGTGCTGGACCAGGAGCGAGACAGGTGCCGGCGGCTGCTGCTCTCGTTCGAGACGGGTTTCGTGGGGAACAGCGCGACTCGCGAGGTGCACGCGGCGGGGTGCGCGTTCATCGCGATGATCGACGCCGGGCACCTGATGCACTTCGAGACGCTGGCCGAGGCGTTCGCCGCCGGGTACGACGGGTGCGGGCACTGCCTGCCGGAGTACTGCGACCGGTGAGGGCGTGTGCGAGGCTCACCCGGATCGCCGACGCGCACTACGTCGCGCTCGCGGGCGCGCTCGGGGCGCCGCTGCTCACGGCTGATGCGCGGCTCGCGCGCGCTCCGGTCTCGGGGGTGTCCCTGCTACTGGTGCGGTGAGGGTGTGGGGCGCATGGAGGACCTTCCCGAAAGTCCTGGAGTGAAGATCTCGTTCAGCCTCGGGCTCATGGGCCGAGGAGGGCGGCGGGGACCACGCCGATTCCATCCTGTCGCCGATAGGCGTAGGACCCTGAGGTGATGACGATTGCGTCGAGGAGGTTCGATCCAGTCCGCTCACGAAGCCAGTGCAGGTGGGCCACGTCCCGTGACGAGACCGTGGGGGCGAGTTTGACCTCGATCGCGACCACTCGGCCGTCGCGGCGCTCCACGATGAGATCGATCTCCTGCCGGCCTCCCTCGGTGCGAAGGTGACTCACGCGTGCTTCGGCAGCCTGCGCATACGTCAACACGGAGAGCGTCACGAGACCCTCGAAGAGGTGCCCGGCCAGGCTTCCGCCCCTCCGGTCCACTGACGTGCCGCCTCCCGTCCTGAGGGATTCGACATCCACGCCGAGGAGGTGGGCGGCAAGGGCAGGATCGGCAAGGTGGTGTTTCGGCGCTCGGGTGAGGCGCTCGAGCCGATTCTCGCCGGGTAGCCAAGCCGGAACGGGGTCGAGGAGCCACAGTTGGTCGAGCACGTCCCGGTAGGCGATGGTGGTGGTCTTGGCCGGCTTGTTCACCTCACCGGCCGTCGCGGCGTCGAGGATTGCGTTGTAGGAGGCGGTCGAGGCCGTCGCCGCTGCGTAGGCGGTGAGCCAGGCGCGTAAGACCTGCGGGCGACGCACCGGCAAGCCTTGCTCGGGGAAGTCGCGTTCGACCACCCTCGCGAGGTACCCATCGAGTTGGGCGCGACGTGGGCGTTCCGGGAGCTCCCGGATCCCGGGGAAGCCCGATGCCGTGATCTCTCGGAGGTACGCGCCCAGATCGACCTCGCTATGGCCCTCGAGTGGAGGTCTCGCGCCCGCAAGGAGCGCCCGCAGGCTGACCGTCGCCGGCGCGAGGGAACGCTCAGAGAGGGACATGGGCCGCATGCGAAGCGTCACGATCCGTCCGGCGCCGGTGTGGGTGGGCGCTGTGACGGGGGCTGCGCTTCCGGTCAGGAGGTACGCGCCCGGCGGGGCACCCGCGTCAACTTGACGGCGGACGTGATCCCATACGGGCGGGAAGCGCTGCCACTCGTCGATGAGGACTGTGCCAACACCGGGGTCGAGCGCGCCGCGCAGGTCCGCCTCGACCAACTCCAGGACGCGGGGGTTGTCCAGGCGGATCTGCCGGTCGGCGCGTTGGGACGCCGTCGTGGTCTTCCCCACGCCCCTCGCGCCCTCGAGCGCGACCGCGGGGAGGTGGGGAACGAGGTCGTCGAGTTCCTCGTCGACGATTCGGCGGCGGTATCCCGCATGAGCTTCTTCTGCCACGGCGCTCCTCTCCGATCTGCGCGCTAAGCTACCTTTCCCGCAACTTCTACGCTACTGTTTCCGCACCTTCTACGCTACTGATTCTGCCCTGCCTCGTCCGGAGTACGTCAGGCGCGGACCTGAGGGACGCTCGGGCTTTGCGGGGCGGGGTTTCGACCGGCGTGTCGCGGGTTCGTGCGGCGTGTCGGGAATCTGATCGTCCCTGAGGTGTCACCGGGGACTGCCGGACCGGGTTGCCAGGGTGGTTACGGGGCGTCCCAGGCCCGCTCCGAGGCAAGGTCAGCGGCGCGGGTGGGGTCGGTGAGGACGATCTCGATGGCCGATCGCGCGTCCCAACGGCCGGCGGCCTGGGCGAGAGCGCGCGCGAGGCCCGCGGTGGTGACGGCATGCGGGAGGCCGGCCGGGGTGACCCACCAGTCGACCGGGTCGCCCGCGACGGTGAGGTCCTCGTGCTCGACGTAGGTGACCGGGGCGGCCGGGACCAAGGCGAGCACGGCGGGCGGCGTGGGGACCTGTACCGCGACTCCGTCACCGACGACTCCCTCGGCGCTGAGGTGTCGGAGAGGCAGGTCGAGGAGGTCGGCGAGCGCCTGCGCGGCGGCGGCGCTCGGGGCGGGGACCACGTTGGCCACCTGCGCCCACATCGGCTGCGCGGTGACGGCGGCGTCCTCGGCATCGACGATCACGGCTGCCGACCCCTCCCCCGGCCTGGCCCTCAGCACCGGGACGCGCTCCGGGGCGAGGTGGGCGCCGTCGGTGTGGGCGTTCGCGCTGTTCAGGCGGGCGGCGAGGGTTGCGAGGCCGCGCCAGATGGTGAGGGCGTCGTCGAGGGGGACGGGCGTTCCGCTGGGCGGGAGGCCGTCCAGGTAGCGCTCCCAGTCGGCGGGCTCGAGGGTGTCGAGGTCGCCGACGGCACCGAGCGCGGCCAGCACCTGCGGACCGAGGCGCGCGGCGTCGTCCGGCGTGCCGACCTCCGCGGGGGCTGGCGGGAGGAACGGGACGCGCGCGCCGGGGGCGGCGAAGGGGGCGCCGAGCAGGTCGCGTAACCACCAGGCGGTGTAGGAGGCGGCCTCGCGGGCATTGCCACGGATGGGGTTGAGGAGGGCGCTGCGGGCGTCCTGATCTGCGGCGATGTAGGCGAGGGCGGCGGGCCAGGCGTGGTCGGCCACGGCGTCGAGATCGGCGACCGCCGGGAGGTCTCCTACGTACGTGCCCGGGCCGAGCGTCTCCGCGAGGTAGTCGAGGTAGTCGGGCCAGCCGTCGAGGAGGGCCTCGGGGGCGTCGTCGTCCTCGTCGGACTGCGAGAGGGGCGGCTCGGCGACCACGTCGCGGACGGTGATCGTCACGAGGCCGTCGCGGACGCCGACGGCCCGCAGCGCATCAGGAGTGTGGCGGGCGGCGAGGGTGGGGTTGACCGGGCGGAGAGCGTCGAGGTTCGCCGCGGCCCAGGAACCGGGGAGGGCGAGGTCGCGGGCGGGGGTGGGCTCGCCGTAGTCGTCCTCGAGCGGGAGCGAGCCCAGCCAGGGGTGCGTTCGGGCGATCTCTGGGGGTGCGGCGCCGTCGTCGAGGGAGTAACGGACCAGGGTGAGGGTGGCGTCGGCGAGGGCGAGGGCCTCGGCGGGGTCGCGGGTGCGGGCCGCTGCCGCGACGGCCGCGCGGACTGCGGGGTGGGCCAGCAAGGTGCGGGGGGTGGCCTCCGTCGCGCCGAGGCGAGTCAGGAGGGGGTGGGCGGCGTCGGGGTGCACGATCCGCAAGCCGAAGGGGGCGAACGCCTCGACCGCCTCGACCGCCGCGACCACCTCCCCCACAATCCCGTCGAACGCGGGGTTAGTCGGCTTATCGGGCGGAATGAGCCGACTAGCCCCGCGTTCG
>JARKOU010000185.1 GCA_029975645.1 Actinomycetales bacterium
GTGCTGCACGAACGGCGGCATGGTCTCGGCCGGGTTCGAGCCCACGAGCAGGATCGCGTCCGCGCCGCCCAGGTCGGCGAGCGGGAACGGCAGCCCGCGGTCGAGGCCGAAGGCGCGGCGTCCCCCGGCCGCGGCCGACGACATGCAGAACCGGCCGTTGTAGTCGATGTTGGGGGTCGCCAGGGCGACGCGGGCGAACTTGCCGAGGGTGTAGGCCTTCTCGTTGGTGAGCCCGCCCCCGCCGAACACGGCCACCGACTCCGGGCCGTGCTCGGCGCGCAGCCTGAGCAGCGTCGTGGCCACGAGGTCGAAGGCCTCGTCCCAGGTGGCCGGCCGCAGGCGTCCGTCCCGCCGGACGAGCGGGGTGGTGAGGCGGTCGGGCGTCGTCAGGACGTCCGCCGCCGTCCACCCCTTCTGGCACAGGCGGCCGCGGTTGGTGGGGAAGTCCAGGGGCGTGACGACCACCCCGCCGGTGGGGCCCGGGGAAACCGAGACGTCCATGGCGCACTGCAGGGCGCAGTACGGGCAGTGGGTGGCGGTCACGGCTCAGACCCTCAGCGCGGCCAGCTTCGCGGACGGCCGCAGGTAGACCGCCCAGGTGAGGGCCAGCATGCCGGCGTAGGTCCCGACCAGCACCCACAGGGCGGCCTGGATGTTGCCCGTCATGGTCGTCGACATCGCGAACCCGCGCGGGATGAGGAACCCGCCGAAGGCCCCCACGGCGCCCGCGATCCCGATGCAGCCCGCCGCCGCGCGCCCGGACGCCACACCGAGCGTCGCGCCGGGCGTCGCCACCCCCGCGAAGACGGCGGGGATCATGCGGTAGATCGACCCGTTGCCGATGCCGGTGAACACGAACAGCCACAGGAACGACAGGAAGAACAGCGCGAAGGACTTCTGCTGCAGCCCGAGGATCGCCCCGACCGCGCCCACCGCCATGGCGGCGAAGGCGACCAGCGTCACGAGGGCGCCGCCCAGGCGGTCGGAGAGGTAGCCGCCGTAGGGCCGCGATAGCGAGCCCACGAGGGCGCCCATGAATGCCAGCGAGAAGGTGACGTCGGGGAACAGGCTCTTCAGCAGCGTCGGGAACGCGGCCGAGTAGCCGATGAACGACCCGAAGGTGCCGACGTAGATGAACGCGAGGATCCAGGTGTGCGGCTCGCGCAGGGCGGCCGCGTAGGCCCGCGGGTCGGACTTGGCGTTGGACAGGTTGTCCATGAAGCGCCACGCCCCCAGCGCGGCGATGAGCGCGAGCGGGACGAACATGAGGCCGGCGCGGTCGAGCGCCAGCCCGGCGCCCAGGGTGATGACGACGGGCACCGCGAACTGGACGGCGGCCGTCCCGATGTTGCCACCCGCCGCGTTGAGGCCGAGGGCCGCACCCTTCTCCCGGGCGGGGTAGAAGAAGGAGATGTTGGCCATGGACGAGGCGAAGTTGCCGCCGCCGACGCCGGCGAGCGCGGCGACGAGCACGAGCGCCTCGAAGGGCAGCTCGGGGTGGTGGACGGCCCAGGCGAGCGCGCTGGTCGGCAGGAGGAGCAGGAGGGCCGAGACGATCGTCCAGTTCCGGCCCCCGAAGGCGGGGACGGCGAACGTGTAGGGGATGCGCAGCGTGGCCCCGACCAGGGCCGGCGTCGACACGAGCCAGAACATCTGGTCCACCGTGAGGGTGAAGCCGACGCCGTTCAGCTGGGGCACGACGATGCTCCACAGGGCCCAGACGGCGAAGCCGAGGAACTCGGCGAAGATCGACCAGCCGAGGTTGCGGCGGGCGGTGGGCCGGCCGACGGAGGTCCACTGGTCGGGGTTCTCGGGATCCCAGCCGTCGATCCAGCGGCCGGGGCGGTGGGTGAGCTCGGCGGACGAGACGCCTGAGTGCTGCGACGCGGTGGTGGTCATGCAACGACGCTAGGAACACAACGTTGCAGCCGGCGTCACGCCCGGTAACGGCTCTGTCACCGGTCCCTCACGCGCGCGGCCCGGCAGGCTGTGAGGCACGGCTTTTCCTCAGCGGGACGCCAGCCCCTCCAGTCCGTCCGGGTCCAGGAGCGTGATCTCGTCCCCGTCGACGCGGACCAGCCCGTCGCGCCCGAGGCGGGCAAGCGCCCGGCTGAGCGACTCGGGGGTGGTCGCCAGCCACGAGGCCAGGGCCTTCTTCGGCCACGGCAGGGTGACCCGCCACCCGTCGGGGGTCGCCTCGCCCGGCAGGTCGAGGAGGTGGCTCGCCAGGCGTCCCGGGACGTCCACGGCGGCGAGCGCCAGGCGGCGCTCTGCGTCCGCCAGGCGCTCGGAGAGCGACCGCAGCATGCCGAGGCCGATGGCCGGGTAGCGGGCGACCAGCCGCGACAGGTCGGCGTGGGCGAAGGCGCAGAGGCTGGCGTCCTCGGCGGCCTCGACCGCGTGGTCCGGACGCTGCCCGGTCAGGAACGCGTGCTCCCCGACGACCTCGCCCGGTCCCGCCACGCGTTCGAGGTGGCGGCGTCCGCCCGGCGACGTGCGGACGAGGCGCACCGCCCCGGTGTGCACCACGAAGAGCTGGCCCACGCCGCCGTCGTGCAGCCGCTCGCCGGCGCGCAGGCGCACCGGGTGCGCGAACGCGCCGACGGCGTCCTGCTGCTCGGGCGTGTGCCGGGCGAAGATCGGCTCCCGGCGGACGCACGTGTGGTGGGACGACTCACCCGCCTCGATGGTCATGCCACGAGCGTGCCACGTGGCGCGGGGTCAGGGGTCAGGGTCAGGAGAAGGCCTTCGCGATGAGGGCACGGACGGTCGCCTCGACGGAGTCGTTCCAGGTGCTCAGGGCGTACGAGGTCGGCCAGACGTCGCCGTCGTCGAGGTTCGCGGTGTCGTCGAAGCCCAGCGTCCCGTAGCGGGCCCCGAACCTGCTCGCCGGCTGGTAGAACATCACGATGTCCTTGCCCTTGAGGTAGGCCGGGAAGCCGTACCAGGTCTTCGACGGCACCCCGGGGACCACCTCCTTGACCAGCGCGTGCAGCCTTTCGGCGATGACGCGGTCGGCGTCCCCCATCTCGGCGATCTTGGCGAGCACGTCGGCCTCGGCGTCGGCGCCCTTCTTCTGCTTCCTGAGCTCGGCCGCCCGCTCCTTCATGGCGGCGCGCTCCTCGGCGCTGAACGTCCCGGTGTCGGCGCTCTCGCGCTGGGTGGTCTTCTTCGTCTCGGCCATGGGTCCATCGTAGGAACCCGGGGGCGGTTCGTGCTTCTCGGATCCTGCTCCGTGTCAGTTCCGGAAGTCCTCGGGGTCGACGTGCTCGATGAACTCGCTGAACTGGGCCAGCGTCTGGCCCGAGTCCTGGGTGATGTCCGGGATGCCGGCGGCGGCCATCACCTCGTCGGCCAGAACATCCTCAACAAGGTCCACGGCCGCGAGTAGAGCTGCACACCAAATGGCCCAAGTCAGGGCGCGCAGGTCCGATGCGGTATGAATGCGAGTCTGGGCCCTGTAGCGGGCCAAATAGGCAGCGACGGCCTTCACCAATGGATCGGTCGCGGCGTTGATGAGAACTGGGTCAGGACAGGCTCGAGACTGGACATACTCGATGCTGCCGCCCGATCCTCGGGACCGCTTCCCCGACTCGCTGGCCGCCGTCCTGCAAGCCCACCAGATCCCGGCGCCAATGATCGCCAGCGAAATCGCCGCCGCCAAGAAAGCTCGGCTGGCCAAGACCGCGGATCGCAGCCTGCTCGGCTCCATGAACGAGTTCGCCTTCCTCGCCGAGGCCCACCGCAGCAAGGGCACCGGCATCGACTTGCTGGAGCTCTCCCTAACCCTGTCCCGGACTCCGTGCAGCCCCCTCTACAGGAGGCACGCAAGTCCCGACCGGGACCTCGCCGCGCTACTGGGCAAGCAAACCAGCTGAGAGAACCACCAACTACACGCCACCCCACCACCAGCGCGGAGAGCGGCAATTGAGTG
>JARKOU010000186.1 GCA_029975645.1 Actinomycetales bacterium
CGAGGCCGTTGCCCGACAGGACCAGCACGGCGTTGTCCGACCCGCCGGCCGCGCCCCGCCAGCGCTCCCCGAGGATGCCGAGGTTCGCGTCGTTCTCGACGAGGACCGACCACGCGTGCTCCGCGCCGAGCTCGGCCCGCAGGTCGACCTCGTCCAGGCCGGGAATGTCGGCGTTCGGCCACAGCACCCGTCCGTCCCGCCCTACCGGCGCGGGGACGCCGACGACGACGGCGAGCACCCGCTCGGGAGGGACCGCGCCCTCCGCGAGCGCCTGGTCGATCAGCTCCCGTGCGTCCGCGACGAGCGCGGCCGCGGGCCGCTGGCTTCGCAGGACCCTCCGCGACGCCGTGCCGACGGTCTCGCCTCGCAGGTCGCTCACGTGCACCGTCACGGCCGCCGCCGCGAGGTCCACGCCGACGACGAACCCGGCTCGCGCCTCGAACGCGTACGTCCGGGACGGGCGGCCCAGCCCCGACGGCGCCCGGGATGGCGTCGCCTCGATCTCCCGGACCAGGCCCCGCTCGATGAGGTCGTCGCACACCGCGTGCGCGCTCACCCGGGACAGCCCGGTGGCGGACATGATCTCCGACGCCGTGAGGGAGGGGGCGGCGCGTAGAGCGTCGAGGACGGCGGTGCCGTTGAGCCGACGGATCAACGGGACCCCGGCGGGGTGCGTCTCTCGCTCGATTGTCACGTCGCCTCCTGCCGGGACACATCATTTCCGAACTTAATCTAGTCCGGTCCAGGTCCCGCGAACAGTCCGCCAGGCGAGGCGCCACAGTGGGTCGCTCGATGTTCAGGGGCGCCTGGGCCGACTGGGTGCTCGGCCCAGGGTCACCCGCGTGACGATCGAGTCGACCATCCGCTTCTCCATCATCACGTGCTCGGTCGCCGGGTTGTCGCAGCAGGTCGAGGTCGCGATCCGGCCGTCGTCGAGCAGACGGTCGTAGTAGCCGGCACGACTCGGTCGAGGACGGACTTCTCACCCTTCCCCGACTGCGCGGTGTGGTTGAAGACCACGTCGTTGATTGCGCCGAGCTGAGCCCGTGGAGGCTCTGCACCATGGACCGGTACTCCAGGATGCGCCGCGCGCCCTCCGGGTCGGTGGCGTAGCCGCCCTTCGGGGTCGTGTAGTGGAACGGGTCGTAGCCCCAGTTGAAGCCGTCGGTCGCGCGGGTCTCGGCGACCGCCGCTTGCTGCTCCTTGGAGTCCGGCGCAGCGTTCGGGATCTGCGGCACGTCCTGCTCCGCGCGGACCTCCTCGATCGCGGTGGGGTCGAACGTCGGCAGGACGTGCACCGTGATCAGGCCCGCCCGCTGCAGCTGACTCAGGTGACGCATGCCGTTGCTGCCCAGCGTCGTGAAGGCCACGTACGTGCCCGGGTACTGCTCGGGGACGGACTCGTCCGAGATGGAGGGTCTAGCGCAAGAGGTCGAGCGAGTCCTCGGGGCCGGTGACGGCGCGCTGGATCCTGCGGTCACCGGTCACCGTCCTGGGTACCCGGACGACGGCGCGGGGCCGCGCGCGGCCGCCCGACGAGTCGTCCAGGAGGAGGCGAGCCGCGACGCGACCCATCTCGCGCGCGGGGAACGCCGAGGTGGGTAGGAGCTGGTCCACGTCGTGAGCGCGGCCGTCGTCTTCGACTACGACCGCCACGTCCTGAGGCACGCGGAGACCGTTTCCCTCGACAACGGCCCGGATGACGCCGACCACTCGAGGGTCGAGGCAGATCACCGCGGTCGTGCGCCGGTTCTCGTGCCCCTCGACGAGGAGCCGGCGGAGCTCGCCCTCCGCGCGGCTGGCCCCGGCGGGAGCGACGTCGACGTGCCCCGACACCTGCAGGCCGGCGCCTTCCATACTTCGGGTCCACGTCGCGACCGCGGCCGCCGGGCCGTACGACGCGACCGCGACCGCCTGATGCCCGCGTTGGGCCAGCACCCTTGCCAACTTCCGGGCGGCGGGTTCCGACTCCGGCACGACCCTCGGGTACCGGTGCATGTGGTCGCTGGGTCCGCCGTCGTCGAGCGTCACGACGAGGGTCGACTCAGGAAGCCGCAGGCCCCAGCCGTCGATCGCGTCGCTGAGGGCGATGCAGGCGACGCGCTGGCGAGGGACTCGGCCGATCGTGGTGGCCACGGCTCTTGTCGCGCGCGCCCCGGAGCCCACCGGGACGACGACTACGGCGTACGCCTCCCGCCGTGCCTCCTGCAGCACGCCGGCCAGAGCGTCGTCCAGGAGCCGTTGCGGCGCGGTCGCGTCGACGACGACGGTCAGCCACTCCAGCTCGCTGATCTTGTCCGCCGACTCGTAGCCCAGCTCCTCGGCGGCCGCCCGCACCCGTTGGGCTGTGCCTGCGGAGACGCGCGTGTGGAACCGCTCCGAGAGGACCAGGGACACGGTGGCCGCCGACACCCCCGCCCGCGCCGCGACGTCCTGGATGCGGATCCTGCCGTCAGCCAATCGGACCACCTCGGGGTCTGGTAGGTACAGTGCCTTAATTAAGGTGCTGTAGGTAATCATCTGGGATGAGCACAGGTCACGTCAAGGGCCAGCCGTCGTCGCTTCACACCTCGCCAGGAAGGCCGGCTAGCCGTCGGGACCGGCCCCCGAAGAGTCGAGTGGTGGCGGGAGGCGGTCGTCTACCAGGTCTACGCGCGCTCCTTCGCCGACGCGAACGGAAACGGCGAGGGCCTCGCCTCCTTGGGCGTAGACGCCCTATGGCTATGCCCGTTCCACCTCTCGCCCCAGGTGGACGCCGGCTACGACGTCGCCGAACACTGCGACATCGACCCGCGCTTCGGGTCGCTCGACTACGTCGACGCCTGGTTGCGCGTGGCGCTCGCCGCGGGCACACGTTCGCCGGAGCGCGGTTCCACTCCCGGGACGGCCGAGGTCCGGGTGTTGACGAACCGCCGAACAACTGGCGCAGCGTCTTCTGTGGTCCCTCGTGGACCCGCGTCACGGAGCCGGACAAGACGCCCGGTCAGTGGTAAGTACCACCGCTTCGCACCGGAGCAGCCCGACCTGAACTGGGGCAACCCCCCCGAGGTCCTCGCCGTTTTCGAACTCGCCCGTGCCCTCGATGATGCGCCCCCAGCGGGGATCGCGTGCGACATCGACCATGGGCGCGAAGGTCCACGTGATGCCGACCGCCCTGGACTCCCGCGCCGCGATGCGCTGCGCGGTCTCGATGGCGTCGGGATCCCAGCTGGCGGCCATGGCATCGGGACTGGGAAGATCGTCCGGAGCCGTGCACGACGTCGATTCCGAAGATGAGCGGAATCCCCGGGCGAGTATCCGAGACGGCGCCCGGCGCCCCCTGGGATTCACTCCCAGAACCAGGTGGGCGGGAGCGCAAGGCGGGTGCTGGAGATACATGCCGGCCCGGCCGACGAGGAGGCCACAGGCACCCCGAAGAAGCTCGTCGTAAGGACGACGACGCTTGGGACCTCGGACCGCGAGTCGGTCAGAGCGTGGTGGCGCGCGACCTCGGCAGCGTTGGTCACCATCGGCGGCATCGGTGCTGCTGACCGTCGCCGACCAAAGTGCCGACGCCAACCCTCGCGTCATCGCCGCCGCGCGGGCCGCCGACCACGCCCGCCAGCAGCTGCGCGACCTAACCGAACAGCACGCGGACGCCCGCGCGGCGCTGTCGCAGACCATCGCCGCCGGTCAACGACCCAGCGACCCCCAGGCCCGCGCCACCCAATCGCGCGCCCGCGCCGACCACGCCCGCCGCCCTCTCGCCCAGATCGACGCCCTCCCCGCCAGCGACGCCGCCCAGCTCATCCACGACCGACAGGCACAAGCCACCACCGAGCGCATCGCCGGCGAGGCCGCGAGCCGGGCACGAGCAACCGAACCCGCCCCCCGGCGCCCACCCGCCCCCGTTCACCAGCCCGGCCCCGACCGCGGCTTGGGGCCGAGCCTGTAGACCGGCTGCCGCCGGACGCAATAAGGTTGCCTTATGGCATTGGTGGCGGCCTACCGCGCAGCACGCCACGAGGAGGACGTGGCACGGCTGCGGCGCGCGCTGGTCCTTCGCGCGATGGTGGCCTCGGGGATGACTCAGCGGCAGATTGCCGAGGAGCTGGGGGTCAGTCAGCCGGCAGTCAGCCAGCAGTTGAAGGCCGCTCGGGACCTCGGAGCCGCGGATCCCCAGGTGCTGGTCGAGGCCGCCGGGCCCGTGCTGAAGGACCTGGCCGCGTCGCGCGGCTACTCCCGACTTGCCGTCTTCGGCTCCGTCGCGCGCGGACAGGCCAACAGCACGTCCGACGTGGATCTGCTCGTCCAGGCCCCGGCCGGCACCTCGTCGTTCGACTTCGTGCGCTTCCAGCAGGTGCTCAGCGACGTGCTCGGCCGGCACGTCGACCTCGTCGAATGGGGCGGCCTCAAGCCCTCGCTGGACGACGACATCCGCCGTGAAGCCGTGGAGCTGTGATGGACCGCACCGACGCCAAAGATCTCCTCCACATCAAGG
>JARKOU010000211.1 GCA_029975645.1 Actinomycetales bacterium
GGTCAGGTCGAAGACGTGGCGGCCGACGACTGTCACCCCGATCTGGTCCCAGTACGGCCGGACGTAGTCGTAGGACGTCTGCGACACCGTCAACACGCCGCTGTCGTCCAGCGGGACGTCACCGCTGAGCAACCAGTCGAAGAGCGGTCCGGGCTGGTCGTTCTCGTCCGCGATGAAGCCGTCCACGGACACCGAGGCGTACATGACGACGTTGCCCACGGCGCACTCCTCTGCTCGGGTGCCCCCGAAACTAGCGGCTCTGCGCAGATCTCGTAGGGGGCCACATCAGTCGATCAAGCCGCCGGCAGCGAAGAGCTCCCTCCCGACGCCGGTGCGTTGCGCCGGATCTCAGTGGCCCCGTGCCTGCCAGCCGCGGTAGAGCCAGTCGAGGGCAGCGTGGACGAGCTCGTCCTCGTCGGCGGGCACCGTGGGGGGGATCTGCTCGAAGGTGGCGAGCCGGGCGATGCCGTAGACCGTGCCCCATGCGACGGCGGCCCGGCGCTGGACGTCACTCGCGCTGGTGCCGGGTGGTTGGCAGGCGGCGACGGTCTCGCGCACCAGCGTCCAGTACGCGATGGCGGAGCGCTGGAGGAGAGCGTGGTCCCGCTTGGCGACGACGGGGCCGTACGCGAGGTCGTGCACGTGGGGCCGGGTGCGGATGAACATCAGGTAGGCGGCGGCGAGCGCATGGAGTCGGGCGAGGGGCTGCTCGCCGGCCGCCGCCACGGTGGCGGCGGCCTCCTCGGCGGCGCGCTGCAGGCCGACCCCGGCGACTGCGGCCAGGAACGCCTTCTTCGACCCGAAGTGGACGTAGGGCGCCTGATGGCTCACCCCGACGTCGTGTGCGACGCGGCGCATGCTCAGCTCGCTCGACGGCTGGACCGAGAGGCGCTCGAGGGCGGCGCTGATCAGCCGTTGCTCGAGCGGTGCGTCGTCGTCGGCCTCGTGCGGGCTCACCCCGACCCCCTTGTTGACACTGTCAAGCCTCCACTCGCACACTAAGGGTTGACAGTGTCAAGCGGGGGGTGGCTCAGGTGGACAGCGCGCACACGATCGACACGCCGGTGGGGCGTCTGGCGGTTCGGGTCAGCGGGGACGGAGCGCCGGCTGTGCTCTGGCACAGCCTCTTCGTGGACGAGCGGTCGTGGGACCGTCTCGTCCCCGCGCTCTCGCGCGATCGCCGACTCGTGATCATCACGGGACCCGGTCACGGCGCCAGCGGCGATCCCGGTCGCCGCTACACGCTGCAGGACTGCGCCGAGAGTGCGGTCGCCATTCTCGACCGGCTGGGGATCAACGAGCCCGTCGACTGGGTGGGCAACGCGTGGGGCGGGCATGTCGGGATCCTCTTCGCCTCGACGTGGCCCGCTCGCTGCCGCAGCCTCGTGACGTTCGGGACGCCGGTCGCCGCGCTGACCCCGCGCGAGCGTCTGCGCACCCGCGCCCTGCTCGCCCTGTACCGACTGCTCGGCCCGACGCGCACCGTGGTCGACGGCGTGACCGAGGCGCTCCTGTCTGCCCGGACCAGGGCCGAGGATCCCGCGGCCGTCCGGCTCGTCCAGACGGGCCTCCGCGGCGCCGACCGGCGGATGCTGCGCAACGCCGTCGTCTCCATCTCCCTGGACCGGGTCGACCTGGTCCAGCGCCTGCGTGAGGTGTCGGCCCCCACGCTCGTCGTCACCGGGTCCGACCACCAGGGCTTCACCCCCGAGCAGGCGCGTGCCGCGGCCGCGGTCCTCCCGGCCGGTGTCGCCCAGGTGATCCCGGACGCGTCCTACCTCGTGCCTCTCGAGGCGCCCGAGGCGTCCGTCCGGCTTCTGCGCGAGTTCTGGGCCCAGCGCGTCCCCAGCTGAGGCCGGACGGATGACGGGGGTGATCGGCGATCACGCCGCGAGGATCGTCTCGCGGATGGTGCGGGTGACGAAGGCGGTGTACTGCGCGGGGGACCGGCCGTCACGCTCGACGAAGCGCACGTAGGCATCGATGCTGGTGATGACGCAGGACGCCTCGACGAGGTCGTCGAAGGGGACGTCCTGACGGAGCCAGCCTCGCCGGGCCACGTGGTCGAGCACGTGCTCGACCTGCCCGCGGATCAGCCGGAGCATCGTCGCCTGCAGCTCCCGCAGCTCTGCGGAGCCGTGCGCCCCGACGCCGACGGCCATCCAGACGCCGGCCGACGGCGCGTTGATCGCGAGCATGGCGCTCCCGAGGAACTGAGCGAACGTGTCGGGGTCGTGGATCTGCAGGAGGGCCCGGCCGACGTCGGTGGCGAACAGGTCGGTCTCGCCCTCGACCCCGAACGCCGTGATCTCGACGGCGGCCTGCAGGAGCGCCGGCTTCGTGCCGAGCTTCTGGACCGTCACGACGGAGACGCCGGCACGCTTCGCGATCTTCTCGAACGTCGTCGCCTGGTACCCGTGACGGGCGAACGTCTCCGCCGCGGCCTCCACCACCCGTCGTCGGGTCTCGGCGGCCTGCTGCCGGCGCAGCTCGGAGCGGTACGGGCGGGGAGTCTCGCTGGTTGACATGGTATTGACTAGGTCCTCATGCAGGTGAATACCCTGGCCTGGTACCCAACACTACGGGTACCTCCGGGGGTGGTCTGGGATGTCGTCCGTCGTCATCGCTACCGTGCCGATCCACGGGCACGTCATGCCGTTGCTCGCCGTCGCGCGGCACCTCGTCGAGCGTGGCGATCGCGTCCGCTTCATCACGGGTGCGCGCTTCGCGGACGTCGTGCGGTCGACCGGCGCGCAGCATGTCCCGCTGCCGGTCGAGGCCGATTTCGACGACCGGCAGGACTGGGCGGAGGTGTATCCCGAGCGGGCGGGGCGCAAGGGCGCGCGGGCGATCGCCTTCGACATCGAGAACGTCTTCCTGCGCCCGATCCGCGCCCAGCACGACGCCGTGCTCGCGGCGCACGCCGCGGAGCCCGCCGACGTGGTGCTCACCGACCCGGCCTTCGCCGGCGGGGCGATCCTGCTCGGGCACCCGGTCGGGGTCAGGCCGCCGCTCGTCGTGTGCGGGGTCATCCCGCTCACGATCGCCAGCCGCGACACGGCGCCGTACGGGATGGGGCTCACACCGCTGCGAGGCCCGCTCGGACTCCTGCGCAACGCGGTGCTCAACGCCGTCGCCGACCGCACCGTGGCCCGCGGCGGGCAGCGCCTGGCCGACGCGGCCGCCCGCGAGGTGCACGGACGCCCGCTCGGCCATCCCGTGCTCGACTGGCCGCGGCACGCCGAGGCCATCGTCCAGCTCACCGTGCCCGAGTTCGAGTACCCGCGCTCGGACGCCCCCGAGACCCTGCACTTCGTCGGGCCCGTCTCCGCGGCGCCCGGCTCGCCCGTCCCGTTGCCGCCGTGGTGGGACGAGCTCGACGGCGCCCGGCCGGTGGTCCACGTCACCCAGGGCACGATCGCCAACCGCGACTACCGCCAGATCATCGCGCCGACGCTGCAGGCGCTGGCCGAGCAGGACGTGCTGGTCGTGGTGAGCACCGGCGGGCGTCCGCTGGAGGGGCTCCCGGACCTGCCCGCCAACGCCCGCGCCGCCGAGTTCCTGCCCTACGACGAGCTCCTCCCGAGGACGACGGCGTTCGTCACCAACGGCGGCTACGGGGGCGTCCAGCAGGCGCTGCGTCACGGGGTCCCCGTTGTCACCAGCGGTGGGCGCGAGGACAAGCCGGAGGTCGGCGGTCGCATCGCCTGGTCGGGTGTGGGCATCCGGCTGAGGTCCGAGACACCGTCGGCGAAGGCGGTGGGTGCCGCGGTGAGCGCGGTGCTGCACGACCCCCGATACCGGGCGCGGGCCCAGGCGATCGCCGGGTCGATCGCTCGATCGGGCGGCGTCGACCGCCTCGTCGAGATCATGGACGGCCTCTCGACCGCCTCCACCACCGGACCGGGCGCACATGCGTGAGCGTGAGTACTCGGTCGTGATCGATGCGGAGCCCGATCAGGTCTGGCGCACCTACGTCGACCCCCGGCGCATCCCCGAGTGGCAGACAGGGAAGCCCGTGATCGTCGACGTCCGCGGTGACGGGGCTCGACAGGGCTCCACCTACGTCTCGCGGCGCGGCCGGTTCGCTGCCCGCACGCGCGTGCTCGTTGCCGAGCGTCCCCGCCGCATCGTGACGGGGACGGAGGCATACCTGGGCCTGCGGCTGCGGGTCTCCTCGACGCTGAGCGCCCTGCCCGGCGGCACCCGGCTCGATCTTCGGGTCCAGACGCAGTGGCCTCCGGGGCTGCGCCTTCTCGGGAGGCTCGTCGAGCGTGCGGTCCTCGACCCGCGTGAAGGCACCAGGGAGCTCGGCAACCTCAAGGCGCTCGTCGAGCGGGAGGCCGGGAGCTAGAGGCGCGAAGCGCCCGGCGGCTTCAGGATGAGGTGGTGTGCTCGACGTCGGCGAGGAGCAGGCGTGGGAGGGCGTCGGCGAGCCAGTCGATCACGGCGTCGTGCTGCCAGCCCCGCACGGTGGTCAGGTAGACGTACATGGCGTCGCCGAGGACGGCGAGGAGGACGTCGGTCGCCGTGTCGGGGTCGAGGCCCGGTCTCAGTGGGCCCTTGGTGACGACGGCGTCGATCACCTGGCGGTAGCCCGCGCGCTGCAGCTCGTCGTGCTCGGCGAGCGTGGCGCGGAGCTCGGGGTCGGTGAGGGACGCGCCGCGCAGGACCTCCGAGACGGCCGACGCCCGGGCGAGGAGCGGGCCGGCGCCGCGCACGAAGGCCCGGAGGGCGTCGGCCGCGGTGTCGGCGGCGAGCATCCACTCCCACCACGAGGTCTCCTGCGGGACCTCGTCGTGCTCGCCCAGCACGGCGGCGTCGATCACGGCGCTGATGAGCTCGGCCTTGGTGTGGAAGACGAAGTAGACGGTCTGCGTGGCCACGCCCGCGCGGCGGGCGATCGAGGCGATCGTCGCGCCGTGGTAGCCCCGCTCGAGGAACTCCCCGTGCGCGGCCCGCAGGATGCGCCGCCGCGTCTCACGCGCCTTGTCCCGGCGGCCCGAGCCCTTGACGACGTCCACGACGAGCAGGATAGTGGCGCCACACACTAGAGTCACCCTCTAGCGAGCGACTACAGAAGACCTGGGAGGGTGCCGTGATCGTGGTCGAGACGGCGATCGACATCGCCAGGCCGAGCGCCGAGGTCTTCGACTTCGTCGCTGATCAGACGAACGCGCCGCGCTGGCAGCACGGTCTGGTCGAGGTGGAGCGCGTGACCCCGGGGCCGATCGGCGTCGGGACCGAGCACGTCGTCGTCCGGCGCTTCGCCGGTCGCCGCCTGAGCTCGCGCAACCGGTACACGGACTACGTGCCCGGGCGGTACGTCGCGTTCGAGTTCCCCGAGGGCTGGGCGCGCGGTCGAGCGTCCTACCTGGTCGAGGACGTCGGGCCAGCCCTCGCTCGGCTCTGGAGCCGGGTCGAGCTGGACGTTGGCGGCGTCCTCGCGCCGGTGCTCGCCCGCGTCCTCGAGCGGGACACTCGGGCCGACGAGGCCGTCCCGCGGTCGCTCCTGGGCGCAACGGCGCCCCGGGCCGCCGTCGCGAACGGTCACGCCCGGTGAGCGCCGTCACCCCTCGTGACGAGCCTGTCCGGGCGCCGCTCCCGCGGCTCGACCCGTCCGGCGCACGCCCTGCCGCGGCCCTCGCCCGGATCGAGCGGTGGGGCCTCCTGGCCGGCGTCACCGGGTGCGTCGCCAACGCCCTGCTCGTCGCCCTCTGGGCGGTCGCCATCCCGGGCGATGCACGGTACGAGTGGACCGGACCCGCGAACGACGTCATGGGTGCCGTGGCCGTGGCCGCCGCCGTGCCGCTCGCGTGGGCGCTGCTCGACCACCTCGACCACCCACCGCGGCTCGCCACGCTCACCCGGGTCGCTGTCGCCGGGATGGTCGTGACCGTCGCGCTCTCCCTGCTCCTGGTCGTCGGCGTGATCCCGTTCCCCGTGCAGGGTGCCGGGGTGGTCGCGAGCCTGGTGGCCATCTTCACCTGGCTCTGGGGCGTCGGCCACGCCGCCCGGTCGACGGGCCGGCTGCCCGCGGGGCTGGCGCGTGCCGCGAGGGTCATCGCCGTCGCCTTCCTCGCGGCCCTCCCGCTCGCGGGCGTCGCGGTCGTCCTGCCGCGGGACTCCGTCGCGCAACTCGCGACCGGCGGGGCAGCCGTGCTGCTCTGCGCCGGGGCATACCTCGCCTACCCGGTCTGGCTGCTCGTCCTCGCCGCCCGGATCGGGCGCCTCGCGGTTCCGAGGGCGTGAGGCCCGCTCGATGCTGCGGCAGCAGCCCGTCGAAGCGGTCAGGACGAGCCCGCCCCAGCGGTGCCGAGACCTGACTGCCTCGTGATGTACTCGGGCCGGGGCCGCCAGGGGTCCTGGGGTTGGTCGTCTCGGCCGTGACGGACGGAGCCGCCGTCAAGGGGGAAGCCAGTGGATGCAACCATTGCCACCGTGACGGTCCTGGTCGGATCGGCGATCTTCCTCGTGGGTGCGGCCATCGGGGTCCCACGCGTGTTCACCGAGCCCGACCGGGCGAAGAAGGTCCGGATGCTCGACGAGCAGATCGTGCGGTGGCGTGTCGCGCAACCGCTCTACGCGATCGGACCGCTGGTCGCCGGCACCGGCGTCGGGCTTCTGGCGGCCGAGGTCGGCCCGGGCTCGTCACGGATCTGGATCGCGCTCTCGTGCCTCTTGCTGCTTGCGGGGGCTCTTCTCTGGTCGTGGTCGGTCTACGTGCGCGGCCGAAGAGTGCGCGAGTTCGCCCTCGGTGAGCTGCCGGGCTGGCCGTTCGCCTCCTACGTGTGGTCGACCCTCGCCGGGCTCACCTTTCTCGGCATCGGGCTGCTCCACGCAGGATTTGCGGCCTGGACCGGCTGGCTCACGCTGGTGGGTGTCCTCGCCTTCCTTGTGCTCTACGTCCGCCTCCGGGACATCCCACCGTTCGTCTTCTACATCCTCCTGCCCGTCGTCAGCCTTGGCTGGCGGTGATCCCGGCGGCACGGGCACGGCGCCGCTCGGCCGTGCCCAGGACGCGGGAGTCTAGACATCGTCGACCTTCCAGACCTCTCCGGTGAGAGTGACGCGCAGCACGCGGTTGTGGTGGCCGTCGGTGACCAGGAAGCCGCCGCAGCAGGTCTCGAACGCGTACTGCACACCGCTCGGCACAGCGAACGGCGGCTTCGGCGGGTTGGCGACGGAGACGGTGCCGATCGGCGATGACCGTGAAGGCGCGGGGACCGTACACCCGGGAGATGCCGACGACGTCGCTCCCACCGACGTGCGGGAGGTCCGCGGGACGCTCGAGATCGGCGACGCCCCGGGCGGCGGGACCCAGGTGACATTGACCTTGCCCGGCTCGCTCCCGCAGCCCGAATCCACACAACTCCCGCCACGGTCCTCGGCCGGCCCTGGATGGAGGTGGCGATTCCGGCCCCTGCGCGGCGGTACCGGCCTGCGTCGCGCACGCCTCTGGTAATGATGGGGACTGCCCGGCAACTCGACGAGGAGGACGTCCCATGCCCGAACACACGACCTTCGGGCCTCCCTCGCCTCAGCCCCAGAATGCCGTGGTCTCCACCGGCGAGGGCCACCGCGAGTGGTGGCGGGACGCCGTCGTCTACGAGGTCTATCCGCGGAGTTTCCTGGACTCCGACGGCGACGGCGAGGGCGACCTGAACGGTGTGCGCGCCCGGCTGGACTACCTCGCCGACCTCGGCGTGGACGCCGTCTGGATCGCCCCGTGGTTCCCCTCCCCGATGGCCGACGGCGGGTACGACGTCAGCGACTACTGCGATATCGACCCGCGCTACGGAACGCTGGACGACGCCGTCGCCCTCATCGCCGAGGCGCACCAGCGAGGCCTGAAGGTGATCATCGACATGGTCGCCAACCACACGTCCGAGGCGCACCCGTGGTTCCGCGCGGCCCTGGCCGCGCCCGCGGGCTCGCCCGAACGCGCCCGGTACCTCTTCCGCGACGGCACGGGACCGGACGGCAGCCTGCCGCCGAACAACTGGATCAGCGCCTTCGGCGGGTCCGCCTGGATCCGCATCACCGAGCCGGACGGCGCGCCCGGGCAGTGGTACCTGCACACCTTCGCGCCCGAACAGCCCGACCTGAACTGGGACAACGAGCAGGTGCGCGAGGACTTCGACGCGATCCTGCGGTTCTGGTTCGACCACGGCGTCGACGGCATCCGGGTGGACGCCGCCCCCGCCTTCTCCAAGACGTCCGGGTTGCCCGACGCCGACTACGGCGGCGACCTGAGGTTCCGGTCCGGGGAGTGGGTGGGGAACCCGCACTGGGACATCGACGCCGTGCACACGATCTTCAAGCGCTGGCGTCGGGTGGCCGACTCCTACGACGGCGACCGCGTGCTCGTGGCCGAGGCCGTGGTCGCTGGCCCGGAGCGGCTAGTCCGTTACCTCGCTCCGGACGAGATCCACACGGCCTTCAACTTCGAGTTCCTCAAGGTGCCGTGGGACGCCGGGCTCCGTCCCGTCATCGACGAGACGCGCGCGGTTCTGGCTCCGGTGGGGGCGCCGGCGACGTGGGTGCTCGGCAGCCACGACGAGTTGCGCCTGGCCTCGCGCTACGGGCGCGAGGACTCGAGCTCGGAGGTCGGGTCGAGCCCTGACATCCCGTCCGACATCGAGCTCGGGACGCGTCGGCTGCGTGCCGCGGCCCTGCTCATGTTCGCCCTCCCGGGAACGGCGTACGTCTTCCAGGGCGATGAACTCGCGCTGCCCAGCGTGGACGACATCCCCGAGGACCGGCTCCAAGACCCGCTCTGGGAGCGCAGCGGCCACACAGTGCGCGGTCGGGACGCCTGCCGGGTGCCGCTGCCGTGGAGTGGAGGGGCGCCACCGTACGGCTTCAGCCCCGACGGCGCCCGGTCCGAGCCGTGGCTGCCGCAGCCCGAGTCCTGGGCCGGTCTGACGGTGGCGGCGCAGTCGGCGGACCCCGGCTCGACGCTCAACCTGCACCGGCAGGCGCTGCGCCTGCGGCACGAGATCCCCGCGCTGCGCTCGGACGCGTTCGCCTGGCGCGAGTCGCCCGACGACGTCCTCGACTTCGAGCGCGGCCCGTCGCTGCGGTGCGTGGTGAACCTCTCCGGTGCACCGATCGACCTCGACCCGGACTGGAAGGTCCTGGTCTCCAGCGTGCCGCTCGACGGGTCCGTTCTCCCGCACGACGCCGCAGCCTGGCTCACGCCGCGAGCCGTCTGACCGGCGATCAGCCGCCGGCGGTCGCGCGGGCGACGTCGATGTAGACGACGTGCAGCCCGTCGGGGCGTTCTCGGTGGGGTGCGCGGCGGCGGGTGGGCCTGGTTCTGGGGTGCCGGTAGAGACCGGGCCGGTCAGGGGGGCCGGTCCGCTCGCGTTGGTCTCGGTCGCGAGGTTGCCGGTCGGGGGGTGGGGGTGGGGTGCTGGTGTGGGTGTGACCGGTGGGGGCGGTGGTCGACACGGCGACGCCGGCGCCGTCGGGGTGGGGGGTCGCGGTCCAGCCGGGGGCTTGTTTCGCGTGGTTGCACGCGGCGCACAGGCCCTGCCCG
>JARKOU010000215.1 GCA_029975645.1 Actinomycetales bacterium
GGTCAGGTCGAAGACGTGGCGGCCGACGACTGTCACCCCGATCTGGTCCCAGTACGGCCGGACGTAGTCGTAGGACGTCTGCGACACCGTCAACACGCCGCTGTCGTCCAGCGGGACGTCACCGCTGAGCAACCAGTCGAACAACGGCCCGGGCTGGTCGTTCTCGTCCGCGATGAAGCCATCCACCGACACCGAGGCGTACATGACGACGTTGCCCACGGCGCACTCCTCTGATGGGGTGCCCCCGAAACTAGCGTGTCGTGAGCCGCGTGCGTCGCGGCGTGGCCCGGTGGCCGGCCCAGGCGGGCGAGGATTCTCACCCGAGGTTCCACGTAGGTTCCACGCCGCGATGTTTGTGCTGGTCAGGCGGGCGCCCCCGGCAGGACTCGAATTGGCCTCACACGAATCGACCACCTGGGCTTTGATCGCCCTGACCTGCGACGACGAGGGGCGCGGCGGGCAGCAGTTGTCACCTCATACCCATAGGATGACGCCCTATCTGGCACGAATCTGGCACGAGGGAAGGCCTGCGATGGGACGCGGCGAGGGCTCCGGAGGGAACAGCCGCGGACGCCGGGAGAGTTTCGGCAACGTCCGGCAACTCCCCTCCGGGCGCTACCAGGCTCGCTACACGCACCCTCGCACCAAGGCCACGGTCAAGGCGCCGACCACCTTCACGGGCATCACCGCGGCGAGGGCGTGGCTGCGGCGCGAGGCGGTCCGGCTCGAGTCCGAGGCGGCTGGCGCGCCCGTGGCGGCAGCGCGCTCGAAGGTGACGCTTGCTGAGTACGGGACCAAGTGGCTCGAACGGAGGGACCACCGCCCCACCACGAGGCGGACCTACGCGGGGTTGTGGCGGACGATCGACGCCGATCTCGGTCGCCGTCGACTCTCGGACATCACGCCGGCGGACGTCAGCGAGTGGCACTCCACGCTCCACCCGGGCCGGCCGACGGCGCGTGCACACACATACGCACTCCTACGGTCGATCTACGGCACTGCGCTCCGGGAGCGACTCGTGAGCGAGAACCCCTGCACGGTGGAAGGCGCCGGCATCGCGCGAAGGGATCGCGAGATCGCAATCGTGAGCCCGGCCCAGATCGCCGACCTCGAGGCGAGCATGCCGCCTCGCTTCGCTGCGATGGTCACGCTGGCCGCGTGGTGCGGTCTGCGTTTCGGTGAGATCGTCGAACTCCGCCGCGGCGACGTCGACCTTGACGGTGGGACGGTGAGCGTGGTCCGTTCGGCGACGCGCGCGGCGGGCGGGATGGTGGTCGGCCCCCCGAAGACGAAGGCAGGCCGCCGGGTCGTTGCGATCCCGCCGCACGTCGTGCCGAAGATCCGAGCGCACATCGAGTCGCACGTCGCTGAAGGGCGCGACGCGATGCTTTTCCCGCTCAGCCCAGGAGGCGCGACGCACCTCGACCACGGGTCGTCCTTCGGCTACCCCTGGCGCAAGGCACGCGCTGCGGCCGGCCTCCCCGACCTGCGTTTCCACGACCTCCGACACACAGCCTTGACGATGGCGGCGCAGGCGGGTGCGACGACGGCGGAACTCGCGCGTCGCGCCGGGCATTCCTCCCTCGCTGCCGTCGCGATCTACCAGCACGCAGCTGCCGAGCGTGACCGCGAGCTCGCGGCACGGCTGTCGGTGATGGCGGGAGGAGCTGGTTCGGCCTAGCCATTGGGGACTCCTCACCTCGAAGGCCCAGCAGGCACGGTCCTGAGTGCGCCGACGTTGACGTGCTGTTCGACCAGGGGCAGGACGCGTGAGGGCGCTTGCCCGAGCAGGTCGGAGGCGCCGGGCCGCCAAGCGGCACCGCGGCGGGACCGCATCTCGTGCGCCCCTGCTGCCCTCTCGCGAAGCCATCGTCCCGACGCGGGCGTGGCTGTCTCGCGTGGGCACGTGGACGGGGGCGCGACGCGCCGTGCGCCCCGTCCAAGGTGTGATCTGCGTCACATTTCGCGTGGTGCCAAGAGGTGCGTCAAGTGGCGGGGAGTGTCCTTAAGGGTAATCGCGGACGGCGTTGTTGCTGGTCAGAGCCTGAATGCCTCACGCGAAGTGAGGGTGGTGGGCGGTAGACATGTCGTGCCAAGGCGGTGCGGGTCCGGGCCACGGATCCCGCGTCGACTCAGGGCGCAGTACGTCCAGAAAGCACGGAGGCCACCGGGCCGAGGCAGGAGCTGCAACTCCTGTTCCAGGCGTGTTCGGCGGCCGTCGTGGGACCCCTTCGAGAGAGTTCGGGAGTCATCATGGCGCACCCCTCTACCCGCCGTACCGCCTCGATTTCGTCGGTGACCACCGTGGCGGGAGCTGCGGAGCCGTTAGTCGTCGGCGAGGACAGGTTGATGTCGATCCGGGAGGCCGCCGAGTATGTGGGCGCCTCGACGAAGACGATCATGCGTCTGGTGGTCTCTGGGGACCTCAGGGCGTACCGGTTCGGGCAGCGCTTGATCCGGCTGAAGCGCTCGGACCTCGACGCCCTCCTGGTGCCGGTGATCGACGGCGGCGACGCGGCCTGAGCCTGTCCCGGCCCCGAGGATGGAGGGTGTGGTGACGGCATCTGTTGAGGTCTTCGGGCCGGCCGTCTCGACAGGGTCGGGCGATTGGGTCGTCGGCGCGACGTCGTCTCGATGCGTCGCGAGACGCGCCGGTGGTGGCGGGCGGTGAGCCTTGCGAGCCCCGCCCAGCTTCCGGGGCCGTTCGAGGTGGTCCACGGCCGACCCGATGGTGCCCGTCATGCCGGCCCGCTTCCTGGGCCGCCCGGCAACCAGGCCGACGAGTTCGAGTTCGACATCTTCTGGCGCGCCCGGCCGGTGCTTGCTCATCTGCACGCGTTCGCCAGGGCGCGCCGGGTCGCGCCCTGGGCGCTGCTGGGCGTCACGCTTGCCAGGGTGGTCGCGGTGGTGCCGCCGGCGGTCGTGCTGCCGTCGCTGGTGGGCTCGTACGGGTCGTTGAACCTGTTCGTCGGGTTGGTCGGGCGGTCCGGGGCGGGCAAGGGTTCCGCGGAGTCCGCGGCGGCGGACGCGGTGCCCCTGCCCGGGTCGGTGGCCGTGGCGACCGTCGGGTCGGGTGAGGGGATCGCGCACGCCTATGTGCGGCGTACAAAGGACGGGGTGGAGCAGCACACCGCCGCGGTGCTGTTCAGCGTCCCGGAGATCGACACCCTAACCGCGTTGTCGGAACGGCGAGGTGCGACGCTGCTGCCTGAGTTGCGCCGGGCGTGGGTTGGCGAGCGGCTCGGGTTCGCCTATTCCGACCCGACGAAGCGGCTGCCCGTGCCGGCGCACGCCTATCGGATGGCCCTGGTGGCCGGGATCCAGCCCGAACGCGCCGCGCGGCTTCTGGCGGACTCCGACGGCGGCACCCCGCAGCGGTTCCTGTGGCTGCCCGCCGACGATCCCCACGCCCCGGACACCCCACCCGAGGAACCAGGCCCGTGGCGGTGGCAGGCGCCGCGGTGGCCGCAGCGCTCCTGGGCCACCTCTTGCCAGGTGCTGCCGGTGTGCGCCCGCGCGCGGGCCGAGGTTGACGCAGACCGCCTCGCGCGGCTGCGTGGGGACGGGCTCTCTCTGGACGGGCACGCGATGTTTGCCCGGTTGAAAGTCGCCGCTGCGCTGGCCGTCCTCGACGGACGTGCCGACGTCGACGACACCGACTGGACGCTGGCCGCCCACGTGGCCGAGCGTTCCCGGGCGACCCGTCAGGGCGTGGTTGATGCGATCGCAGCCGCCGACGCCGCAGGGAACCGCCGACGCGCCCACGCCGAGGCCGAGCGTGCCGTGCTCGTGGCCGAACGGCTCGACACCGCGAGCGTCCAGCGTGTCGCCCGGCGCCTGGTCCGCCGCCTGGAGGGTCGGGGCTGGGTCCCGCGAAACGACCTGCGCAAGACGTGCGCAAGCCCGGACAGGGCGTACTTCGACGCCGCGATCGACGCCGCCGTCGTCGCCGGGCAGCTCGAGGTCCGCGAGGTCAGCTACCACGGCCAGAGCGGCACCCAGTACCGCACCTCAGCCCCGTGATCGGCCCGACCCCGTGAGGGGTGGAGGGGTGGAGCTTTTCCACCCCTCCACCGGGCCACCACC
>JARKOU010000224.1 GCA_029975645.1 Actinomycetales bacterium
CCGCGCCGAACCGACGACCTCGGGGGTCGGCGGGCTGACCTCGGGCCCAGCCCCGCCGCGCAGGTAGCGACGCGGGACCCGGCACCAGGCCTCGTCGAGGCTCGCGTCGAGCGCGTCGAGCACGTCCCACGTGAGGCGCTCCGGGGCCCAGGCCGCGAGGCGCTCGGCGACGCCGGGCGCCGCGGAGGCGGCGACGTCGTCGAGCATCGCGCGGGGCGAGGGGAACGCGACGTTCGCGCAGACGCCTGCGGGCGCCGTCGTCGGGCTCTCGGGCGCCACGCCGGAGCCCAGGTGGTGGGACAGCCGCTGGGCGAGCCAGCGCTCGACGCCCCTGGCCGGCACGGCGACGAGTTCGGTGGTGAACGGGTCGTCGAGCGGTCGGGAGAGGACGACGGCGAGGGCGTCGGCCAGGACGGAGGCGCGCTCGGCCCGGTGAACCACGAGCACGCGCCGCACCTCCTCGCCAGGCCTCACGGCCACCCTACCGAGGCGACGGCGCCCGGTCCCCTCGACGCCCGCTCAGGCCCCGCGACCGCACGGGGCCCGGCGGCGCGGCTCGTCGGGTCCGCGGGTGATCAGGTGGGCGGGTGGATGGGCGGCAGGTCGATGGTGCCGCTCACCTGGTACGTCATCCCGGCGATGGGAGACATCGCGGCTTGGAGGTCCGACCAGGACTGCTGTGCGGCGTCGAAGGCGGCGATGGCCTCGGGAATCCCGCCGTCGGCCAGGTCGTCGAGGATCGACTCGAGATCAGCCGCCGTCGCCGCGACGTCGGCCTGCACCTCCTGCCAGAACGCCAGGACCTGCGCCACCTGGGCGGAGGCCGTCGCGGTCTGCTGCACGAGCGCGGTGAGTTGATCGGCCGTCGCCTGGAGCAGCCCGACGATCGTGTTCACCGCTCCGATCTCGGTGTTGATGCTGTCCATGTCGGTCTGGAGGGTCTCGAGGGTCTGCTGGTAGTCGGGAGGCGCGACGATCGGGACGAAGGCCGTGAAGGCGGCCGATGCGACGCCCACGGCGAGCCCCACGATCACGGCCGCAGGGCCGGAGAACGGAACCCCGACCGCCACGCCGGCGACGGCCAGCACGATGCTGAACACGGCGTTGCCGATCGTGTCGAGCGTCGCGAGTTCGTTCCGCGCGGCAACCAGGGTCTGGAGATTGCTCAACGACGCTTTGAGGGAGTCGATCGAGGCCTGGTCCGCCTGCTCGGCGGCTGCGATGTCGGCGCAGATGGACGTGAGTGCGGTGGCGTCGGGTTGGAGGGTGCCGCTGTAGCGCGTGATCCAGGTGCCGAGGTCCTGCACCGCGGTGAGGCACGAGGGCAGTTCGCCCTGGAGAGCCGCGATGGCGTCCGAGATCGCAGTGCGAGCGCTCTGGTCGTCCGGGTTCGTCTCGAGCGTGCTCAGGGCGGCCTGGATCGTCGCGAGGCGGGGCGTGACCAGGGTGCTGAGGTTGAGGATCGAGGACGGGATGGCGGTGAAGGCCGGAACCATCTCGTCGATCCACGCCATCGCGTGGCCCTTGGCCGTCGCGAGGGTGTCGGCGAAGGCGCCGTAGTCGGCGGGCGGGGTGACCAGCACCGGAAGCGCGGTCGTGTTGACCTGGACGGCGTACCGGGCGACGGCGTTCGCTGCGTTGATGTAGTCGAGCAGCACCTGGATGGCGTCCGTGCTGCGGACGGCGAGCGCGCGCATCACGCGGCACCGATCGCGGTGGGGATCTGGGTCACGGTCGAGCCGTCCGCCGGTGGGGAACTCTGCGTGAAGCTGTGCCAGGTGCCGCTCGCGTCCTGCCACTGGTAGTCGATCCCGGCCAGCGCCTTGGCGAAGTCGACCACGTCGGTCCAGTTCGCCTCCGCCGCCTGGAAGTCCGTCAGCGCCTGCTGGTACTGCGCGGATGTGGTGTCCGTGCCGACGTCGGTCAACTCGGTCGCGACGGAGCCGATCGTCTGGTCCAGCGAGGTCCACATGGACTTGATCTCGGTCAGGGCCGTCTGCGCGGCGAGGTTGGCGTTGTAGAGGCTCGTGAACTGGTTGCTGACGCCGTTGAGCAGGATGATGTCCTGGTTCAGGCCGCTGATCTGGGACTGATCGGAGGTGATCTGCGCCTGCATCGCCGTGATCGCCTTGCTCTCGATGACGGTTCCGGCGATCGAGCCGGCGAGCCCGCCCACGGCCGCAGTGACGATGCCGGCCCCGACCAACTGGGCTCCCGGGATGACGCAGACGACGGCGCCGATGATCCCGACGAAGATGGACAGCCCGATTCCCATCTCGGAGACCGTGAGCAGCACCTGGGCGGTCGCGATTTCGTTCTGGAGATTCTGGATGTCGCCGTTGATGGTGACGATCTGGGCTTGGTCCGCTCCGGCGTCGTCGGTCGCGTCCTGCGCGATCCCGGTGAGGGCCTCGGCGTCGCTGTAGATGTCGTTGCTGAACGCGGTGAGATCCGTCTCGATCGTCACGATCGACTGCACCTGCTGCTGGATCAACGTCTGCACGGTGGTGAGCGCCTTCTGCAGGCCGGTCTTTGCCGTGGCGTTTCCCGGATCCGAGATGAGGATGTTCAGGTAGGCCTCGATCATGGTGCTCTCGAGGTTGAAGAGATCCGCCGCCTGCTCCTGGATCGTCTGCGGGAGCTGGAGCATCGCGACGAAGATGTTGTCGGTCCAGTTCAGGGCGTGCTGCTTGGCCGGCGCGAATTTCGTGGTGAACTCGGCGTAATTGGACGGCGGTTCCTGCAGAACGGGGAGGCCCTGATTCGTGATGGCGTAGGCGTAGTTGTTGACGACGGCCACGGCGTTCGCGTAGTCCGCGAGTTGCTGCTTGGTCGGTTGCGCCGAAACGAGGAGCTCTGTGAACACGGACGTCCTTTCGTCGGGTGTCAGCGCGCAGCGGTCAGCTGCGTGGCCAATGCCTGGAACTGCGATTGGAGTGCGGCCCAGAGCTGCTCGGTGGTTGCGAGGTCCATCTGGACGACGTCGCCCGGGTCCGTCTGGAGTTTCGCGAGGGCGGCGACGCACTGCGCCGCGTCCTGGGCCACCGCACCCCAGTAGCCGGCGAGGTAGCCCAGGCCCGAGCCCGCGTTGACGGCACCCTGAGCGGCCTGTGACGCCACGTTCTGCGCGGACTGTGCGGCGGTGATCTGGGACTGGGTGGCGGTGATGGTCTGCTGGCACGCGTTGATGTCGCTCTTGGAGGGGCAGGCCGCGTTCTGGAGGTGCTGAAGGGTCCCGTACTCGGTCGCCAGTTGCTGCTGCAGGGCGGTGATGTCCTGCGCGGCGGTGTTGGCGGCACTCTGGAGCGCCGTGGTGTCGGATTGCAGGTCCGCAGCGAAGGTCGACAGGGCGCCGTCGAGCGCCTGCGCCTGGGACCCCAGGTCGCCGACGGTGGCCTGGAGGGATGCCGCTTCGCTGTTGATCGCCGCGCGGATCGCGTCCGTGGGGGACGACGCATACTGTCCGGCCAGCTGGGTCAGCAGCGAGAGGCCGCTGGTGATGTCCGAGCCCTTGGCGGAGATGGTCGCCGGCATGTCGAGGTACGTCGGATAGATCGAGTCGTACCACTGGGCCGCGTTGGTCTTGGCAGTGGTGAGGGTGCTGTCGATCGCGGGATCGCCGGTCATCCCGACGGTCGCCATGTACTGGCTGTAGGCCTGGATCTCGGCGACGCTCTGCGTGAACGCCGCGTTCGGGGTGGCCGCGTCGGCCACGGCCGCGAGGATCGGGTTCACGGGGAGCGTCATCGGGAGGACTCCACTCGAGGGAAGGCCGGAGCGGCACGACGACGGCCTGCCGCGGGCGGCGTCGTCCTGGCCGCGGGCACGTCAGTGCGGCCGCGCCCGCTCGACCTCGAGTGTCGGGTGGCGACCCCTCGGCACATCCCGTCCCCCCGTACTGATCGGCCACGCTGCCGGGACGAACGGTTCTCGTCGCGCAGGTGGGAGGCAAGGGTTCCAGGGAGGCGTCCCGGTTCCTGAGACGGGCGGGGGAGTAGGGGCCATCCCCGGTGAGGCGCCCGGACTGAGGGCCCCGCGCTCGAGGTAGTCGGGTTGACGCCAGGTAGTCGGCTCGAGGCGACTACCTGGAGTCGATCCGACTACCTCGGCGGTCGGCCGTCGCCCCGGGCGCCCTCGGGCCGGGCGCGGGGCCGGCGAGAGGACGCAACCCGCCCCAGGCCTCCGCGCCCCCGCCCGACCGACATAGCCTGATCCGATGAGCACCCCCGCCCTCTTCCAGCCCCTGACGCTCCGCGGCACCACGTTCCCCAACCGCATCTGGCTGGCCCCGATGTGCCAGTACTCGGTGGTCGAGGAGGACGGCGTGCCCGGCGACTGGCACCAGATCCACTACGCGGCCCGCGCCGTCGGCGGCTTCGGCCTGCTGATCGTCGAGGCGACCGCCGTCGTCCCCGAGGGTCGCATCAGCCCGCGGGACACCGGCCTGTGGGACGCGCGCCAGACCGCGGCCTGGGCGCGGATCATCGAGATCCTCCACGGCCTCGACGCCCTGGTGGGCGTCCAACTCGCGCACGCGGGCCGCAAGGCGTCGACGTACTGGAGCTGGTCGGGCAAGGGCGGCACCGTGCCGATCGACGACGGCGGGTGGCGCACCGTTGCGCCGTCGCCCATCCCGTTCCCCGGCTACGACGACCCGCGCGAACTCACCACCGGCGAGATCGCCCGGATCGCGACGGCGTTCGGCGCCGCGGCCACCCGGGCCGACGACGCCGGGTTCGACGTGGTCGAGGTCCACGCCGCGCACGGCTACCTCATCCACCAGTTCCTCTCGCCGCTCTCGAACCACCGCACGGACGCCTACGGCGGCTCCCTCCGGAACCGGGCGCGACTCCTCCTCGAGGTGGTCGACGCCGTCCGGGCGACCTGGCCCCGGGACAAGCCCGTCCTGGCCCGGTTCTCCGCGAGCGACTGGCTCGACGGCGGCCTCACGGTCGAGGAGGTCGCCGAGGTGGCCGCATGGGTGGGGGAGCGCGGCGTCGACCTCGTCGACGTCTCCACCGGCGGCCTCCTGCCGGCGCCGATCCCCGTGGGCGCCAGTTACCAGGTGCCGCACGCCCGCGCCGTGCGCGAGCGGACCGGCCTGCCGGTGAGCGCCGTCGGCCTCATCACGCAGCCCGAGCAGGCGGAGCAGATCCTCGCCGAGGGCTCGGCCGACGTGATCATGGTCGCCCGCGAGGCGCTGCGGGACCCGATGTGGCCGCGTCGTGCGGCGCACGCGCTCGACGCCCCGCGCGACGCGCTCCCGTGGCCGCCGCAGTACGAGCGTGGCGCCTGGCGGTAGCGGGAGCCTGCCTCGCGCACCGGCCGGCGCCCCTCAGACCGCCAGCCGCGCGCCCGTCAGGTCCTCGGAGAGCCGCACGAGCGCGGCGCCGGTCGCAGGGTCCAGCGCCTTGCGGCGCGGACGCCGTCGGGCGGGCGCCCCGCGCACCTCGAAGACTCCGGCCGGACCCCAGAAGTCGCCGTTGCGGACGTCGGGCGCCCCCGCGGCGTGCACGAGCGTGCGCGCCGCCGCGTCCTTGCCGTGCAGGAGCGCCGCCACGAGCGCCCGCCGCCAGCCCGCCTCGACCGGCGGCTGCGTCGCGGGGACGCCCTCGCGCGTGGGGGCGAGGACGTCGACGGCGGCGCCCGGGTGCGCGACCACCGACGTCGCCGTCGAACCCGCGGCCTCGAACCGACGCGCGAGTTCGAACCCGAACATCGTCACCGCGAGTTTGGAGCGCGCGTACAGCGTGAAGTCCCGCTCGTCGGACGGTTGCGCGGCGTCGTCGAACGGGGGCTTGGCCAGGGTGTGGCTGAGGCTCCCGACGTGCACCACGCGCGTCCCCCAGTCGTGGAGCCGGGCCGAGAGCGCCGCGATGAGGGCGAAGTGCCCGAGGTGGTTCGTGCCGAAGTGGATCTCGAAGCCGTCCACCGTGGTCGGTGGCACGGCGCGTGGCGCCGTTCCCGGGTAGCCGATCACGCCCGCGTTGGCGACGATCGCGTCGATCCGCGGTTCCTCCGTGAGCGACGCGGCGGCCGCGCGCACCGAGGCGAGGTCCGCGAGGTCCAGCCGCTTCTGGACGACGACGGCGTCCGGCACGTGCCGCTCGATGCTGGCGGTCGCCGCGGTGGCGCGCTCAGGATTCCGGGCTGCCACGATCACCCGCGCCCCGAGGCCGGCGAGTTGTTCGGCGGCGAAGTAGCCGATGCCGCTCGTCGCGCCGGTGACCAGCACGGTGCGTCCCTCGAGCGGACCCGTGGCGGGCGGCCCGAGCGGTTCGTTCTCGATCACGCGCGGCCCTCGGTCATGCGCGGGGCTCGGTCATGCGCGGGGCTCGGCAGGGCGCGGGGCCTCCGAGCGCAGGTAGCGCGCGGCGAGGTGGAGCCAGACGGGCCACGCCACCCAGGCCGCCGCGGCGGGTGCCCCGCCGGCTACCTGGAGCACGCGGCGGGCGCGGGAGTCGCGGGGCAGTACAGCGCCGACGGCGGCCACCGCACCTCCGGCGAGCGCGCCGGCACCGATCGCGCGCGCGACCTCGCCGGCACCGCGCCCCGCCGGCTGCGAGCGGAGGTGTCCGCTCACGCCGAGCAGCCACGCGGACTGGACGGTGATCGCGGCGATGGAGAGCGCCGTCGACGGCCGGAAGGGGAGCACCCGCGCCACGAGCAGAGCGCTCGACGCGGCGCCGACCGCGCACGAGGCCAGCGCCAGCGGCGCGAGCACCTGCCGGACCGGGCCCGGCGGTAGTTCGCCCGAGATCTCCGCGACCACAGGCGCCAGCAGCACGTTGTGCACGGCGCCGAGCGCGTCGTTCGTGGTGCCGAAGATGAACGGACCGCCCTTGGGGACCTCGATCGCGAACATCAGGCCGAGGGTCGCGACCGCCGCGACGTCCACGCCCACGTCTACTGCGGCCGACGTCGCCGCCACCTCACGCCGCACGGAACCACTCCCGCCCGTGAGGGCCGCTGACGCGTGGGCTGCTCACATCCGACGCCTTCGGCATGATTTTCCCCCTTCGTGTCCGTCGATAATCGCGCGGCCGACGGCGCACGGCAAGCCGGTCGTCCCGGGTGCGGCGGGGTGCCGGTGGGGTCAGCGCAGGACGCCGAGCCAGCGCCTGGTGGGGGTTGCGACGACGGTCGCAAGGCCCGCGACCCCGAGCGCCACCGCCGCCGTCAGCGCGCTGTGCCACCCGCCGGAGAGTGCCGCCACGACCACCCCGAGCAGGACCACCACCTGGATCACAGTCGCGACGAGCCAGGACCAGCGCTTCCGCCGCCAGGTGCCGGCGGCGGCGACGAGCGCCGCGACGCCGAACACGATCCCGGCCCCGATCGCCACCGCCCCGATCGGCGCGAGTCCGCCACCCAGGGCGTCGACCACCATGAGGATCAGAGCCACCCACCCCAGTGCGCCCACGCCCTCGGCCGCGAGGACGACGACGGCGAGCACCAGGGATCCTGGGCGTCCCCCGACGCCGCGGGTTGTGGGGGAGCCGCGGGTAGGGCTGGAGTCGTCGCTCGGCATGGCCATGCTTCACCCTGCCAGAGGCCGCGCCTTCTGCGAGACAGGTGCCCGCCGAGTTCCGCTCGAGCGCGCAACGGCCCGACGCCCCTGGTGAGCGTGCGACAGACTGACCCTGCGCGGCAAGGGCCGACGTCGGACGGCGTGAGAGGTGGAAGCGGTGGGAGCCTTCGAGGTCGTGGGACCGATCCTTCTCGCGCTCGTGGTTATCGCCGGGCTCTTGTGGTTCGGCCGTCGGATCTGGTGGACCGGCAACGGCGGCCCGACGGTCTCGAGGGCGGCGTCGTCCGGATCGACGCCGGAGGCAACCTCACCGGGGAAGGGCGCGCGCTCCCGCGGCAAGAAGGTGGGGATCACGCTCGCCGCCCTTGTGGTCATCGCGGTTGCCGTCCTGAGACCGGGTGGGTCTGCGGCGAGTCGCCGCCCGTAGTCCTCCGCGGGGCGGGCCTAGCGTTTCCTGCATGCCGATGTCCGCGAGCACCTTCTGGCCGCGCTGGTATCGCCTCCTGGCGCGCGCCAACCCGGTGATCGAGAGGGCGTGGCGCCGCGTCGGGCTGGGTAACACGGTGCGCGTTGTGATTCCGGGCCGGCGGTCGGGCCTGCCGCGGTCGGTCTTCCTCGGGATCCTCCGGGTGGGCGACGGCGTGTACCTGGGCCACCCCGACGCCGTCGCCGACTGGACGCTCAACCTCGACGCCGCCGGGGGCGGCGAGATCGAACTGCACGACGGGCGGCGGCGACGGTTCGCGGCCGAGTTGCTCGAGCCGGGGCCGGAGCGCGAGGCGGTCATCCGCGCCACGTTCCGCCAGCACCCGTTCCCAGGAGGGCTGCTCTACTGGATCTTCCGGCGCAACCTTCGGGCGGTCGGCCCGTTCTACCGCCTGAGCCCCGCGCGTCGCGCGTGACGCCCCCGCCGGATCGCGAACATCCGGTCAGCGCGCGAACCTCGTGCCGGATCGCGAACATCCGCTCGGTTCGCGAACATCAGGAGTTCGCGAACCGACCAGGTGTTCGCGCTCTGGGTCAGCCTAGGCCTGCAGCGACCCGCCGGACTGGGCGAGATCGGCTGGCGCCGCGCCGGACCGTGCCGCGGCGAGCATGGCGTACCCGGTCCGCACGAGGCTGATGATCGCTGCGACGAACAGGCCGGCACCAACGAGCGCGAGGGCGGAGTCCTCGGAGACCCCGGTCCAGCGGCTCAGGGCGCGGGCGACCCGTCGCGCGCGCTTGGCGGCGAAGCGAGGGATACCTGCTTGGCCGATGGCCACGACGTTCAACGTTGGCACCGATGTCTCCCTCACTCGTCCGATTCGGGCGTCGTGCGTTCCCCGCAGTGACGCCGGCTAGGCCCGTCCCACGGGTGCAGGCGCGGCACCTATGAACTGGCAATCCTGCCAGGAGCAGCCTGCACCCTCGACCCCCGAGAACGGTCGCCCCCCGGTGAACTCGGTCCCCGCGCCGCGCGACCTGCCTCGTGCAGGGCCGCACGCGACGTCCCCCGAGCGAGGCGAGGCTCCGCCCGGACCCCGGAGTCGTAGCGTTGCCTGCGTGGAGAAGGCGATCCGGGTCGAGGGTCTGGTGAAGTCGTACGGGTCGTTCCGCGCGCTGGACGGTCTGGACCTGGACGTGGTTCGCGGCGAGGTGCACGGCTTCCTCGGTCCGAACGGGGCGGGGAAGTCGACGACGATCCGCGTGCTCCTCGGTCTGCTCAAGGCCGACGCCGGTCACGTCGAGGTGCTCGGCGGGGACCCGTGGCGCGACGTCGTGAGCCTGCACCGGCGCCTGGCCTACGTGCCGGGTGACGTGAGCCTGTGGCCGGGCCTGACCGGGGGTGAGGCGATCGACCTCCTGGGCAAGTTGCGGGGCGGCCTAAACGAGGCGCGCCGCGCCGAGTTGCTGGAGCGGTTCGAACTCGATCCGACCAAGCGCGGCCGGCAGTACTCCAAGGGGAACAAGCAGAAGGTCGCGATCGTCGCGGCGCTCGCCTCCGACGTCGAGCTCCTGATCCTCGACGAGCCGACGTCGGGCCTGGACCCGCTGATGGAGGTGATCTTCCAGGAGGAGATCGGCAAGGAGAAGGCCCAGGGCCGCAGCATCCTGCTCTCCAGCCACATCCTCAGCGAGGCCGAGGCCCTGGCCGACCGCGTCAGCATCATTCGCGACGGCCGGGTGGTCGAGACCGGCACCCTCGAGCAGTTGCGCCACCGCACGCGGACCACGATCCACGCCGTTCTCGGCGAGGCGCCCGCCACGCTCGACGGCCTGCGCTTCGTCCACGACGCCCGGCTGGAGGGCGGGCGCTTCACCGGTGCGGTGGAGAGCGGCGACCTCAACGCGGCGATGGCCGAGTTGAGCAGGTACGACATCACCACGCTCACGGTCGCGCCGCCGTCGCTCGAGGACCTGTTCCTGCGCCACTACGGCGCCGAGGCGAGCGGGGCGCCGTCGGAGGTGCAGGGGAGCCCGTCGTGAGAGGCGGCCTCGTCGGGGTCCGGCCGTTGCTCAAAGTCGCGCTGCACCAGGACGCCCGCAACATCGCCCCGTGGGTCGCGCTGATCACGGTGCTCTCGGCGTCGTCGGTGCTGGTCTACCCCTGGATCTTCCCGGACGCGGCGAGCCGGGCCGAGTTGGCTATGACGGTCGGCGCCAACCCCGCCCTGAGCCTCATCTTCGGCCCGGCGCGAGATCTCTCGACCCCGGACGGCTTCAACGCCTGGCGCGCGGGCGCGCTCGGCGGGTTCTTCGCCGCTCTGATGGCGATCCTCATCGTGGTGCGGAACAGCCGCGCCGACGAGGACTCCGGCCGGGCCGAGCTCTTCGCCTCCGGAGTCATGGGTCGCCAAGCCCGGCTCGCGGTCGCCGTCGCGATGGCGGGCCTGGCCTCCGTGGTGCTCGGGATCGTCTCCTCGACCGTGACGATCCTGTTCGGGGGCGACGTCGCGGCGTCGATCACGCTCGGGGCCACCTTCACGGCATCCGGGCTGATGTTCGCCGGCGTCGCGGCGATCGCGGCGCAGGTGGGCTCGGAGTCTCGGACGGCCTCGTCCATCGCCGTCACCACGCTGGGGGTCGCGTTCCTCACCCGCGGCTACATCGATGCGAGTTCTGCGCCGGACTGGGCGATCTGGCTCACCCCGCTCGGGTGGACCCAGGAGACCCGGCCCGCGAGCGGGAACAACGGGTGGCCCCTTCTGCTCGCCCTGGCCTTCGCCGTCGTCCTCATAGGCGTGGCCCTCGCGCTCCACGCGCGGCGCGACTTCGGGATGGGCATGATCCCGCCGCGACCCGGTCCGGCCCGCGGCGGAGCGGTGGCCGGCCTCTGGGGGCTGGCGCTGCGGCTGAACCGCGGCTCACTGATCTCCTGGACCATCGCCTTCGTGGCGCTCGGCGCGGTGTTCGGGCTCCTGGCCACGTCGGTGGGCGAGGTGATCGCCCAGAACCCCGCGATGGAGCAGCTCATGGCGGCCGGCGGGGTCACTCAGGCCGGGCTGGCGTTCGAGTTCCTGGTCACGATCGTCAGGCTCGTCGGCATCATCGCCGCGCTGTCGGGCGTGCAGATCGTCATGCGCGTGTACGCCGAAGAGACGGAGTACCGGGTCGAGCCCGTGCTCGCAGGCTCCGTCACGCGGCGGGCCTACCTGGCGAGCAACGCCGTCGTCGCGTTCGCGGCGCCTGCCGTCTGGATGCTGATCGGGGGAGCCGTGCTCGGGCTCGTCGCCTCGAGCGTGGAGCCGAGCATCGGCGCAGGGGACGTCCTGCGCCAGGCGGCGGCCACGATCCCCGCCGTGTGGGCGCTGATCGCGCTGGCCCTCGCGGCCGTCGGTGCCCGTCCGGGCGCCCGCGTGGTGGGGTGGATGGGCGTCGTCGCCGCGTTCGCCCTGACCATCCTCGGACCCCTCTTCCGGTTGTGGGACTGGATCCTGGGGATCAGCCCGCTCTGGCACGTCCCGAACGTCACGGCAGTGGCGCCGGACTGGTCCGGGATCGGGTGGGTCTGGCTCGTCGCGCTACTTCTCACCGCCGTCGGTTTCGCCGGGTTCCGCCGTCGCGACGTGATCTGACGGGTTCGACGAGCGTGGGCGCTCGCCCCTCGCGGGGACTGCCCTGGGATAGGGAGGCGTTCGGAATGTCCGGATGCGCCCGGAAGGCTGCGGTCGCGGCTTCACGCGGCGCTCGCGCTTGCCTCACTCGGCGCGGTTCGCGAGCCTCTTCCGCGTCTGCGTGAGCACCCTCGCGCCGGCGTCCTCGATCGCGCGGGACCTGGCGACGACGTCCGGCGCCGCGGCTCCGCCCTGCTCCTCGGCTGCCGCAGCGATCTCCCTCGATCGGCGCTGCACGCGCCTGTCCCATTTGCGGAGCATCTCGATCTCCGCGACCTCGCGGTCCGTAGCGGTGAGGTTGCTGCTGCTCTGGGCGGCGTTGACGGCGAGTTCCAGCGCGACCCCGGCCTCGGCGACGGCCTTCTTGGTCGTCGCGTTGGCCAACTTGTCGATCGCGGTGCTGAAAGCGTCGAAGATCTCCGGCAGCTCTTCCCACCGTGTCGGCTTCGACCCCTCGACCCGGAACTCGAGGACCAGGTAGTTGAAGCCCTGGGGCTCGCTCCATCCAATTCCCTCGTAGTTGACCTCGAGCTTGGAGTCGGCCACTCGCAAGGCACCGAGGTTCCCCGTGGTCGTGGGCCAGTCGGTCAGGACGTAGTACCCACGGCGGGGAGTGTCCGCCGGGATTGTCGTTCGGAAGGCGAGGAGGC
This sequence comes from Actinomycetales bacterium, assembly GCA_029975645.1. Classification (GTDB taxonomy): domain Bacteria; phylum Actinomycetota; class Actinomycetes; order Actinomycetales; family JAHECE01; genus JAHECE01. Next base: position 12,279 of record JARKOU010000224.1, read on the forward strand.
CCTTGGTGTCGTCGTTCCCGAGCAGGGAGTCGACGCCTGTCGCGATCTTCTGCGCGACGGGGGCGGCCGCCGTGAGCTGTGGGATCTTCGTCAGTTCTCCGAGGTCACCGAGGAATTTGGACGCCCGGTCCAGGAGTGACTCGCCCGGGGCGGCGAGGAGACCTACCGTGACCTCGACGTCGGAGGAGTTGAGGGGCAGGTTTCCGGTCAGCTCGACGTCGGAGCTGACGAGGGTTCCGAAACCGCCGTCGTGGAGATTGGTGAAGTTGGACGGGCCGATGGTCGAGGAAACGGAGATCGATCCTCCCCGGTGCGGCCAACGTACGACGCCCTGTAGCACCGGCCGCCGCTCGGCGAACCATTCCCGGTCGTAGCGGAGGCCGAGGTCCGTGCAGCGGACCTGCAGGTAGTTGCGGCCTTCCGCACCCTGCTCCACGGTCGCGTCGACCCAGCCATGAACGACGCGATCAGCGTTGCTGCGCCACAACTGCCCGATCTTGTCAATGAATGTCACGGTGCTTCCTACCGTTGTGGAGGGATCGATCAGCGACCGTACACCCGGGCGCTGCCGGCGGGAAGGATGACCGCGCCGCCCGGGCGACGGCGTCCTTCCGGACGAACTGACCGCGCGTGGCTGACGTACGTCGCGTGGGCGCGTGCGACAGGCTGGGACCATGTCGCAGCGGAACGTGCTCGGGGGCGAACTCGAGGAGTGCGGGACGGACCCGGTGACCGGCTTCTACCGAGACGGGTGCTGCACATCCGGCCCCGAGGACGTCGGGAGCCACACGATCTGCGCCGTCGTCACGACCGAGTTCCTCGAACACCAGCGCAGCATCGGCAACGACCTCATGACCCCCATGCCCGGCTACCGGTTCCCGGGCCTGGTGCCGGGGGACCGGTGGTGCGTGACCGCGCGCAACTGGGCGCGGGCGTATCAGGCGGGCGCCGCGGCGCCTGTGGTGCTGGCGTCAACGAACGAGGCGGTGCTCGAGATCGTGCCGCTCGCGGTGCTGCAGGCACACGCCGTGGACGTCCCGTCGGACATCAGCGGCCTCGAGGGTGGCGCCTGAGGTTGTCCGCGCCCTCTCCCAGTGGCGGTGCTGACGCCTCGGTGCACCGACGAGGCGGCCGATTAGTTCAACGAACTGCCGGTGCAGGTCACTCCTCGCCCTCGCTGTCGATGACCAAGGTCGACGGCGCTTCCGGCATCGGTTGAGAGAGGTCCATGCCGTGGGCGGCGTTGGCGTGTTCTATGAACCACCGGGTGAACTCGTCGTCCTTGCTGACCATCTTCGCGAACGAGGCCAGCGGGTCGTCGCCCTCGATGGTGACGATGACCAGTTCGCCCATCGGAGTCGGCTGCAGGAACGTGCGCTCCCGAACACCCGCCTCGCGCCGGGATGCGACGAACGCCGCCCGCCGAGCGCCCCTGAGTTCCTCCATCCAGGCATGCCACTGCGCGCTCTGGCCGGGAGCGATCGGGAAGGCCACAGCCATGAGAGCCATTACGAACCTCGTTGTTCGTGGGCGACATCGTCAGCGAGCGCGTGACGACCTCATCAGCGTGCAGCGTGCGCCGCCTCGACGGCGATGTCCAGCCCTCCAGGGCGAGCGGCGCCCCGGCCCGTTCAGCGGTCCTCGCCGGCGAACCGAGGTGTCCGCCGGAGGCTGGCAAACCCACAACAGTGTGGTGGCAGATCCACAACAACAGCGCGACCGATCCGCACTCTCGGCCTGGCAGAATGACAGCATATGGTCGTGAACAGGTACGATGTGGGCATGGTGAGCCCGTCCCCGCTTCGTCCGCGGAGGCTCTTCGACCTCGGCCGCGAGATGCTGGAGCACTCCTCGGTCGTCACGATTCAGGGCGCTCGACAGGTAGGGAAGTCCACGCTCGCGTCCATGCTCGTCGCAGGACGTGACCACCGGTCCGTCACTCTTGACGACATCGCCGTGCTCGACGCTGCCCGCACAGATCCGTGGTCGTTCGTTCGTGCCGGCGGTGCCGGGACCCTGGTGATCGACGAGGTCCAGCGAGTGCCGGAACTCACCCTCGCGATCAAGGCCGCCGTCGACCAGGACCGGCGCCCCGGTCGGTTCATCCTGACCGGATCGGCGGACCTGGGTCAGATGTCCGGGGCGAAGGACTCGTTGGCGGGGCGCTCGCTGAACCTGCATCTGCGTCCGTTCACCCAAGGTGAGCTGGCCGGAGCGGCAGACGACGAGGACCTGGTGAGCGCCGTCGTCGCGCATGCGCAGGACGCTGCGTGGTTCCACAGCGTCCGGACGGACGAGACTCGGCGGGACCTCGTCGAGCGGATCTGCCGGGGCGGGTACCCACCTGTCGCGGAGATGCCCGAACGGATCCGCGAGGCGTGGTTCTCCAGTTACACCGACGCCCTCCTCCGGGAAGACGCCGCGCACGGGTTGCGAGCCGACGGCGTGTCACGCCTCGCGGGCCTGCTCGCGCTTCTTGCAGCCAACCAGGCGGGTGAGTTGGTCAAGGCGAGAATCGCATCGGATTCCGGAGTGCCGGCATCGACGGTCTCCAACCTGCTGGACCTGCTCACGGGGCTGTTCGTCGTGGACACCCTCCCACCGTGGACTCCCAACCTCACGACGAGGGAGGTGGGACGTCGTAAGGCCTACATCGTCGACTCCGGCCTCGCCGCGTGGCTCAGTCGGCTCCGTCCGGCACAACTCGCCGACCCCCTGCAGGGCAAGGCGCTCGGGCCGCTGCTCGAGGGCTTCGTGGTGTCCGAGGTGGTCAGGCAGGCCGGGTGGTCGCGCACGCGCTCCCGGTTGTTCCACTACCGGGCACGGTCGACCGAGGTGGACCTGGTGTGTGAGCTCGACGACGGGTCCGTGGTGGCGTTCGAGGTCAAGGCCTCGGCGACGGCGTCGGCCCGGATGTTCACCGGGCTGCGGGAACTGCGGGACCTCCTGGGCGATCGCTTCCGCGCCGGGGTGGTGCTGAACACAGCCGACCATGGGCACGTTCACGCCGAGCGGCTCTATGCGCTCCCAGTTCAGGCGCTGTGGACGACGCCGCGCGGTTGAGTCGTGCTCGTTCTCATCCGTCGCGCAGTCGCCGCAGCGCGCAGCTCCTCGTGAGCGCGATGCCTTACCTTGGCGCGAGGGGCGAGCGGCTCCGCTCCCCGTTACCTATCTTCGTCGAGATCGTCGCCGGGGCCCGGGTCATCGAAGCCATAGAAAGCGGCCCAAACGTCACGATCCGAGTAGGCCCCGGCGATCCTCCATAAGTCGCGTTGGATGGACTGCCCAGCCCGCTCCACCGCGAGCGGAAGCCCTCGGTAGATGAACGTCTTGGTCCCCTTGCCACGGTTCCAACCCCAGAAGAGCGCCGATTCGGCATCGTGCTCACCCAATGTGTACGAGTGCGCGAGTGAGTTGCGCAGTCCCACAAGCGCTCTCATCCGCCGTACGGCGCGGGCGACAACCTCGTCCTGATCGTTGATGCTGGCGAGGAGGTCGAGGCGGCGGTTCAGAGCCAGTTGAGGGAACACGCTGGTCGCGAGGAGCTCGACGGCGTGGGTATTACGAGCGTTGACCAACGCTAGAGTGAGATCAAGTTTGCTCTCCAGTACGACCGTTTGGCCGATTATCGCGTAGGCGTGAGAATGCCAATTCTTGGAAATCTCCACCCGCGGCAGTATGCCGTCGAGGGAGTTGCCTGGGCAGCGCGTACGGCATTCCAAGGGTGCTGGCCAGTTCGCGCCCGGCAGTAGTTGCTGATGCTTCGTGGCTCACCGGCCTGCGTGCGTTCGATCGAAAACCCTCGGTTGTTGCACAGGGCGATGTCTCGGCGATGTCGGCGGCGGAACTTCCCGCGGTCCACTTCCTGGTCCCGTTTGCGCGGTTGTGCGTCTGGCAGAGCATCGTCAGCCTTCAACTTCGCGTCTCCGACCTTGGGCCAGGCAGCGACGTACTCGGCGTCCACTTCGACGTTGCGTCGGGGCCCTGTGGGGGCGTTCAACGCGCAGCGTGGCGCGAGGCGCCCGCCGTCCGGTTCGACGCCAGCGGCGCAGGGTCGACTGATGCGACCTGGTCGCGACGGCGGTCGCGATGAAGGCCCGCGCCCACCGCCGCGACGTCGCCGTTGCCGGCGCCCTAGCCGTCGGGTGCTCCGCGGTCGGCCCCGGGCGGAAGGATTAGCAGGTGATCGAGTTCGCGCCGCTTCGCCTGAGCAACGAAGACGTGCGCGAGGGCGGGGTCCCTGACGTAGTCCTCGAAGGTCTCGCGATCGACCTCGTACCACTCGTCGTATTCGACCATCTGGTTACGGACGGGGATGGTGACAAACGTTCGACCGCTGTCGAGATCGACGTCCAACGAGAACCGCTCGACGCGATCGACGAAGACTGCCTTCATCCTCACTGCACACCTCCTGGTCGGCCGGGTCGGCGACGCCGGTGGGAAGCGAGCGTGCGGAGGAGCCGCTCACGAACCGAGTCTTCCTCAACAGCGCCCCCGCTCCGGCGGGTGGGTGAGTGTCCGCGGCTGCGCAGTTGTCGGACGCTCGCCCGAGGCCCGCGGAGTGAGCCGACGCGTCACGCGTGTGCCGGCGTCTCTCGGTGCGCCGAATCTGCAATTGGTGCATGGATTGGTGCACGGACCCGTCGCGGGTCCTCAACGAGAAGGGCCCCGACCGCGTTTCCGCTGGTCGGGGCCCTTGCCGCCGCTGTCTCAACGAGTGTCCGAGGGGGGACTTGAACCCCCACGCCCTAACGGGCACTAGCACCTCAAGCTAGCGCGTCTGCCAATTCCGCCACCCGGACAAGGTGACCGCCCCGAGCCCGTAGGCCCTGACGGCGGGGTAGAGATTAGCACGCGCGAGCGGCGCCGCTCGCACGACAACGGCGACGACGACGGCGACCGCCGAGCCCATCCACCCGCGAAGATGTGCCCGTGACCGAGAGCCCCACCCCCGACGCAGCAGCCGAGCCCGCCACCCCGAGCCTCGCCGCCGCGGGCCCGTTGACCCCGGACAACCCGCTCGCGGCGCCTTCGCCGCTGCCGTTCCACCTCCCCGACTTCGCCGCGATCCGCACGGAGCGCTTCGCGCCCGCGATCGCCGCGGGCCTGGAGCAGCAGCGCGCCGAGTGGGCCGCCGTCGGCACCGACCCTGAGTCGCCCACCGCGGCGAACACGCTCGAAGCGCTCGAACGCTCCGGTCGTCTCCTCTCCCGCGCCCTCGCCGCCTTCTACACGCTCGTCAACGCCCGCGGCGACGACGCCCTCTTCGCTCTCGAGGCCGACGTCGCCCCTGCCCTCTCCGCGCACTGGGACGCGTTCTACCTGGACGCCGCGATCTTCGCCCGGCTCGAGGCGCTCCACGAGGCCCACACATCCGGCGAGACCCCGCTCGACGCCGCGACCGCCTGGCTCCTGCACACGTACCGCACGGAGTTCGTCCGCCGCGGCGCGCGCCTGGACGACGCCGGCCAAGCGCGCCTGCGCGATATCAACGCCCGGATCACCACGCTGGAGACCGCGTTCGGCCAGGCGGTGGTCGCGGGGATGGAGGCGGGCGCCGTCGTCGTCGAGGACGCCGCGGACCTCGACGGACTCGCACCCGACGCCGTCGCCTCCCTCGCCCGGAACGCGAGCGAGCGCGGAAGGGAGGGCTATGTGGTCGCCCTCAAGCTCCCGACGCCGCAGCCCATCCTCGAGTCCGCCCGGAACCGGGACCTGCGCCGTCGGGTCTTCGAGGCGTCCACCCTGCGGGGAACCGGCGTCGACGCCGCCTCCGACACCCGGCAGACCGTCCTCGACCTCGCCCGGCTGCGAGCCGAACGCGCCCGCCTGCTCGGCCACCCGCACCACGCGTCCTACGTGGCCGAGGACGGCACGGCGCACACCACCGACGCCGTGAACGCCATGCTCGCCCGCCTCGCACCGCCGGCCGTCCGCAACGCCCGCGCCGAGGCCGCCGACCTCCAGGACGCCCTCGATGCCGACCACCCCGGCGACACCCTCGAGCCCTGGGACTGGGCGTTCTACGCCGAGCGGGTGCGCGCCGAGCGCTTCGCATTCGACGACGCCGTCCTGCGCCCCTACCTCGACGCCGAGCGCGTGCTGCGGGACGGCGTCTTCTACGCCGCGAGCCGGCTGTATGGCCTCACCTTCACCGAGCGCCCGGACCTGCCCGGGCACAGCGACGGCGTGCGCGTGTTCGAGGTGCGCGAGCACGACGGCGCGGGGCTGGGCCTCTTCCTCCTGGATCTCTACGCCCGGCCGGGCAAGCGCGGCGGGGCGTGGATGAACTCGCTGGTGCACCAATCGGCGCTGCTGGGCGAGGCGCCCGTGGTGATGAACACGCTCAACGTGGACCGCCCTCCGGCGGGGGAGCCCACCCTCCTGACCTGGGACGAGGTCATCACCCTGTTCCACGAGTTCGGGCACGCGCTGCACGGGCTGTTCTCGGCGGTGCGGTACCCCTCGACGTCGGGAACGGCGGTGCCGCGCGACTTCGTCGAGTACCCGTCCCAGGTCAACGAGATGTGGGCCACGGACCCCGAGGTGCTCGCGTCCTTCGCCCGGCACCACGTCACGGGTGAGCCGCTCCCGGCCGACGTCGCCGAGCGCCTCCGCTCGTCCCAGCAGTACGGCGAGGGGTTCCGCACCACGGAGTACCTCGCCGCCGCGCTGCTGGACCAGGCGTGGCACCAGGTGGGTCCGGATGAGGTGCCGACCACGGCGGACGGCGTCGAGGCCTTCGAGGCGGCGGCGCTCGAGCGAGCCGGGGTGGCGTACCGGCTCGTGCCGCCGCGCTACCGCTCGACGTACTTCAACCACACCTTCGGCGGCGGCTACGACGCGGGCTACTACTCCTATATCTGGAGCGAGGTGCTCGACGCCGACACCGTCGACTGGTTCCGCGAGAACGGCGGGCTCGACCGCGCGGCCGGGCAACGGTTCCGCGAGGCACTGCTCTCCAAGGGGCACTCGCTGGACCCGATGGACGCCTTCCGCGCGCTGCGCGGGCGGGACCCGGTCATCGAGCCGCTCCTGAAGCGCCGCGGCTTGACGGACTGACTGGACGGAGACCCGACCTCCGCTCCCGCTGCCGCCCCACCACCGCCGAACACGTGGTTAGTCGTCCCATGTGCGACGTTGAGACGACTAACCACGTGGTCGGCGGACGGGGGGGCGGTGGGCGGGAGGGCGGGGTGGGGAGGGGCGAGGCGAGCGTTTGGGGGAGTCGGGCGTCAGGCGACCAGGACCCGCGTCAGGCGACCAGGACCACCGGGCACCCGACGTCGGCGCGCAGGCGCCGCAACTCGGCGGCCGATCCGACGTGCCGTGCGGAGACCACGAGCGCCCGCAGGCGAGGCCGCCCGCGCGGGTCGGCGAGGTCGACCACGTGCGGCAGGCTCGCGCCCGGCCACGCCGCCGCCCACTGAC
>JARKOU010000225.1 GCA_029975645.1 Actinomycetales bacterium
AGGATGCGCAGCAGGGTGGATTTGCCCGCCCCGTTGGGCCCCACCAGCCCGATCACATCCCCGGGCGCCACCACCAGGTCCAGGCCGGAGAACAACTCGCGAGCGCCGTGGCCGGCGGCCACGCCTCGGGCCTGGATGGTCGCGGTCACGGGATCAGTCTCGGGCACGGGCGGCGCGAGGGGCCAACCGATTCCGCCTACGCTGGCTCGGTGCTGGCCGTGGTCGCTGCGATGCGCGAGGAACTCGTCGCTCTCCTGGACGCCGTGGAACGGCCGGAGGATGCCGGGACGGTGGCCGGACGGCGCTTCCTCACCGGGCGCCTGGCCGGGCACGAGGTGATCCTCACCCAGGCCGGCATCGGGAAGGTCGCGGCCGCGACCACGGCTTCGGTGCTGGCGACGCGTTTCGACGTGGCCGGCCTGGTGCTCGTGGGCACGGCCGGCGGACTGGCGCCGCACGTCGCAGTGGGCGACGTGCTCGTGGCGCGCAACCTGCTGCAGCACGACGTCGACGCCTCGCCGCTCTTCCCCCGCTTCGAGGTGCCGCTGACGGGCCGGGCACGCTTCCCGACCGACCCGCGCCTCACGGCCGCCCTCGCCGAGGCCGCGCGCGCCGTGGTCGCGGCCCCGCCGGGTGCGCTGCGGACGTTCGGGCTCAGCGGGCCGCGCCTCCATGAGGGCCTCGTGGTGAGCGGCGACGCGTTCGTCTCCAGCGCCGCGGCATCGTCGGCGTTGCGGCGAGCGGTGCCGGACGCGCTGGGCGTGGAGATGGAGGGTGCGGCGATCGCCCAGGTCAGCCACGACTTCGCCCGGCCGTGTGCGGTGGTCCGCACGGTCTCCGACCGCGCCGACGACGTCGCGCACGTGGACTTCGCGCGTTTCGTGCGCGACGTCGCGGCGTCCTACGCGCGGGACGTGGTCCTGGGCGCGCTCGAACGCCTCCCGGACTGAACAGCCGAGCGGGACACGAACAGCCGAGCGCTAGCGGCCGGCCTAGACGTCCGGCGCGCACGCCCCCTGCCCGAGCATCGCGAGCCCGGTGAGGTCACCGGCCTGGAAGGTCGAGACGTCCGACGTCACGGGGTTCATCAACTGGCTGGGGTCGTCCAGGTGGTCCAGCCCGCCCAGGTGCCCGAGTTCGTGCCGCAGCACGGCGATCCACCCCGGCTCGGAACCGGGCCCGCCGATGGACGTGAAGTCCGCGCCGTCCAGGTACACGGCGCCCGAGGTCAGGAACCACAGGCCGTCACGGACCCCGCGCGCGCGGTAGGTGTAGGTGACGCCCGCGGTGTCACCGCCGAGGTAGGGCACACCCACCTCGTCGGTCACCGCGATGAGCACGGGCGCCCACCGTTCGCCGTACTGCTCGGGTAGGTAGGCGGCGCGCTGCTCCGAGGGGGCCTCCGTCGTCGTCCCGGCGTAGGTGAACACCAGGCCGGTCGCGGCGCCGAGGGCGGCCATCTCCGCCTGCACTGTGTCGGCGAAGCCCGACGGCGCTCCGTCTTCGTTCACCACGTAGAGCACCGGGCGGCAGGGCGACCACCCGACCGGGGTCACGCCGTCGTCCTGGACCGCGGCGAACGCATGGGCCGGGTCCGGGTCCGAGACGGTCACCGCCGGGGCGAGCCGTTCCACCTCCTCATCGACCCCGATCGGCGGGGCGGTGCGTGGCCCGGCGTCGGGAAGCGGGACCGCCACGGGGTCGAGCGGATTGCGCCGGGCGAGGACGTCGTCGAGGGTCTCGCCGGCGCGGTCGGCAAGGTCCGAGTACGTGGTGGGATCCGTGAGGGCGACGAGATCGGCGCGCGGGTCCGCGCTCTGCGACCACCACACCGCGCCCATGCCGAGCAGGAGGACCAGGAAGATCGCGAGGCCTCGTCCCCGGCGGCGACGGCGCCGCGGCGGCGGGTAGGGCGGGTGGGTGGGGGCGCGCCAGGTGGTGTCCGGGAGCGGGTTTCCCGCAGCGTCCCGCCACACCCACTCCGGGACGTGCCCGGAGTGGGAACGGGGAAGGTCGTCGGGCGGGATGCTCACGGACTCGAGTATGAGCCCCACCCCCGACAAGCGCCCGCCACAGCCGGACCGTCGAGATCAGGTCTGCGATGGGGGGCGTCAGGACGCTCGGGCACGCCCGCGAACGCAGATCTCGACGGCGGATGGCAGTCTGGGCACGTGGCCGAGGCAACCGAGCGGAAGCGGACGACGGCGCTCGGCGTGGCGCTCGGGCTCGTGATCGCGGGCCTCGCCGTGTGGAGCGTGGTGCGGGTGGTGGCCGGATGGCGGTCCGCGGATGCCGGGGCCGCGGCCGCGGCCGCGGTCCAGGTCACGGCCCTGCTCCTGGGGATCTTCGGAGTGGTGGCCGGGGTGATGATCGCGGCGATGTCGCTGCTCCGCCCGCGTTCGCCGGAACTCGACCCCGCCCGGTACCGGCGCAGGTACGGGGTGTCCCTCGCCCGCGGCGGCGCGCTCGCCGTGGTCCTCGGGATCTTCGCCGGGCCGCTGACCGGGTTCGTGGTGCTCCTCGTGGTGGTCACGGCGACGGCGATCGCCTGGCTGCGGGCGCGGCTCGCGGCCGTCCGCGGCACCACCTGACCCCGCAGCGGTCGGTGACCTGCGTCATACGCAGCCTGAGTCCAAGGTCACACATCGATGTCAGAGGCCACACGTAGCGTGCCCGGGAAAGCGAGTCTCCTCCCAGCGTGAGGCCACCGTGAGCCACAGTCCTGCCGAGACGGGCGCCGTCGTCGACGCCCTCCCCACCAGTGCCGCCGCACCCCGACACCGGAGCCGGCGCCGCATCGTCCTCCTCGCCACCCTCCTCGCTGCCGCGGCCTCGTTGGCCGGCTGCGCGTCGTCGTCCACGACGGCCGAGGGCGAGACCGGCATGCACGGCGGCGAGGCGAGCCTCGTCCTGCCGGACCTGTCCACCGTCACGACCATCGGCGGAACGTCCGGTCGCGCCCTTCTCCTCGTGGGGCTCGCGATCTGCGTGCTCGGGCTCGGCTTCGGCGTCCTGGCGTTCGTGCAGCTGCGCAGGCTCCCCGTGCACCCCTCGATGCGTGAGGTCTCCGAGCTCATCTACGCCACGAGCAAGGCGTACCTGGTGCAGCAGGGTCGCTTCCTCATGATCCTGTGGGCGTTCATCGCCACCGTGATCGTGGCCTACTACGGCCTGCTCGTGAACCTGCCGTGGGGCCGGGTGGCGGTGATCATCGCGTTCAGCCTCATCGGCATGGCGGGCTCGTACTCGGTGGCGTGGTTCGGCATCCGGGTCAACACGTTCGCGAACTCGCGCACCGCCTTCGCGTCGCTGCGCGGCGCGCCGTTGCCGATGCACCGGATCCCCATGAAGTCCGGCATGTCGATCGGCATGGTGCTCATCAGCCTCGAGCTGCTGATGATGCTGATCATCCTGCTGTTCCTGCCGGCAGACCTCGCCGGGGCCTGCTTCATCGGGTTCGCGATCGGCGAGTCGCTCGGCGCCGCGGCGCTGCGCATCGCGGGCGGCATCTTCACGAAGATCGCGGACATCGGCTCCGACCTGATGAAGATCGCCTTCAAGATCAAGGAGGACGACGCCCGCAACCCTGGCGTCATCGCCGACTGCACCGGCGACAACGCCGGCGACTCGGTCGGCCCGAGCGCGGACGGCTTCGAGACCTACGGCGTCACCGGCGTCGCGCTCATCACGTTCATCCTGCTGGGCGTCCAGGACCCGAGCATCCAGGCCAGCCTGCTCGTCTGGCTGTTCGTGGTCCGGGCCATCATGGTGATCGCCTCGGGCCTCTCCTACCTCGTCAACGACGCCTGGGCGCGGGCCCGGTACGCAGGCGCCGACCGGATCGACTTCGAGGTCCCGCTGACCTCCCTGGTGTGGATCACTTCCGGGGTCTCCATCGTGGCCACGTTCGGCACCACCTACCTGGTTCTCGGCGACGTCTCCGGGGGCACGCTCTGGTGGAAGCTTGCGCTGATCATCTCCTGTGGCACCGTGGCGGGCGCCCTCATCCCCGAACTGGTCAAGGCGTTCACGTCCACGAGCAGCCGGCACGTGCAGGAGGTCGTCAAGAGCTCGCGGCAGGGCGGCCCCTCGCTGAACATCCTCTCCGGCCTGGTGGCGGGCAACTTCTCGGCCTACTGGCTGGGGATCGCGATCGTCGGGCTCATGGGTGGCGCGTTCCTCATCAGCGAGCAGGGCCTCGACGCCCTGATGATCGCCCCCGCAGTCTTCGCGTTCGGCCTGGTGGCGTTCGGCTTCCTCTCGATGGGCCCGGTGACGATCGCCGTCGACTCCTACGGCCCGGTGACGGACAACGCGCAGAGCGTGTACGAGCTCTCGGTGATCGAGGAGATCCCCGGCATCGACGAGGAGATCCGCCGCGACTACGGGTTCGACGTGAAGTGGGACCGTGCCAAGCAGATGCTCGAGGAGAACGACGGCGCGGGGAACACGTTCAAAGCGACGGCCAAGCCGGTGCTGATCGGGACCGCCGTCGTCGGCGCGACCACCATGATCTTCTCGATCATCATCACGCTGACGAACGGCCTGACCGAGGGCCTGGAGAACCTCTCCATGCTCCACCCGCCGTTCCTGCTCGGCCTGGTGGTGGGCGGCGCCGTGATCTTCTGGTTCACCGGCGCGTCGATCCAGGCGGTCACCACGGGCGCCTACCGGGCGGTGGAGTTCATCAAGTCGACCATCCGGCTCGACGGCGTCACCAAGGCGAGCGAGGCCGACTCCCGGCGCGTGGTGGAGATCTGCACCCAGTACGCGCAGCAGGGCATGCTCAACATGTTCCTCGGCGTCTTCTTCGCCACTCTCGCCTTCGCGTTCGTGGAGCCGTACTTCTTCATCGGATACCTGATCTCGATCGCCGTCTTCGGCCTCTACCAGGCGATCTTCATGGCGAACGCCGGTGGGGCCTGGGACAACGCGAAGAAGATCGTCGAGGTGGACCTGCACGCCAAGGGCACGGCGCTGCACGACGCCACGATCGTGGGCGACACCGTGGGCGACCCCTACAAGGACACCTCGTCCGTGGCGCTCAACCCGGTCATCAAGTTCACGACGCTGTTCGGCCTCCTCGCCGTCGAACTCGCCGTGAACCTGAGCGGACAGGGCCGCCAGGTCCTGGTGAGCGCTCTCGCGGGCGCGTTCTTCCTCGCCTCGGCGTACTTCGTCTACCGCTCCTTCTACGGCATGCGGATCAAGACGTCCCTGACCGACGACGAGGAGCCGGTGGAGCCTGTCGAGCCCGAGGACTCGGGCAGCGGGTACGCCGGTGGCGGTCGCCACACGTCGGTGGGCGGGGGCGCCCCGGGTGCAGGGACGCCGTCAGGTTCCGGCGGCGCGCGAGGGAACGCCTCGGTGACGGGCCGACAAGGCGTCGTGGCTGAGCAGGGCATTGCTGCCGAGCAGGGCGTCGTCGCTGAGCAGGGCGTGCTCGTGAACCAGGGAGCAGGTGACCCGCGATGAAGGTCGCGATCCGCTGGGGGGATGTCCAGATCGACGCCGACGGCCGGGTTGCCGGCCATGACGCCGGGGCCACCCTGGTCCGCCGCCTGCTCCGGGTGTTCCCGGGCGCCACGGTCATCGGCCCTGGGCCCCGGCACTGCGCCGGCTTCGACGTCATTCCGCTGGAGTTTGCAGACGGCGCGGAGACCGTGGTCATCAACATGGACGTGGTCGACTCCGTGGGCGCCTGGCTGACCCTCAAGGAGCACACCGACGAACCCCGGCTGATGAACTTCGTCTGGTGGAGCACGTCCCAGTTCACCCACCGGGTCGAGCGCGCGGCGCTCGCCCTCTCCTGCGGCCTGTTCCCCACCTTCGCCAACTCCGAGCGCACGGCCACCGAGGTCCGCGAGATCGTCAACTCGTGGACCACCTCGCCCATCTCGGGGAGCGCGAAGATCGCGTGGGTCAACCTCGGCATCCGGCTCGAGCACGTGCAGCCGCGTCAGGAGCCACCGGTCCCGGTGGTGCTCTACCCGGCCATCTACCTCTCGGAGCGCAAGCAGCCGCAGATGTTCCTCGACGTCGTCGAGCGGGTCCAGAAGCGCACGCCGATCAAGGTGGAGGCTCGTCTGCACGAGTCGCACCTCATCAGCGAGAAGGCGATGCGCCTGTCCCGCAAGGACTGGGCGTGGGTCGGTCCGCTCACCGCGACCCGCGAGGACTACTGGCACGCCCTGGCCCGCACCACCGCGTTCCTCGCCACGGCCACCGAGGAGTCGTACGGCCTCTCGTACATCGAGGCCCTCGTGGCGGGCGCCGTCGGCATCTTCCCGGACCGGCCGTGGGCGCGGGCGATCCTCCCCCAGCGGTACCCGTTCTTCTACCGGACACCCGCCGAGGCCGAGGAGATGCTGCTCCGGGCGGTGACGGACACGGCCGGCTGCCGGCGGGAACTCGACGCCGCGGCGGGCGGGTCGTTCGCGGAGTGGCTGCGGGCGCGCCACGACGACGACCTCTTCGAGAAGGCCATCGCCGACCGCGTCCAGGAGTGGTTCGGCGCCTGAGGCGATCGGATCGGCGGAATCGTCGATCCGACGACCTCGCGCCGATCCGATCCCCGTCCCGGGGGTCCGAGCGACGTCCGGGGTAGTCGCCTCGGCGCGAGGTAGTGCTTCCGGATCGACGATTCCACGTCGATCCGACTACCTCGCGGCGCCCGCGGCGCGCGTGACGGCCCGCCGCGCCGCGGGCCTCAGGCGACGACGGCGCCCGCCACGGCGGCGAGCACGGCGCGCCAGTGCGCGCGCATGGCCTCCCGCACCGCGCCGTCGGGCAACTTCTCTAGGTGGACGGACACCGTGGTTCCGGTCGTGGCCGGGATGAGGGTGATCTGGAGCGTGGCCGGGCCGGGCCAGTCGCCCGGCTGCCACGTCATGCGCAGGCGCTCGCCGGGGCGCACCACGCGGACCTCGCCGCGAGCGCCGTCGGACTCCGCGGTGGGCGGGACCTCGTACCGCTCGCCGGGCTCGAGGGTGAGCTCCGCGCCGGCGCCGAGCCAGAGGTCGGGGCGCGCCGTGAGCACGTCCCAGACCTGCGCCGTCGTCGCCGCGACGGTCCTGCGGACGCCGATCTCGAAGCCCGCGTCGGCCGTCTCGCCCACCTCGCGCTTGCCGCGCGCCTGCTCGTAGCCCACGGTCACGCACTGCTGCCACCAAGCCGTGACCTCGGGGTGCTCGGCCGCGAGGTACGCAACGGTCTGCCTGTGGTCCCACGCCTGAGCGCCGGCGGCGTCGAGGACCTCGAGCCATTCGGGCCAGCCGTGCCCCGTGGCCTCGCGGACCTTCGCGGAGGAGACGCGGGAGAGGACGAGGCTCTCGTCCGGGGCAGCCGGGGGTGTCGAATCGGTGGCCATGGCCCAGTCGCGCCCGGCCGGCCGCAGGACCGGGGCCGGCCGGGGTGAGCATTCCCTCGGAGGTAGTCGGTTCGGCGCGAGGTAGTCGGTCCGGAGCGACTACCTCGCGCCAAACCGACTACCTCGGGACGATGTGCGGCTCGAGGCGGCAGTCGGAAAATGCGGTGACCGCCGCCCGACGGCGCGCCTACCGTCGACGACGTGCCCGGTCCGTCGCCCCTCCACCTGCGCGTCAGTCGCGTGGACCGCGGCGTCGTGCGTGCGATCGCCGACGACGGCGCCCCCAGCACCATCCGGCTCCGGCGCGACGGCACGCTGGAGGCGGCGGTCGGCGAACCGCTGGCGCCCGCCGTCGGTGACCGCCTCCTGGTCGACGGCGACCGCGCCCTCGTCCTCCCGCGCACGAGCGAACTGGTCCGGGCCCGCGTGGACGGCACGTCGGGGGCGCAGGTGCTGGTCGCGAACGTCGACGTGGTGGTCATCGCCGAACACCTCGACCCCGACCCCTCGCCGCGCCGGGTGGAACGTCTGCTCACCCTTGTCCGGGGGTCCGGCGCCGAGGCCCTCGTGGTGCTCACCAAGGGCGACCTGGCGCCCGATCCGGAGGGCTGGGTCGCCCGGATCCGCCGTCTCGGCCGCGGGGTCGAGGTGCTCGCCGTCTCGGCGGTCACCGGCGAGGGACTCCCCGCGCTCGACGCCGCGCTGCCCGCAAGGAGCACGCTCGCCGTCGTCGGCCCCTCCGGGGCGTGGAAGTCCACGCTGGTGAACGCGCTCGCGGGGCGCGATGCGATGGCGACGGGCGGCCGACGTCGGGACGGACGCGGGCGACACACCACCACGCACCGAGAACTCGTGCACCTGCCGGACGGCCGCGTCGTCATCGACACGCCCGGCCTGCGTTCCGTCGGACTCGTGGCCGAGGCCGGCGCACTCGAGGCCACGTTCGACGACGTCGCCTCGTTCGCGAGCGGCTGCCGCTTCGCCGACTGCACCCACCGCGCCGAGCCTGGATGCGAGGTGCTGGCCGCCGTCGCCGACGGGCGATTGCCCGCCCGACGCCTCGACTCGTGGCGCGCGCTCGGGCGGGAGGCGCGATTCCAGGCCGCCCGGTCCGACGCGCGGTTGGCGGCGGAGGAGCGCGCTCGGTGGAAGCAGATCGCCCGGGAGCAGCGCACCCACCGCCCGCGCCGGTGAGCGACGGCGCCGTCGATCCGGCGTCGCGTTCCCCGACGAGGTAGTCGCTTCGACGCCAGGTAGTCGCCCCAAAGCGACGATCCCGCGCCGATCCGACTACCTGGCGAGGCGCCAAGGTCGCGCGTCCGACGGCGAGGCCGGGGGGAGGATGGCCCCATGACCGCGATGGAGATCGGCGTCGTCCTCCCCCAGACGGAACTCCCTGCGGACGCGGGCGCGATCCGGAGGTACGCCCAGACCGTCGAGGCCCTCGGCTACCGGCACGTGCTCGCCTACGACCACGTGCTCGGCGCCGACCCCGCCGTCCACGAGGGCTGGTCCGGCGTCTACGACCTGCACTCCACGTTCCATGAGCCCTTCGCCGTCTTCGGCTTCCTCGCCGCGCTGACGTCGCTCGAACTCGTGACCGGCGTGATCATCCTGCCCCAGCGCCAGACGGTGCTCGTGGCCAAGCAGGCGGCTGAGATCGACATCCTCACCGGCGGCCGGTTCCGCCTCGGGGTCGGCATCGGCTGGAACCGCGTGGAGTTCGAGGCCCTCGGCCAGGACTTCACCACCCGGGGACGCCGCTTCGAGGAGCAGATCGCCCTCATGCGGCGCCTGTGGACCGAGGCCTCCGTGACGCACGACGGCGCGTTCGACCACGTCACCGGCGCGGGCCTGGCCCCCCTACCGATCCAGCGTCCCATCCCGGTCTGGATCGGCGGTTCCTCGGTCCCGGCCTACCGTCGCATGGGCCGCGTGGCTGACGGCTGGTTCCCGCAGCTCACTCCCGGCCCCGCCCTGGACGAGGCACTTCGGGTGATCGCCACGTCCGCCGTCGACGCCGGCCGCGACCCGGCCACGATCGGCCTGCACGGCCGGATGTCCTGGCGCGGCAACCTCGACGCCCTGGCCCGGCGTGCCGAGCAGTGGCGCGCCCTCGGCGCCTCCCACCTCTCGGTCAACACGATGGGCGCCGGGCTGCGGTCCGTCGACGAGCACCTCGAGGCCCTGGCCGCCACCGCGCAGGCGCTCGGCGTGCGCCCGGCGTGAGACCCGCGCCCTGAGGAACAGCCCCCGAGTTCACCGAGGACCCCCGGATCCAGAGGCCCCCGAGGAACCCCGCGCCCTCAGAACCACCCGCGCCCTCAGAACCACCCGCGCCGTCGGAACATCGCGATCATCGCGAAGGCCACCAGCCCGCACACCGCCCAGAACGCCGGGTACGCCCACGGCTGGTTCAGCTCCGGGAAGGTGTGGAAGTTCATCCCGTACACGCCGGCCAGGAACGTCAGCGGGATGAAGATGGTGCCGATGACCGTGAGGACCTTCATGACCTCGTTGGTGCGGAAGGACACGGAGGATCGGTAGGACTCGGTGAGGTCACTCGCCCGCTCGCGGTAGGTCTCGATGATCTCGACCACCTGCACGATGTGGTCGTAGAGGTCCATCAGGTAGACCTTGGTGGTCTCGCTCATGCACTCGTGCGGGTCCCGGCGCAGCGCGGCCACCACCTCCCGCATGGGCCACACGCTCGAGCGCAGCACGGCGAGTTGCCGCTTGACGTGCTGGATCTCGTTGAGGGTCTCCCGGTCGACGCTGTCCACCACCTCCGCCTCGAGTTCGTCCAGGCGGGCGTCGAACCGGTCGAGGATGGGGAAGCCCGCGTCCACCACCGCGTCGAGCAGCGCGTAGACCAGGAAGCTCGCGTCGTTGGCGCGCAGCCTGGACCCGCGGGCACCCAGACGCTGCCGGATCGGCTCCCACACGTCGCTCGGCTCCTGCTGGAATGTCAGCACGGTGGTGTGGCCCAGGAAGATCGACGCCGGACCGCTCCGGAGGTCGCTTCCCTCGAGGTGCAGCGTGCGCGTGGTGATGAACAACCGCGCGTTGAGGTCGCTCCCCTCCCCGCCGTAGGCGTCGATCTTGGGCCGCTGCGAGCGCGAGAGGAGGTCCTCGATCGCGAGGGGGTGCAGTTCGTACTTGCGGGCCAGGGCGTCGATCACGGACATGTCATTCAAGCCGGCGACGTCGATCCAGCGCACGGCCGCCCACTCGGGGCGGTGGTGCTCGAGGAAGTCGGCGAGGTCGGCCACCACCTGCAGACGCACCTGGCCGGGGCTGTAGTCCACGCAAGTCACCACCTGCGACGACGCCCGGTGCGGACGCTCCCCCGCCCCCTCGTGCGCCACTGCGGGAAGCGGCATCGCGCCGTCGTCCCTTGCCGCCGGTGCGCTCATCGCCGCCTCCTCGCCGCGTGACCTCGCCCCACCCTGCCGAACCCCCGCCACCGGTGCGCGACGGCGAACCCGACGCTACGCCCTGTACCGCGCGCGGATCACGCGCGCCAGCACGAGAATCGATACGTGGACCATGCACCGGAACACGCGCTCGAGCGCTCCCGCAGGTCGGCGCTGACCCGGCGCGTCCGCCTCCTGGTCGCAGCGACGATCGCCTACAGCGCCTTCGAGACCGTTGTGGCGCTCGCAGCGGGCCGCGCCGCCGGCTCGAGCGCCCTCCTCGGCTTCGGCCTCGACTCGGGGGTGGAGGTGGCCTCGGCCGCCATCGTGGCCTGGCAGTTCGCTGCACCGGTCCCCGAGACGCGCGAGCGGACGGCGCTGCGCCTCATCGCCTTCGCATTCTTCGCGCTGTCGGTGGTGGTCACCGCCGACGCCGTGCGCCTCCTGCTCGGGGCCGACGCCCCCGAGCCCTCCCCCGTGGGGATCGCGCTCGCCCTGACGAGCCTCGTGGTCAGCCCCGCCCTCGCGCTCGCCAAGCGCCGGGCCGGCCGGCAACTCGGCTCGCCCACCGCCGTCGCCGATTCCATCCAGACCCTGATGTGCGGCGCGCTCTCGGCGGTGCTCCTCGTCGGGCTCGGCCTGAACGCGGTGCTGGGCTGGGCGTGGGCCGATCCGCTCGCCGGCCTCGTCATCGCCGGCTGGGCGGTACACGAGGGTGTGGAGGCCTGGCGGGGCGACGCGCGGACGGCGCGCGGACGGGAGGTGACCGACGACGGCGCGTGAGGCCGGGAGGATCCGCCGCCGTTCGCGCCGCGAACCTTCCCGATCCCGCGCCCAGCCGCGCCACTACAGTCCGTCGTATGCCGAACCAGGCTTCCGTCGACGAGGCTGCGCCGTCGTCGTCGACCACTCCGGGCTGGACGTTCCTCACCAACCACGCCCACGTGCTGCTGGCCATCGCCCACGACCCGCGCATGACGCTGCGGGACGTGGCCTCGCGCGTCGGGATCACCGAACGCGCAACGCAGAAGATCGTCGCGGACCTGGCGACGGCCGGCTACCTCACCCGCACCCGCGAGGGGCGGCGCAACCACTACACGATCGCCACGCACCGCCCGTTCCGGCACCCCATGACGGCCGGCCACGAGGTGGACGAGTTGCTGCGGATCCTTGGCGTCGGTGCCGACGCCGGCGCCGGCAACGGCGCGGGCACCCGATAGCCGCGGCACGTCCCGAGGCGCCTCGACACCGCGCCGCGACACACCGCGAGTTGACCGCCGCCCCGCCGGTTTCGTCTACTCCTGTGCATGGGAGATCCCTGGAGTACCAACGGTCCACCCTCGCGGCCGGCAGCCACTGAGCGACCCGGGCGAGGGTGGGCCTGATGGACCAGGACACCTGGGTGGCCTTCCTGCTGGTGCTCGCCTTCATCCTCATAGGCGGACTCTTCGCCGGCACCGAACTCGCCCTCGTCTCGCTCCGCGAGAGCCAGATCGCCCGGCTCGAGCGCCAGGGGCACCGCGGCGCGCGGGTGGCGGCGGTGGCGCGCGACCCCAACCGGTTCCTCGCCGCCGTCCAGATCGGCGTCACGGTCACCGGCTTCCTCTCCGCCGCCTACGGCGCGGCCACCCTGGCCCCGGACTTCGTGCCCGCGCTTGTGACCGTGGGCATCCCGGAGGACCTCGCGGAGACGCTGAGCCTCCTCGGCCTGACGCTCGTGATCGCCTACCTCTCCCTCGTGCTGGGCGAACTCGTGCCCAAGCGCCTCGCGCTGCAACGCGCCACCGGCGTCGCGCTGGCGGTCGGGCCGCCGCTCGACCTCTTCGCCCGGCTCATGCGCCCGGTGGTGTGGCTCCTCTCGGTGTCCACGAACGCCGTGGTCCGCCTCCTCGGCGGCGACCCCTCCGCCACCGCGGAGGAGATGACGGAAGAGGAGCTGCGCGACCTCGTGGTGACCCACGAGGGTCTCGCCGCCGACGAGCGGCGCATCCTCGGCGACGTCTTCGAGGCCGCCGATCGCAGCCTGGCCGAGGTGATGCGCCCGCGCGGCGAGGTGACCTTCATGCCCGCCGGCCTCACCGCCGCGCAGGCCACGGACCTGGTGCGCCGCCACCCCTACTCGCGCTACCCGGTCACGGGCGAGGACTTCGACGACGTCCTCGGCTTCGTCCATGCGCGTGACCTCCTCGGGACGCCGCCGGAGACGCCCGTGGGGGCTCTCATGCGCCCGATCACCCACTTGCCCTCGACCAACCGCCTGCTCCCGTCGCTGTCCCGGATGCGACGCGAGGGCGACCACCTCGCCGTCGTCGTCGACGAGTACGGCGGCACCGACGGCATCGTGACGCTTGAGGACCTGGTGGAGGAGTTCGTCGGGGAGATCCACGACGAGTACGACCGACGCGAACCCGCCCGCGCCCGCATGGCCGGCGGGGTACTGAGCGTCGACGCGCGCCTGACCATCGAGGACTTCGAGGACGAGACCGGCGTGGTGCTCCCCGAGGGGCCGTACGAGACGGCGGCCGGCTTCGTGCTGGAGCGGCTCGGCCGCCTGGCCGTGGTGGGGGACGTGGTGCCGATCAACGGGCACGACCTCGTGGTCACGGCTGTGGACCGACGCCGGATCCGGCGGCTCGAGGTGCGCGACGTCGGACGCGGGGAGGGTCCGGCGGCAGCGGTCGAGGGCTGAGCGGCGTCGTGGTCGCCGACGGCGTCATGCGCCCTTGGGAGCCCCGCTCGCCGGGCCGCACCGGGTCTCGATCGCGGCGGCGGCCGGCGTCGTCCCGAGCAGGCGGGTGAGGAGCCCAGCCAGCACCTCGGCCTCGGCGGGTGAGAGCGCGGCGCGCATCTGCGCGGTGAGGTCGCGCGCGGCGGCTTCGATGGTGGGGAGCGCCGCCCACCCCTCGCGCGTGAGCCCGATCTCGACGTAGCGACGGTCGGCGGGGTTGGTCCTGCGGTCCAGGAGCCCGCGCTTGACGAGCAGGTCGACGGCGCGGCTCGGGCTGCCGAGTTCGCAGACGATGAGGTCGCCGAGCGCCTTGAGGGTGAGCGGGCCGTGCTGCCCGACGACGGCGAGGATCTCCGCCTGCGAGGCCGTGAGGTTGACCGACCGCAGGGCGGTGGCGAGCGCCCGCGCCCCTTCGCGCTGCAGGGCCAGGATCGCCAGCCGGATGCGGTCGAGCGTCGCGTCGGGGGGAGCGGCCGATGCACTCAAGGCGGCCGACCCGCTCGGGCCGACGCTTGCGGTGGAGCCGAGAGCGCGCGTCGCGACCGCGGTTCCCAAGGACGTCCCGCCCACATCCGTCTCCTCTCGCCACCTGTCACCCCGCCTCGCGGCCCCAACCCGCCTCCCCCAACCCGCCTCCCCCACCCCGCCGAACGCGGGGTTGTTCGGCCCTCGGCCCCACTTTCGCCGAGCAACCCCCGCGTTCGGCGAGATCGGGGGGCGCTCACGGGGTCCGGGTTCCGGGGGCCGGCGGGGCGTTCGGGCCGCGAACCGCCGTCATCGTCTCACAGTGCAACAGTCCCTATGGCATGGCATGACATGTCATGTAATAATTCCCGAAGAGGTGACTCCTTAACTCGTGACATGTCAGCCCAATGGCCGGGGCGCGGGAGAGGAACCGCACCCGGCCACTGTCGTGAAGGAGCCCGAACATGAGCGTCAACAGCATCGTCCGCCCCGCGGACGCCCCTCCGCTCGCGGACATCCCCGAGGTGGTCGCGGCCGTCGCGGCCGGGGAGATGGTCGTGGTGGTGGACGACGAGGACCGCGAGAACGAGGGCGACCTCGTGGTCGCCGCGGACCACGCCACCCCCGAGGTGATCAACTTCATGATCACCCACGGCCGCGGCCTGGTCTGCCTCAGCCTCACCGCCGAGCGCGCCCGCGAACTCGACCTGGCCCCCATGGTCCGGCGCAACGAGGACCACATGGGCACGGCCTTCACCGTGAGCATCGACGGCGCCCCGGAGCACGGCGTGAGCACGGGCATCTCGGCCCGCGACCGCGCCACCACCATCGCCCTCGCCCTGACCGGCCACGCCGGCGACCTTCGCCGCCCCGGCCACGTCTTCCCCCTCGTCGCTCGCGACGGCGGCGTCCTCGCCCGCCCCGGGCACACCGAGGCGTCCGTGGACCTGGCCCGCGCCGCGGGCTGCCGCGCCGCCGGCGTGATCGTCGAGATCGTCGGCGACGACGGCGAGATGCTCCGGCTGCCGCAACTGCGCGAGTTCGCCGCCCGGCACGGGCTCCTCATCACCTCCATCGAGAAGATGCGCGCGGCGTTCGCCGGAGTGGAGGTGGCGGCATGAGCGCTCTGGAGTCGATCCTCCGCGCGGTCACCGCGCCCCCGATCCGCGCCGACGTCCGCCGTCGCATCACGATGCTCGACGGCGCCGAGCACATCCCCGCCACCGGCGCCTTCGTGATCGCGCCCAACCACACGAGCTACTACGACCACTTCGTGGTGGAGACGGTGCTGCGCGACCTGCGCGGCACGCCCACGTGGTTCCTCACCAAGAAGGAGTCGTTCGTCTCCACGCTCAAGCGCGTCTGGCACGAGGTCTGGTACTCGATCCCGGTGGACCGGGAGAACCCCGGCCCCAGCACCATCCGGGAGGTCCAGGCGGTGCTGCGCGGCGGCGGCGCCCTGGCCGTGTACCCGGAGGGCACGCGCGGCCCGGGCGGCGACCTGCTCCCGTTCCACGCCGGCGCGTTCCGGTTCGCCCTCGCCGGGCGGGTGCCGGTGATCCCGGTGGCGCTGGTCGGCACCGACCAGGTCCTCCCCCGCGGCGCGCGGTTCCCGAAGTCCGGGAGCATCCGCCTGGCCATCGGCGCCCCGCTCGAGGCGCCGGCCGGCGTCACGAAGGTGATCGCGGCCGAGCACCTGTCCGTGGCCTGCCGCCGCGAGATGGAGCGCCTCCTCGAGGTGGCGCGCACCGCGGACGACGACGACGCCCGCGCCACCGCGACGTCCGTGGCCGGGGTGGTCTCGGCCCGGCTCGACGCGGCGCTCGCCGAGGGCGAGGCGGTCCCCGAGGAGGTCCTGGACCAGGCGGAGGCCACCCTCGCCCTGGCCCGGCGCATCGACCGACGCTCGGGCGCGGTCCGGGCGTTGCGCGTCCGGGTCACGGGACTGCGCGCCCAGCAGGCCGGTGGCGCCCGGCGCCTCGCCGGCGCCGCGCAGGTGCGATTGGCGGGCGAGCGGGTGCTCCGGAACCACCCCGAGGAGCCCATGGCGCACTACCTGCTCGGCCGCTGGCACCTCGCCGCGCCGTCGGCCCTCGGTGCGAGGCCGACGACGGCGGCCCGGCACTTCGCGCAGGCGGCGGCCGGGTGGCCCCCGGGGGACGTCCGAGCGCTCCTCGGCCTGGCGGACGCCCTGGAGGCGGTCGGCGACGTCGACGGCGTCCGCGACGCCCTCGAGTGCGCCGTGCACACCGGGGATCCGAGCCTGCCGGGTGGCCCCCGCCGCCTCGAGCGGGCCCGCGCCCGGCTCGCCGCCCTACCCCCGCGGGCGGGCGCCGTCGTCGGCCTCGCACCTGCCGAGACGGAAACCCCCGCCGTCGTGCCCACCACCACCTGACCGATCCATCCCGACCGATCCCACCCGCCCGTCCGACCCCACCACCACCGGGAGGTCCACGATGACCAGACTCACCCGCGCCGCGCTGCGGCGCCCGAAGACCACGATCGCGCTCTGGGCGGTCGTGGTGGCCCTGTGCTTCCCGTTCGCGCTGCAGCTGGAGCACGAGCTGAAGGCCGGCGGGTTCTCGAACCCGCGCGGAGACGGGACGGTGGGCCAGACCGTCCTCGAGGAGGCGTTCGGCGAACCCCCGAACTCCCTCCAGGTGGTCCTGCGGGGCGAGCCCGAGGTGATCCCCGACGCCGTCGCCGCCGTGCGGGAGGTGGCGGCGGACCTGCCGCACGTGGTGGTCGTCCAGGACGCGAGCACGCAGCCGGCGTGGCTCTCGGGCGACGGGCGCACCACGTTCGTGCAGATCGGCTTCGACGCGGACAGCACCACCACGCAGAACCTCGTCGAAGGACTGCGCGAGGACCTCGCCGCGGCGGTGGACCCGGCGGTGACCGTGCATGTCACGGGCGCGCCGGCGCTGGACCTGGACCTCAACGTGCAGTCGCAGCGAGACGCGGTGCGCGCCGAGATGATCGCGTTCCCGGTGCTCATCGTGGTGCTGCTGCTGGTGTTCCGCTCGGTGGTCGCGGCGGCGGTGCCGCTCGCGATGGCCGGCGTGGCCCTGGTGATCACGCAGGCGGTGGGCTACGCGGTGGCCCGGGTCACGGACCTGTCCATCCTCTTCACCAACGGGATGATGCTGATCGGCCTGGCCGTGGCGGTGGACTACTCCCTGTTCATCATCCGGCGCTACCGGGAGGAGGAACAGGGCGGGGCGCCATTGCCCGCGGCGCTCGGGCGGTCCATGGGCACGGCGGGGCACTCGGTGCTGTTCGGCGGCCTAGCCGTGGTGGTGGCCCTCGCCGCGCTCTTCATCCCGCGGATCATGGTGTTCTCCTCCTTGGCGCTGGCCGGCATCGTGGTGACCTCCGTGGCGCTGGCCATCTCCATGACCCTCCTGCCGGCCGTGCTGCACCTCCTCGGCCCGCGCCTGTGGTGGAAGGCGCTGCCCACCCGGCCCGAGCGCCGTCGGGAGGCGCTCGGCGTCGCGACCCGACGGCCGTTGGTCGCCCTGCTCCTGACGGTCGGCGTGCTCGGGGCGCTCGCCCTGCCGATGACCGGGATCCGCCTGCAGGTGCCCGTGGCAAGCGCCGAGATCCTGCCCGCCTCCGCGGACGCCCGCCAGGGCATCGAGGTGCTCGGCGCGGAACTCGACGCCGAGAGCCTGTTCCCCGTCCAGGTGGTGCTCGTGGCCGAGTCCGGCGACGCCGCGGCCCTGCTCGAGGCGACCGGGCGGGCGTCGGAGGTCGCGGCGTCGCGGGGCGAGGCCGAGCGCGTGCTCGACGTGACGACGCTCGGCCTGCCGCCCGAGGCCGTCGAGGCCGCCCTCCTGGCGGGGGCGCCGCTGCCGGAGGAGGCGCAGGCCGTCGTCGCCGGCTTGTGGACCGCGGACCCCACGCTGGTGAGCCGCGTGGTCGTGGTGCCCGCGCAGGGTCCGGACTCCACCGCCACGCACGACCTCGTGGCGGCGCTGCGTGCCGACGTCCCGGGCGCCGTCCCGGACGGGGTGCGGGTCTACGTCGCCGGCGCCACCGCCCAGGGCGCGGACTTCGACTCGGTGGTGGAGACGTCGCTGCCGGCGATCGTGCTCTTCGTCTCGCTCGCCACGATCGCGCTCCTCACCTGGGCGTTCCGGTCCTGGCGGTTGCCGCTGCTCGCGCTGGCGCTCAACGGCCTGGTGGTCGCGGCGAGCCTGGGCATCCTCACGCTCGTGTTCCAGGACTGGCTCGGGGTGCCGGTCAACAGCGTCACGCCGCTCTTGCTGTTCGCGATCATGTTCGGCCTGAGCATGGACTACATGGTGATCATGATCTCCCGGATGCGGGAGCACTACGTCGCGCACGGCGACCACAAGGCCGCCATCCAGGAGGGCCTGCGGCGCACGGCGGGCCTGGTGAACAGTGCCGCGATCATCATGGTGGCGGTGTTCGCCTCGTTCGGGACGGCGCAGATCAGCGTGGTGCGCCAACTCGGGCTCGGCCTCGCGACGGCCGTGATCCTCGACGCCGTCGTGGTTCGCCTCGTGCTCATGCCTGCCGCGCTCAGCCTGCTCGGTCCGAAGGTGTGGGGCGTGCGCAGGCCCGGGCGGCACGGTTCGGTTGGTGCCCCCGGCGGGGAGGGGTCGACGACGGCGCCCGGCGCGCCCTCCGGCGAGCCCGCCCTCGTGGCGGCCGGAGCCGAGGAGCCGGTCCGATGAGCGGGGACGAGCGGATGTGCGGCGTGCGGGCAGTCGGCGACGACGCGCGGCATGAACCCCTCGGGAACGCGCCGACCTGCGGCGGACTCACCGTCACCGACTCGCTCGTGATCCCGGCGCGCGTGGCCGCGGTCTCGGCCGTCCTGGTCGACGTCGGCGGCGTGGCCGCCTGGAACCCCGCGTTCTCGCGGATGTCCGCCGAGGGCAGCGCCGTCGTCGGGCGGGCCTATCCCGTGACCGTCCGCGGGATCCTGCCCGGCGAGGTGCGCTACCTCGAGATCGGCGAGCGGCGCATCGAGACCTCGTGGACCTTCCCGGGCTTCGCGGAGGTCTCTGAGTGGGTGCTCGAGCCGGCGGCGGGCGGGACGCGGGTGACGCATACGTTCCGGCACAGCGGGACCGTCGCGTCGCTCCTCTCGCGGGGCTTCGCGACGGCGGCCACGCTCCGGCTCGGACGGCTGCGGCAGGAGGTCCTGCGGCGCGAGGTGGCGCGCCGTGCCGCCTGACCGTCGGGCGGCCTGAGCGGCTGACGGCCGGACGTCGGCCGGCCTCAGCGCCGCTCGGCACGACGACGGCGGCTCCGAGACCGGCGAGGCGCGGGACCCCCAGGGGGCGGGTCCCGCGCCTCGTCGCGTCTCGGCTCGACGACAGGGCGAGCGTGGCGCGGCGGGTCGATGAGGCGTGCTCGACGGTGGTGCAACACTTCGCACATGGTCGACGACGCGGCGCACCCGGTCGACGCGACCACGGGCGAACCCGCCACGTCGCGCACGTGGCGCACCGCGCCCGAGATCGCGTCCGACGTCTCGCAACTGCTGGCGCTCGGTGACGAGGACGACGCCCTGCGCTTCCTCCTCGACGGCGTCCTGGCCCTCCGCCACCTCACGACACCGGATGAGTTCACGGCCTTCGTCGCGCCGCCCGGACCGACGGGTGACGAGCGATGGGACGCGCTTCTGGCCGCCTCCATCGCCTACATGTGCCGTCAGGGCGGACACCCGGTGCCCGCCTGGACTGCCCGTGCGTCACTGGACGAGTGGTGGTGGCCGGGCCACGTCATAGCGCGTCGCGCCCAGGTGGTGCAGCGAACGCCGATCGACTTCCGACGGCTGGGCATCTGGTTCGACGAGCGGAACTTCACGGCGGCATGACCGGCCCGACCCACCTCTCGAAGGCGCAGATCACCTCCTGGCGATGAAGATGGCCGCGGGTCGGGAGCGGGATCAGAGCGACCTGGTTGCCCTCTTCGAGATCCTCGGGATCACCACGCCCGAGGAGGCCGTCGCGATCGCGCGCCGCCTCTACGGCCCCGAATCGGTGGTTCTCTCCGACCCGGACGAGTCCTACGTGTGGCTTGCCGAGGACGTCCTGGCCGAGCTCCGGCGTCGGCGGGCGGGGGACTAGCCGTTCGGGACGCCGCGTTCGGCGCGCACTACATCCCGTGGGCCATGTCCACGAAGCGCGCATAGTGGCCCTGGAACGCGACCGTGACCGTGTCCGTGGGCCCGTTGCGGTGCTTGGCGACGATGAGGTCGGCCTCGCCGGCCCGCGGCGATTCCTTTTCATAGGCGTCCTCGCGGTGCAGGAGGATCACCATGTCGGCGTCCTGCTCGAGGGAGCCGGACTCGCGCAGGTCGCTCATCTGCGGCTTCTTGTCGGTGCGTTGCTCCGGTCCGCGGTTGAGCTGGGAGATCGCGATGACGGGCACCTCGAGTTCCTTCGCCAGGAGCTTGAGCGCCCGGGAGAACTCGCTGACCTCCTGCTGCCGGGACTCCACGCGTTTGCCCGAGGACATGAGCTGCAGGTAGTCGACGACGATGAGGCGCAGGTCGTGCCGCTGCTTGAGGCGGCGGGCCTTCGCCCGGATCTCCATGAGCGACATGTTGGGGCTGTCGTCGATGAACAGCGGGGCCTCGGAGACCTTGCCCATGGTGCTCGCGAGCCGCGTCCAGTCCTCGTCCCGCATGGTGCCCTTGCGCATGTTCTGCAGCAGCACCCCGGACTCCGCCGACAGCAGGCGCATGGTGATCTCGGTCCGGCTCATTTCCAGCGAGAAGATGACCGCGGTCTGCTGGTGCTTGATCGCCGCCGCGCGGCAGATGTCCAGTCCCAACGTGGAGTTGTGCGTCGGAATCATGGATCGCGAGGCGAGGTACAGATGTGAAGGGTGCGCGATCTCGACGCACCGCACAGGAACGCTCGGCGCCGGGCGCACGTCCGTGATGAAGCGCGCACGACGGCGCGGCGTCGTGCGCGTGGCCCGCTCCTTGTGGACCAGTCGCTTCCGCTCGAGCGCGAAAACCTCATCTGACGTCGTGAACGTGATCGTGAACGCCGTCGAGGACTCCGGTCGACGGCCTCGCACGGCGCGCGAGGAGAAGCCGGTCCGGTAGCCGAGGCCGTGCACGAGTTCCAGGACGTCGTGCGCCAGGTTCTCGTTCGTCACGGTGAACTGGACGGCACCAGTGGGACTCACAGTCCCGTCGGTGTCGAGCAACCCTGCGAGCAGTTCCCGGCGCTGGACCTCACTCCCCCGCAGGTATGCCTCCGGGATGTGCTTGTTGCCGAGGATGCCAAGCGTCCGCAGGAGCGCCTGAACCGTTCCTTGTCGTTCATGGCACCGGGCGCAGCGGCGGCCGCCAGAACTCGGCTGGCCACAATCCCGACAAACGGGTGCCTGGGTCCGCGTGGAAACGGCTCGGGCCCGACCACCGCATGTCCGTCCACACGTCTTGACCTGAGATGTACGGGGGGTGAACGGCGCGTCGCAGACGACGCACCGTCGCTCGGCGATCTCCTCCTCGAACAAGCGAATGGAGAAGGTGCGGCCCTGACCCGGTACCACGCGGTACCCGAGCCCCTCGATGCGCATCGCGATCTCCGGGTCGGCGGACGTGTAGCGGGCGCTCGCGCTGTGCCCGTCTCCGAGCCAGACGCCGAGGACGTAGGGATGGATCGGGAGGTCGCGCTCCGGCAGGGCGAGGGGCCGCGCGTTCGTCACGCAGTGGTTCAACCGCTCGTCAGCCACTTCGCACCGCAGCGTCCCGGCGATCTCACGGGTGGTCCTGACCTGTGCAAACGTCCGCTGGTTCCGGTAACGGTTGTACCCGGTGGCGGCGGCCTGCGCCGACTTCCGCGAGGCTCTCGTATCCGTGAGCCACTGGTGCTCGGCATCCGCAATGATCCGCGTACCGTCGTCGAAGGTCACCTCGAAGCACGGCCGATCGAGCATGACGTCGGTCGCGGCGACCACCCGCGTCGGCGTACCGTCGGCCGCGATCAGCACATCCCCCACCTGGACCTCACCCATGGTGGTCCAGCCGTCCGGCGTCGGCAGGGGGGTGTCGAGTGCCAGGGCCTTCCCGATGGCGGGTCTCGCCGCAACGATGATCATCTGGCCCGGGTGCAGGCCGTTCGTCAGGCGGTCGAGGTCGGCGAACCCCGTGGGCACGCCCACGAGGCCCTCGCCACGGGAGGACGCGGCGTCGATCTCCTCCATGGTCGCGTTGATGACGTCCCGCAGCGGCAGGTAGTCCTCGCTGGCTCGGCGCTCCGTGACCGCGTACACCTCGGCCTGCGCGGCGTTGACCAGTTCGTCGACGTCGCCGCCGTCGGTCGCGTAGCCGAGTTGCGCGATCCGGGTGCCCGCGTCCACCAACTTCCGCAACACGGACCGCTCGCGCACGATGCGGGCGTAGTAGCCGGCGTTCGCGGCCGTGGGCACCGAGGAGATGAGGGTGTGGAGGTAGGGCGCCCCCCCGATCCGCCCGATCAGCCCGCGCTTGGCGAGTTCCGCAGCCACGGTCACGGCATCGGCGGGCTCGCCGCGCGCGTAGAGGTCGACGATCGCGTCGTAGACCATCTCGTGCGCCGGCCGGTAGAAGTCCGTCCCACGGATCACCTCGGCGACGTCGGCGATCGCGTCCTTGGACAGGAGCATGCCGCCCAGCACGCTCTGCTCCGCGGCGATGTCCTGCGGCGGCGTGCGGTCGAAGGTCTCCCGCTCGCCCGGCTCCGTCGCGTGCAGTTCCGTGATGGACATCCGGTTCCCCGTCCTCTCGTCCTGCCACAACGTCTACCGCGCACCACCGACATCGAGCCCCGAGCGACCGAGCCGATGAGCGGACACGCAAAGGGCGCCGGCTCCGAGGGGCCCGCCCGCTGCCGGGTGGAGCCCTCGTCGCCCACGGCTACCCTGCCGCTGCGCCCGAGGGGAACCTACGGGGTCCGCGAGCACCCGCCAACGGACCCCCGGACGGGACCTGGGGAGAAGCGCCGCTAACCTGGGGACGGCATGTGGATGAACCACACGGTTCTCCACAATCGGTGGATGAACCTGGGGACAGACGTCCCAGGAAACCCCCAGATCCCAGCAATCGCGGCCCTCCCGCGCTGTGCACACTGTGGATGAAGATTGGTCGGCACATCCGTGGACGACACGCTGCGCGACACGCCGGAGCCCCCGCGCGCCGTGGACCGGCGCATCCTCGCGCTCGCCCTGCCGGCGCTCGGCGCCCTCGTGGCCGAGCCGCTGTTCGTGCTCGTGGACTCCGCCGTCGTCGGGCACCTCGGTACCGCAGAACTCGCCGGCCTGACCCTCGCGAGCACGCTCCTCGTGACGGCGGTCGGCCTGTTCGTCTTCCTCGCCTACGCCACCACGGCGGCGAGCGCACGGCGCATCGGTGCAGGTGACGCGCGTGGGGCCGCCCTTGTGGCGGTCGACGGCGCGTGGCTGGCGATCCTGCTCGGCGCAGCAGTCGCGGCCGTCGGATGGGTCGCCGCCCCCGCCGTCGTCCACGCCCTCGGCGCCTCCCCGGAGGTGGCGACCCACGCCGTCGCCTACCTCCGCGCCTCGATCCCGGGCCTGCCAGGGATGCTCCTGGTCCTCGCCGCGACCGGTGCCCTGCGCGGACGCCAGGACACGCGCACGCCGTTCGTGGTCGCGGTCGCCGGCGCCGTCGTCAACGCCGTCCTCAACGTGCTGCTCGTCTACGGCGTCGGCCTGGGGATAACCGGCTCGGGGCTGGGGACGGCGCTCACCCAGACCGCTATGGGCGCGGTGCTGGGCGCCGTCGTCGTCCGGGAGGCCCGGGGCCGCGACGTCCCGCTCCGCCCCGCCGCGGCCGGCCTGCTCTCGAGCGCGCGAGCGGGCGGTCCCCTGTTCCTGCGCACCCTCACGCTGCGCCTGGCGATCCTGCTCACCGTTCTCGTGGCCACCTCGCTCGGCGACGTCGCGCTCGCTGCGCACCAGGTGGTCGCCGCGCTGTGGGGGCTCACCGCCTTCGCCCTCGACGCCCTCGCCATCGCCGCGCAGGCGCTCGCGGGGCACGCGCTCGGCGCCGGGGACGCCGCCGCCGCCCGCGCCCTCACCCGGCGGACAGTCCGCTGGGGTGTCGCGGCCGGGGCGGTTCTCGGCGTGGCCATGGCCGCCTCGGGGTGGTGGCTCGCGCCGCTGTTCACCGCCGACGGCGACGTGCGCCGCGCTGTCGCCCTCGCCCTCCTGGTGACGGGGGCGTGCCTGCCCGTGGCCGGCTGGGTCTTCGTGCTCGACGGCGTGCTCATCGGCGCCGGGGACGGCCGCTTCCTCGCCGCCGCCGGCCTGGCGACGCTCCTCGCCTACCTTCCGCCGGCCGCGGCCGTGTGGCTCTGGGCGCCCGACGGCGCCGTCGGCCTGGCCTGGCTGTGGCTCGCCTTCGGCGGGGGATTCATGCTCGCCCGCGCGGTGACCACCGGCCTGCGCGCGCGTGGGGGGCGCTGGATGGTGCTCGGCGCGGCCTGACCCCCGCAACGCGGA
>JARKOU010000247.1 GCA_029975645.1 Actinomycetales bacterium
CCGGATCGGCGCCGGTGAAGTCGGCGAAGAAGCGGTCGGAGAGGACGAGGAAGTCCTCGGGGGTCAGCAACCGCTGGAGGAACGACGAGAGCCCGCGGAACAACCCGCCCAGCAGGACGCCGACCAGCAGCAGCAGCGTCAACGACCGTCCGAAGCGGCTCATGACGAACCAGAACAGGGCGAGCGAGAAGCCGACCATGGCGACGAGTTCGACCCCGAACCGCAGCGGTGCCGGGATCGACGTGGTGGCGGGCACGCCCAGGAAGAACACGGCCGCCGTCTGGAGGGCGAGGTAGAGCGAGTCCAGCCCCATGATCGACGGGGTGAGGATGCGGTTGGCGGTGACCGTGTGGAACAGCACCGTCGAGACGCCGATCGCCGTGGCCACGAGCACGAGCGTCGCCACCGTCACCGTGCGCCGGCCGAGCAGGTAGGAGACGTTGCCGCCCAGGTCGCCGAAGAGGTAGAGCGCGACGAGGGCGAGCGCGGCGGCGGTCATGAGCGCGAGGCGTCCGGTCGGACGCCGCCACCACCGCTCGGCGGGGCGCGCGGCGGTGCGGGCGACCGAGGTGACGACCGGGCGGGGGTGCTGCAGTGTGTCAGCCACGGCGGCGACCCCGCGCGAGGAGGATGAGGAACGTGACCGCGCCGACGACACCGAGCACGGTGGCGATCGGCATCTCGTAGGGGGCGATGACCGTGCGAGCCACGAGGTCGCAGGCGAGGACGAGGGCGGCCCCGGTGAGGGCGACCCACGGAACGGCGCGGCGGGCGTGGTCGCCGACGACCGCGCGGACCACGTTGGGCACGACGAGGCCGAGGAACGGCAACGCGCCCACGGTGAGGACGGCCGTGGCGGACACGACCGCGACGACGGTCATGCCGAGCGCCATGGTGCGGCGGTAGTCGAGACCGAGGTTGGTGGTGAAGGCCTCCCCGAGGCCGGCGACGGTGAAGCGGTCGGCCACCAGGGCAGCGACGACCACGAGGACGCCGGCGATCCAGAGCAGTTCGAAGCGGCCGGCGATGACGGCGGAGAAGTCGCCGGTGGTCCAGGCGTTCAGGCTCTGGAGCAGGTCGGTGCGGTAGGCGACGAACGTCGAGAACGAGCCGACGACACCGCCGAGCATGAGGCCGACGAGGGGGACGACGAGGACGTCGCGGAGCGGAACGACGGCGAGGATGCGCAGGAACAGGGCCGTGCCGAGCAGGGCGAACGCCGTGCCGAGCACCATCTTCGCCATGATGGGCGCGCCCGGCCAGAGCAGCGCGGTGACGAGCAGGCCCAGGGCCGCGAAGTCGAGGATGCCCGCGGTGGACGGCTCGACGAACACGTTGCGCGTGAGGAGCTGCATGATGAGCCCGGCCACCGAGAGCGCCGCGCCCGCGAGGATGAGCGCGAGCGTGCGGGGGAGTCGGCTGAGGGCGATGATCTCGTAGTCGGCGCGGCCGGTGAGGACGTCGCCGACGGTGATGTCGGCCACGCCCACGAACAACGAGACGGCCGCGAGCGTCGCGACGAGCGCGCCCCCCGCGACCATCGCGGACATCCGGCGGGTACCGCCGGTCGAGCTGGAGACCAGCTCGACCGGCGGCGTCCTGATGGCGGTCTCCGTCATCCGGCGAGGGCGTTCCGCACGTCGGTGACCATCGCCTTCGTGTTGGCCAGGCCGTAGCCGACGAGGTACCACGAGGCGCCGTCGAGGTAGGCGACGTCGCCGTTGGTCCAGGCGTCGGTGCGGTGGACGAGCGCGTTGTCGAGCACCTGCTGGGCCGACTGGCCCTGCTGGCCGATGGCGGCGTCCCGGTCGATGACGAGGAGGGCGCCCGGGTTGGTCTCGGCGACGAACTCGAAGCTGACGAGCTGACCGTGGTTGTCGATCTGGAGGTCGGGCGCGGCGGCGGTGACGCCGAGGGTGTCGTGGACGAGGGCGCCGAACCGCGAGCCCGGTCCGTACGCGGACACCTTGCCACCCGTCGTGAGGAGGATCAGCGCCGACGTGTCGGTCGCGACGGCGTCCTTGGTCTGCGCGATCAGCCCCGTGACCTCGGCGAGGGCGGCGTCGGCCTCGGCCCGGACACCGAACAGGTCGCCGAGGGTGCCGACGCTGTTCGTGAGGGTCTGGACGGGGTCGGTGGAGCGGAAGGTGAGGTCGATGGTGGGGGCCAACTCGTTGAGCTCGGCGTACTTGTCGGCCGAGCGAGCCGAGATGATGATCGCGTCGGGGTCGAGCGCGGCGATGGCCTCGAGATCGGGCTCCTGAGGGGTGCCGACGCGGGGGGTGTCGGCGTAGACGTCGAGGGACGCCGGGAGGGTGGCCTGGGCGGTTGCGCTCACCTTGTCGCTGAGACCCAGGGCGGCGAGCGTGTCGAGGGCGGCGTAGTCGAGGACGACCACGCTGTCCGGGTCGGCGGCCACCGTGGCGGTGCCCTGCGCGTGTTCGATGGTGAGGGTCTCGGTGGCCGGGGCAGCGGCGGGTGCGGCGGGGGAGCAGCCGGCGAGCAGAGTCAGCGCGGCGATGGGGGCCAGCAGACGGGCGATGGAGCGCATGGGTTCCTCGTGGTCGAAGGGAAGTTAGGGGAGCCTTACTTAGGTCTACCTAACCACGGGATGAGTCGTGCGACCCAATCGACGACCGAATATCGAGACGTTCGTGTTGCGAAAACGTGCCGGGGGTGTCGGCGTCAGGCGAGCGCGATCGTCCGGTCACACCGGGCCACCACAGCAGGGTCGTGGGTGATGACCAGCAGCGGCCGGTCCCCGACGGAGGCCCACAGGTCAGCCAGCAGCGCTGTGGCGGTCTCGGGGTCGAGGTGCTCGGTGGGCTCGTCCAGCAGCAGCACCTCCGGGTCGCCCACCAGCAGCCGCGCCAGCGCCAGCCGGCGGGTCTCCCCACCGGACAAGGACGCCCCCAGGTCGCCCACCAGCCGCCCCGGGTCCACGGCGAGCCGCGCCCGATCGAGGGCGGCCGCGACATCGGCGTCCGAGGCGTCCCGGTTGCCGATCCGCACGTTCTCGGCGACGGTCGTGCTGAACGTGTGCGCGTCCTGCGCCAGATACCGGATCCGCCCCGACACCGCGACCGTCCCCGCCACGGGCGGGATCAGCCCGAGCACGGTCGCCGCGAACGTCGTCTTGCCCACGCCGGAAGGCCCGACCAGCGCGACCTTCTCGCCCTGCCCCACGTCGAAGGTCAGTCCGGACGCCAGCGGCGCCGCCCCCGGCCACCCGATCGCGAGATCCCGGACGCCCAACCGCCCGGCCCCGGCGGCCGAGGCGTCGACGAGATCGCCGGAACCGACGGGGCGGGCATCCAGCAGTTCGCGCACGCGGTCGAGCGCGACGGACGCCCGCGTCCACGTCTGCGCGGCCTTGGTGAAGTCGCCGAACACCTCGTGCAGGGCCAGCGGCAGCAGCACCAGCACGGCCAGCATCGGCCGGTCGAGGGTGCCGGCGCGGACGGCGTCCGCGCCGAGGACGAGCGCCAACACGACCGCCGCCCCCGCCGCGACCACCTGCAGGGCCGTCGCGAGACCCCGCGTCCAGGCGGCCCGTTCGTCGGCGGCGACCAGTCTGGCGTCCGCCTCGGCGAGCCGCGCCAGCGCGTCGGTGTCCCGGCCGTAGGCGATCAGGTCGGGGGCGGTGCGGGCGATCTCGTGCACCACGTCGGCGAGCGCTCCGCGCGCGGGCACGGCCGCGGCGTCGGCGGCCGCCGATAGGCGCGCCGCCAGCCACGGCGCGGCGACACCCGCCACCAGTGCGCTGGCGAGCACCGCCACCGCCACGGCCGGCGCGAACGCCGCGAGCACCAGCGTGGTCGCCAGCACCACGAACAGCCCCGACGCCAGCGGCAGGAACACCCGCACGACGAGGTCGAGCACGGCGTCCGTGTCGGCGACGATGCGTGTGAGCAGGTCGCCGCGACGGCGTCCGAGCAACGTGGTCCGG